>DXKH01000053.1 GCA_019415335.1 Citrobacter sp. | reverse complement strand
GTATAAAACCTGACCGCAGCTATCACACTTAGTCCACACCCCTTCAGGAATGCTTGCCTTGCGGGTGGGAGTAATGTTGCTTTTAATTCGTTCAATCCAGCTCATTTATGACCTTTCTGCCTGAACCTGGTGTGTTCCAGTTTTGCCGTGGGGGCGCATAATGCCATTTTTGCCCCCAACAGACCATGAATGTTGCACATTAAAACATAACAGCCCGAAACTTTGGACAAAAAAGTGGTCGAACCGCCGAGTTAGTTTCTATTTTGTTACACGTGACGCAGCGCGTTTATGGCGAATAATTTCCACCACGCCCGGCAGGATCGACACCACAATAATCCCGACAATCAGCAACTTAAGGTTGTTCTGAATCATTGGAATGGTGCCGAAGAAGTAACCTGCATAGGTAAAGAGCAGAACCCACAGCAGCGCACCTATCACGTTATACGCCGCAAAATGACGATACGACATATGTCCCATTCCCGCCACAAACGGCGCAAATGTTCTGACGATCGGCACAAAACGGGCCAGAATGATGGTTTTTCCACCATGTTTTTCGTAAAACTGGTGCGTTTTGTCCAGATAGCTGCGGCGGAAAATCTTCGAGTTCGGGTTACTGAATAACTTCTCACCAAACAGTCGACCAATAGTGTAGTTCACCGCATCGCCAACAATCGCGGCAATCAGCATCAACGCCACCATCAGGTGCACATTGAGATCGTTAGTGCCCAGCGACGCCAGCGCCCCCGCCACAAACAACAGGGAATCCCCTGGCAGGAACGGCGTCACCACCAGTCCGGTTTCACAGAATAAAATCAGGAACAAAATTGCATAAACCCAGACGCCGTACTCTGCGACCAGTTCCGCCAGATGCACATCAATGTGCAGGATAAAATCGATGAGAAAGTAAATCAGGTCCATAGTTGTGCCTTTATACGACTCGAATTAGTCCGCCAGAAAGAGCGGGCCCATAGGCGGTTTAGGAAGATCAAACCGGTCAGGGTAGTCCACCGCAACCAGATACAGTCCTTCGGCCTTCGCCGTTGCCGCTGCAAGCGTTCTGTCCTTTGCCGCTAACAACTCTGCTATCCAGCTCTCCGGCTGGTTGTGGGCACCTACTTCCATCAGGCTGCCAACAATGTTCCTGACCATATGATGTACAAAGGCATTCGCTTTGATATCGACCACCACATACGCCCCATGACGCGACACCGTAATGTGCATCACGTTGCGCCACGGTGTGCGCGATTGACACTGGACGGCGCGAAATGACGTAAAGTCATTCTCACCAATCAGACACTGCGCCGCACGATGCATGCGCTCGGCGTCCAGCGGCTCATAATAATGCGTCACACCTTTACCTAACACCGCCGGACGTAACCGATGATTGTAGATGATGTAACGATATCGGCGAGCCGTAGCGCTGAAACGCGCGTGAAAATCGTCCGGTACAGCTTTTACCCATCGCACCGCAATGTCACCAGGTAAATTCGCATTTACGCCCAATGTCCATGCCGCATCTTTGCGCAGCGCGGTGGTTTCAAAATGCACAACCTGGCCGGTGCCGTGCACACCGGCATCGGTGCGTCCGGCGCAAAAGACGTTAATCGGCTCATTGGCGACCTGTGAGAGCGCCTTTTCCAGCTTTTCCTGCACACTGCGGACTTCATTCTGACGCTGCCAGCCATAATATTTGCTGCCGTCATACTCAATGCCCAGCGCAATTTTATACACTGGCGATTGTTGCAGGTCAGACATCAGTACAGGTACTCCTGCACCAGTTTTTCCGCAATTTTCACCGCCATCAGCGCGCCGCCAAAGCGGACATTATCCGCCACGGACCAGAACTGAACCTGCTCCGGCATACCGTAATCGTTACGCACACAGCCCACAGACAGGTGCGCACTGCCTGAAGCATCGCCAACCTGAGTCGGAAAATCACTCTCTTCCGACAGCACAATGTCTTCGCCACGGGAAAAGGCATCGCGTGCCTCTTCGGCAGCCAGCGGACGCAACGCTTCAAATGCCACCATCTGCGCGTGACCGTAAAACACCGGTGACTGTACGCAGTTTGCCGAGATCATCAGCCCGTCATCCTGCATAATTTTGCGTACTTCATCGACGATCCGCCGCTCTTCACGCACGCTGCCTTCGCGATCCGGCAACAGTGGCAACATGTTGAACGCCAGCTGGCGACCAAAGAAATCATCTTCATCGATGGGGATCCCGTTCAGCAGCTTTGCGCTCTGTCCAGCCAGCGCATCGACGGCTTTTTTACCGTGCGCTGATGCAGAAAGCAGGCTGGTTACGGTGATGCGAGAGAGTCCACCCTGATCGATGAGCGGTTTCAGCGCGGCCAGCAACTGACTGGTCAGGCTGTTCGGCACGGCGATCACGTTACGATTGCGGTAGTCTGCCAGCACGAACGGGTTCACTTCCGGCACCACCAGCGGAACGTCCGGCTCCAGCGCGAACAGACCGCTGGAATCAATAACCAGACAGCCTGCATTTGTCGCCTCTTCAACCCAGGCAGCCGTGGCCTCAACGCCGGCGACGAAAAAGGCCAGTTGCGCCTGCGTCCAGTCGAACTCGGCCGCATCCTGTACAATCACTGACTTACCACCAAAGCGCAGATGTTCGCCTGCGCTTTCATTACGGGCCAGCGCAAAAATTTCCCCAACCGGGAACTGACGTTCAGCCAGGGTTTCAAACAATGCTTCGCCGACGGCGCCCGTCGCGCCAAGGACGGCAATATTCCAGCCTTCAGACATGGTGGTTTACTCCAGAAAAGCATAAGCCTCCCTGCCGATTATTCGCCAGGGAGCATTAAGAAGACATTAACGTGTCGGGTGATGAACTGCGTTAAAACCCAGTTTACACAGTAACGCCGCCGCATCCGCGTCGTCGCACATCACGTACAGTGAGGACCATTCACGGCGCTCGAGGTAATTTTTGCGCAGTTTATCAAATTCACCCGGTATTCCGGCTACGTTGCGCAGTGGCGCATCGTCGCGGCGCACATCATACACCAAATGTACCAGTCTTTTCAGCGTCGGCTGATCCAACGGGCCATGTAGCGTAATGCGGCCAAATTCCGGCTCAGGCAGTAGCGTATCCAGCGCGACATGTTGTTCACGACCGATAAATGCGCTCCAGGCTTCAAAGACCTGCGTGGTGCCGCGCGCCTTACCTTCAAGCGTGTAGCCCGCGATGTGCGCGGTGCCAATATCGATCTTGTTTAATAGTTCGACATTCAGATCCGGCTCGCCTTCCCAGACATCCAGAACCACGCTCAGATCCTGCCCGGCGTTCAGGCGCGCCAGTAGCGCGGCGTTATCCACCACAGCACCACGACAGGCATTAATCAAAATGGTGCCCGGTTTCAGACGGGAAATCAGCACGTCATCAGCCAGATGCCGCGTTTTGTAAGGCCCTTCTTTAAACAGCGGCGTGTGGAAGGTCAGGATGTCGGCTTCCTGTACCAACGCATCAAGTGAGCGAAAATCGCCCTCATCCCCGCGATCCGCACGCGGTGGATCGCATAACAGCGTGCGGATCCCCAGCGCTTCCAGTCGCGCCTGCAGGCGTCCGCCGACGTTACCCACGCCAACAATCCCGACGGTACGATCGCGTAACGCGAACCCGTCACGTTCCGCCAGCATCAGCAGTGAGGAAAAAACATATTCCACCACCGCGATGGCGTTGCAGCCCGGAGCCGCTGAAAATCCGATTCCCGCCTGCTTAAGCCAGCCCTCATCCACATGATCGGTGCCCGCGGTTGCAGTACCCACAAACTTGATGGCTTTCCCCTCCAGCAATGACGCGTTCACTTTGGTGACAGAGCGCACCATTAACGCATCGGCATCATCCAGTTCAGTGACAGGGATGGGACGTCCGGGAACCGCTTTAACCTCACCCAGACGACTAAACAATTCGCGGGCATAAGGCATATTTTCATCAACGAGAATTTTCACGTCTGTCGTACCTTTTGAGAACGAGAGTTAACCGGGCAAGTGTGCCATAATCTGGCCGCCAGGCATACTTTGCTAAGATTGATGGTTTAAGGATAAGTGATGATGCAACCCATTTCCGGTGCTCCCGCGCGCCCTCCCGGTGAAGGGCAACCAGCGGTTTCTACGGCGGGCGAACAGCCGCTCTCCACGCAACAGCGGACCGTACTGGAACGCCTGATAACCCGCCTGATTTCACTGACGCAACAGCAAAGTGCGGAAGTGTGGGCCGGCATGAAGCACGATCTCGGCGTGAAAAACGACACCCCGCTGCTGTCACGTCATTTCCCTGCGGCGGAGCAAAACCTCAACCAGCGTCTTGGTGTGGCCCAGCAAAATCATGCCAACCGTCAGGTGCTTTCACAGTTGACGGAATTGTTAAGTCAGGGAAACAACCGCCAGGCAGTGAGCGATTTTATTCGCCAGCAGTACGGACAAACGGCGCTCAGCCAACTCAAACCGGAACAGCTTAAGAACGTGCTGACGCTTTTACAGCAGGGCCAGTTGTCGATCCCGCAGCCGCAGCAGCGCCCGGCGACCGATCGCCCGCTGCTGCCAGCCGAACACAATACGTTAAATCAACTGGTAACCAAACTGGCCGCCGCAACGGGGGAATCCGGTAAGCTGATCTGGCAATCAATGCTGGAACTCTCTGGCGTGAAAAGCGGTGAGCTGATCCCTGCCAAGCATTTTAACCATCTGGCGACCTGGCTGCAGGCACGTCAGACTTTGAGTCTGCAACACGCCCCTACCCTGCAATCTCTACAGGCGGCGCTTAAGCAACCGCTGGAAGCCGATGAGCTGGCAAGTTTGAAAGAGTACGCTCAGCAAAACGGGCAGATTCAGCCGCAAACTGTGCTGACCAGCGCGCAGGTGCAGGATCTCCTGAATCAGATCTTCCTGCGCCGCGTTGAGCGCGATCGGGAATCAAACGATCCGCGCCACATTCAGCCGATTTACAGTCCGTTTGCGCCAGTTATTGAGACGCTACGATCGTTCACCGCACGTCCCGGACTGCTGTTTATCGCTCTGCTGGTCGCGTTACTGATTTTCTGGCTGGTCGTCTAGCCCCGGCGAAACGACAGTAACGTCACCACAATCCCCAGCACCGCCGAAATGGCCCCGGCAAGGAACACCGACGGATAGCCACAGGACGTGGCAAGCAGCCCTGCCAGCGGGCCGGTGACCGCGTAAGAGATATCCTGAAAGGCGGCGTAGCCCCCCAGCGCTGTCCCGCGAACCTGTGACGGTACGCGTTTCACTACTTCAACGCCGAGCGCCGGGAAGATCAGCGAACACCCCGCCCCGGTTAATGCCGCACCGAGCAGCGCAAACCACGCGGTCGGTGCCAGCCAGAGCAGGACCAGTCCAACGGTCTCGATCAGCAGGGATGCGATAGCCACCCTGACCCCACCAAAGCGGTCCGGCATCCAGCCAAACAGTACGCGCATGATCACAAAGGCCCCGCCAAACGCGGTCAGCGTAAAGCCGGCCATCGCCCAACCGTGGCTGGCAAAATAGAGAGAGATAAAGGTGCCGATCACGGCAAATCCCACACCTTGCAGCGCGAGGCCCAGACCCGGTTTCCAGATAAGCCCGACCACACTCCACAGTGAAGGACGCTCGCCCGCATGGGCCGGCACTTTACGCACCGTTCCGTTAAACGCCCATGCCAGCAGCGGCAACGCCATTGTCGTGCCCGCAAGACCCGCAAAACCAAAATGACTGTGAATGAGCAGCCCCAGCGGCGCACCTGCTGCCAGCGCACCGTAAATCGCCATCCCGTTCCATGACATCACCTTGCCGGAACGTGCTGGTCCCACCAGTCCCAGTCCCCAGGTCAGCGTTCCGGTCAGTAGCTGACTCTCACCAAAACCGAGGATCAGTCGTCCGACTATCAATAATGAGAATTTGATTGGTACAGAAACAGGTAACAGCGCCGCCAGTAGCCACGCGCCGCCCGCCAGCGCACAGGCGAACATTCCCTGTAGCGCAGAACGCTTGGCGCCGTACTGATCGGCGAGACGTCCGGCATAGCCGCGCGTTAAGACGGTGGCCAGAAACTGAATCCCCACGGCGATACCGACCATCGTATTGCCGTAGCCCAGTTCATGGTGGACAAAAAGGGGAATGACGGGGAGCGGCAGACCGACCGTCATGTAGGTCAAAAAGACCGCAAACGCGATACGAAAAAGCGATGTGTTCGCTGCAGATGTTTTTTCTTTATGGGTTACTGCTGTCATGCGTTACTCCAGAATGCAGAGTAAGGCGAGGAATTGCCACGCCCCCTCCACCTGACCATCAGGATTAAGGTGCGTTGGATAACGTCAAACGCTTACGCATTATCCAGAAGATAATGATGGGCCTGAAGTCTGCCTGCGTGTGGCTAAAGTTGTCAACCGCAACCGTGCAGTGTGTTCAATACCGGGTATTCTTGTCGAAGAGTGAAGGAAGTACCGCGCCAATCCCTTTCGTGCCAAACAGATAAGTCACTTGCTGCTGTTGTTCTGGTGTCAGGAGTCTGAACATCATATCCCAAATCTCTTTCGGTTCTGCTTCCCAGGCAGAAGCATCATTGCGCACTGATTCCGGATCGCTGTCCGCAACGTAAGGACGAACATACACAGGGAGAATCGAAATATGGTACTCCCATGCCTTCGATTTACTGCGTTTGCGCTTAATGCCTTCTTTACCTGTACTCAGGATATTAAGTCGACTGCGAACAGCAGGGACGCTACCAGGAAAACCCGGTAGACCAATACACTCCTGTACCGTGAGCCATTCTTTAGACATCATTTCGTTCCTTTCGCCAATGACATAAAAATAATCTTTCTTTTTTCGCGCAATTTCAGCGTTATTCTGGCAATATCCATTCGACAAAAGAAAATCACCTTCTTTTGTCGCTGTAATATCACCCTCTGAAAAATATCGGTGCCGATAACACATCTTTGTAGGATTACAGAATGAGAGAAAAAAGCCAAGACTGGCATCGTGCAGATATTAAAAGTGCACTCGAAAAAAAAGGAATTACGCTCAGAGAACTTTCCCGTGTAGCAGGATTATCACCCGACTCCCTGCGCAACGTCTTTACTCGTAGCTGGCCTCGCGCCGAATGGATCATTGCCAACGCGCTGGAAACCACACCGGATAAAATATGGCCAACTCGTTATATCAACATGCCGCCTATTCCGACCGATGAATCACCAAAGAAATAATAAAAACTAATATTTCCATCCCTTTTTATTATTTACAGAAATTACTCAAACAAAACACATAGGGACTCAAATAGCATTAAAGGTTACACCTGACTGAGTAAATATTGTTAATGCTGCTCGTAATTTTATTACGCGTATCACTAACAGAGGTTATTATGAGTTGGGATAAAACGGCTGCCGTAAATTATGCGAAATCTCATGCAGGCACACATTCACAAAGTCGCTGTGCAGAATTTACCCGTAAAGCAATACAGGCCGGAGGTGTACTTCTTGGCAACACTTACCATGCCAAAGATTACGGTTTGTTGTTAAAAAACGCCGGATTTAGCGCTATTGGTGCCCTTGAGACTCCCCGCGCCGGAGATGTCATCGTTATACAGCCTTATGTCGGTGGAAACCCCAGCGGTCATATGGCGATTTACGACGGTTCTGAGTGGTACTCAGACTTCAGACAGCGCGACATGTGGGCTGGCCCCGGTTACCGGGCAGCAAAACCGGCGTACACCATCTACAGGAAATAGCGATGAAAGCCTTCACTTTATTAGCGTCCATCCTGCTGCTTTGCAGTTGCTCTGCGCCCCCGCAAGACAGTTCGAATGATGTTAAACAATTTTATCTCGCATGGATGACGGCGTTTATCGATGAGCCGGACACGCCTCAGGACACCACAGGGTTAATGCAACGCTATGTTGCAAAAGAGGTTATCGACCGTCTGACATTGATTGATAGCTATTATGAGCAAGAGATTGTGGGCTCAGACTACTTTATGTATGTACAGGATTATGCGCCAGAATGGATCCCGCAATTACAGGTTGGACATGCGCAACCCTTTCTCGGCGGCGAAAAAGTGGATGTCCAGTTGGGCGGCCCTGCGAACTTAGCGCCTGTTTGTCTGGAGGTTTATACCCGTTGGGAAGGAAAACACTGGAAAATCTATCGCGTCAGGGATGTTGGAAACCATTTTGAGCATCCCATTTACAGCGCCGGAGCCATTGCCCAGGCCCGGGCGTGGTCTGCGCAAATCGCCCCCGAATACGAACCGCTTAAAAAGTAAAAAAGGGAGCCGTTCGGCTCCCTTTTCATCAACAGTAGTCTTACGCTTTCAGCTTACGCATCACCAGCGTGGCGTTGGTGCCGCCGAAACCAAAGCTGTTGGACATAACGGTGGTCAGTTCACGATCGAGAGTCTCGGTCACGATGTTCAGACCGGCTGCCTGCTCGTCCATCTCTTCGATGTTGATGCTTGGTGCGACAAAGCCATGTTCCAGCATCAGCAGTGAGTAGATCGCTTCCTGTACGCCTGCGGCGCCCAGAGAGTGACCGGTCATCGCTTTGGTGGCGGAGATTGCCGGGCTGTTATCACCAAACACTTCGCGAATCGCCCCCAGTTCTTTCACATCACCCACCGGCGTAGAAGTACCGTGGGAGTTCAGATAATCTATTGGGGTATCAACACCGTGCATCGCCATCTGCATGCAGCGCACCGCGCCTTCACCAGACGGAGCCACCATGTCAGCGCCATCAGAGGTCGCGCCATAGCCCACGATTTCTGCGTAGATATGTGCGCCACGCGCCAGGGCGTGTTCCAGCTCTTCGACCACCACCATACCGCCGCCGCCTGCGATAACAAAACCGTCACGGTGCGCGTCATAGGTACGGGACGCTTTAGAAGGCTGGTCGTTATATTTGGTGGACAGAGCGCCCATCGCGTCGAACTCACAGGCCATTTCCCAGCCCAGCTCTTCGCCGCCGCCAGCAAATACGATGTCCTGTTTGCCCAGTTGGATCTGCTCGACCGCATTACCGATGCAGTGTGCAGAGGTCGCACAGGCGGAGCTGATGGAGTAGTTTACGCCGTGAATTTTGAACGGTGTCGCGAGGCAGGCGGAAACCGCAGAGCCCATCGCTTTAGTGACCACATACGGGCCAACCGCTTTCAGGCCACGCGGGCTACGCATTGCGTCAGCACCGAATACCTGCGCTTTAGACGAGCCACCGGAACCAGCGATCAGACCAACGCGCGGGTTGTTCTGATACGCTTCTTCACTCAGGCCTGCATCCGCAATCGCTTCACGCATGGAGAGATAGGCATAAATAGAGGCATCGTTCATGAAACGAACCACTTTACGGTCGATCAAACCAGTGGTGTCCAGTTTGACGTTGCCCCATACGTGGCTGCGCATTCCTGCATCTTTAAACTCGTCAGAAAAAGTGATCCCTGAACGTCCTTCACGCAGAGATGCCAGGACTTCCTGCTGGTTATTACCGATGCTGGAAACGATGCCCAAGCCAGTAATCACTGCACGTTTCATTCAATACCTCTGTAATCGCACTATAATAAGTTTCGATTGGCACAATAGCGTACACTTGTACGCCGAACAAGTCCGATCAGCCAATTTGTACTGAAATTTGCGCCGCCTGGCACACATCGCTAAGATCGTGACACTGCCTGTCAGACGAGTAACTTACGTGAAACAATACGCTATACAACCCGCCAACCTCGAATTCAACGCTGAGGGTACACCTGTTTCCCGAGATTTTGACGACGTCTACTTTTCCAACGACAACGGTCTGGAAGAGACGCGCTATGTCTTCCTCGGCGGCAACCGGATCACCGAACGCTTTGTGGAACATTCTCACCCGTTGTTTGTGGTGGCGGAGAGCGGCTTCGGCACCGGCCTGAACTTTCTCACGCTCTGGCAGGCGTTCGCTGCATTTCGCGCCACTCAGCCCGAGGCTACGCTACAAAGATTACATTTCATCAGTTTTGAAAAATTTCCGCTGAGCCGTGACGATCTCACGGCGGCACATCAGCACTGGCCGGAGTTGGCCGAATTCGCCGGGCAACTTCAGGCCCAGTGGCCGTTGCCGCTGGCGGGTTGCCACCGTCTGCTGCTGGATGAAGGGCGCGTCACGCTCGATCTCTGGTTTGGCGATATCAATGAACTCACCGATCAACTCGACGACAGCCTGAATCAAAAAGTCGACGCCTGGTTTCTCGACGGTTTCGCACCGGCCAAAAATCCGGACATGTGGACGCCGACGCTGTTTAACGCCATGGCACGGCTGGCCCGCCCGGGCGGTACGCTGGCGACCTTTACGTCTGCCGGATTTGTCCGTCGCGGGTTGCAGGAAGCCGGTTTTACCATGCAGAAATGCAAAGGCTTTGGTCGCAAGCGCGAAATGCTGCGCGGCGTGATGGAACACACTCTCGCCCTTCCGGCGTCAACGCCGTGGTTTGCCCGTCAGGGCAGTGACAAACGCGAGGTCGCCCTTATTGGCGGCGGGATTGCCAGCGCGCTGCTTTCACTGGCGCTGTTGCGCCGTGGCTGGCAGGTGACGCTCTATTGTGCGGATGACAAACCCGCTCAGGGTGCCTCCGGCAACCGTCAGGGGGCGCTTTATCCACTTCTCAGCAAACACGACGCGGCAATAAACCTCTTTTTCCCTGCCGCGTTTACGTTCGCCCGTCGTCTCTATGACGCCCTTCCCGTCGAATTCGATCACGACTGGTGCGGCGTCACGCAGCTAGGCTGGGATGATAAAAGCCAACAGAAAATCGCGCAGATGCTGTCGCTGGATTTACCGTCAGCGCTGGCGAGCGCAGTCGATGCCGAACAGGTGCGACACCTTACCGGTGTCGACACCGGCTGTGGCGGCGTGATGTATCCTCTGGGCGGCTGGCTGTGCCCGGCGCAATTAACTGCCGCCGTGCTTCAGCTTGCCGAAAAACAGGGATTACGCTGCCACTATCAGCATTCGCTGGCAACGCTGAGCCGTTCTGCATCCGGCTGGAACCTGCACTTTACGCACGGCGATCGCGCTGAACATGCGGTGGTGGTGCTGGCTAACGGTCATCAGATTAACCATTTTACGCAGACGCAGCCGCTACCCGTCTATGCTGTCGCCGGCCAGGTCAGCCATATTCCAACCACGCCAGCGCTTTCCGGTATCCGTCAGGTGTTGTGTTATGACGGCTATCTTACGCCGCAAAACCCGACCAACCAGCAGCACTGTATCGGAGCCAGCTACCATCGCGGAAACGAAGAGACGCGGTATCGGGAAGACGATCAGCAGCAGAACCGGCAACGCCTGATTGACTGTTTCCCGGCGGCAAAATGGGCCAAAGAGGTTGACGTGAGCGACAACGCAGCGCGCTGCGGCGTGCGCTGTGCCACCCGCGATCATTTGCCGATGGTGGGAAGCGTTCCGGACTATGCTGCCACGCTGGCGCAGTACGCCGATTTAGCCGACAACAAAGCGTGCGCGGCACACGCGCCGGTGTTTGACGATCTGTTTATGTTGGGTGCACTGGGTTCCCGCGGGCTGTGCTCCGCTCCGCTGTGCGCAGAGATTTTGGCCTCGCAGATGAGTAACGAACCCGTACCGATGGATGCCGCCACGCTGGCAGCATTAAATCCAAATCGCTTATGGGTGCGGAAGTTGTTGAAAGGGAAAGCGGTTAAAACACAGATGGGATAAAAAACGCGCCATCCGGCAGGTTGAAATGCCGGATGACGGTGTCGCGATTATTGCGTTGCTTTCTGGAACAGTGTGTCCCACATCTCTTTGACTAACGCCTGATCGCGCGGTGACAATTCACCGGCACCGATGGCGTTCTCCAGGCTGCGGGTGACATTGGCATAGACGGCCTGAGCAGAATGGTCATCGGTACCTTCCAGTTCTGCGACGGCTAACGTCAGGTGGCCACGCAAATACCCACTGGCAAACAGCTCATCATCGCTTGCATGCTCTACCATGTCATCGATTAATGCCAGAATGCGTGATTCAAACTCCGCGATCATCTTCTTTCCTCATTGTAACGTGGCACTGGCTTCAGTTGAGTGCTTCTGGCCACGGGAACTGTTCCGCCGTAAGTTCAGGCGTGTGATAATAATTCTGTAATGCCTTGATGAAGCGCGCCGGACGTTCGGGAATGCCCTTCTCCAGATACGCCATCACCTGTGCATGAACCCGACGCTGAAACACCACGCGGTCGGGTTCAAAATCGCCTTCCAGGTTGTCGCAACTGACGTTAAACGAATACCCCGCCGCCACGCAAAACAACCAGTCAAACGCCTGCGGTTTCACTTCCACATCTTCAAACTGGCCCTGTGTCGCCGCATCGCGACCGTCCGGACAATACCAGTAGCCGAAATCCACCTGCTCGCGGCGCGCTTTTCCGGCAATGCACCAGTGCGAAATCTCATGCAATGCGCTGGCGTAAAAGCCGTGCGCAAAAACAATCCGGTGATACGGGATCTCCGCATCAGCAGGAAGATAGATCGGTTCGTCGTCGCCTTTAATCAGACGGGTATTAAAATCATCGGCAAAGCAGCCGTTAAAAATTTCAATCAACTGTTCGTAGCGGTGCGTACTGTTCATTAATTCATCCCCAGCCAGTGGAGAATCTCCTGTCCATGGTTATCATAAAGAAGTTTCATGCTCATCACCGCCGAGACAATGACGATCATGGGCCGAATCAGCTTTTGCCCTTTGCTCAGAACCAGCCTTGACCCCATCCGCGCCCCGAGAAATTGGCCGATCAGCATGACAAAGCCGGTAGCCCAAATCACTTTCCCGCCGATGATAAACAGCAGCAGGCCACCAATATTAGAGGTGGCATTCAGCACCTTGGCGTGGGCGGTCGATTTTGCGAGGTTATAGCCGCAGAGCATGACAAACGACAGCGCATAAAATGAACCTGCCGCCGGGCCAAAAAAACCATCGTAAAAACCTACGCAACCACCGGCCACCAGGGCAAACGGCAGACCGTACAGGCGACGCTGTCGGTCTTCCTCGCCCACTTTCGGCATCAGCAAAAAGTAGAGGCCAATGCAGATGACTAAAACAGGCAGGATCTGTCGTAACACGCCTGACTGCACGTGCTGCACCAGCAGTGCGCCGCTCATCGAGCCAATAAACGTCATCGCGATATTGAGTTTCTGGTCGGCGAGGTTCACCACTTTACGGCGAATAAAATAAATCGAAGAAGAAATTGAACCACCGCAGGCCTGCAATTTATTGGTCGCCAGTGCCTGCGCGGGGGACATCCCTGCCGCCATCAGCGCGGGGATGGTCAACAGACCGCCGCCGCCCGCCAGCGAGTCGATAAATCCGGCCAGCATTGCCACAAAAAACAACACCATCAACAGCAGCGGAGAGACCATAAACAGGTCCACAAAATTATCCATCAGAGTACATGCTCATCCAGCAGCGCCTGGCAGGAAGGCGGCAACGGAGGCGGTGTCTTCTTCTCAGGCTTTGTTGTTCCAGGTTTTGGCGGTTCAAACCAACTTTGTAGCTCAGCGCCGCAACCGTCGCCCGGAGGAGGCAAAGGCTGATCTTCGCACTCAAGGCTGTCGGCAGGGCAACGTAATCGTACATGCATATGCGCACGGTGCTGGAACCAGGGCCGCACTTTACGTAACCAGTCGCGATCGGTACCGGCATCCAGGCAAAGCTGTTGTTTTATGGCAGGATTCACAAAAATACGCGTGACGTCGTTATCTTCCGCCGCCAGCTTAATCAGGCTGGAGATCTCCGGTTTCCAGAGCGAAGGCACGACATGTTTACCGTCTCGGGCGACCAAATCCAGCGCCTGGGGACGCAGCAGTTGCGCCTGAGTCCAGCGTGTTTTTGGCAACTGCAGGAAAATGTCCACATCCAGACCGGTCTGATGGCTGGCATGTCCGCCGTTAAATCGACCACCGGCGGGCATTCCCATATCGCCAATCAGCACCGTTCCCAGCCCAAGATTGCTCACCTGGGTACTCAGCCGCTGAATAAACATCACCAGTTCGGGATGACCGAAATAGCGGCGCTGATCGGTGCGCATCACCTGATAGTGCTCAGACTGCACGGGAAGCGTGTCCGCCCCCACGATGCAGCCGTTCGAGAAACCACCAATTGACTGCGCACTGCCCGGCACGGGCTGGGTAATTTTCTGCCACGGCGTCGCCGCCAGGCTGACCGTGCTGGCAAGCAGAGCCAGCAGTGCTATCGCGGTTTTTTTCATTTCTTACCAGCGTGGAATATCCGTTTTGACATCCGCATTTTGCGCCCGTTGACGTAACAGGTGATCCATCAGCACGATCGCCAGCATCGCTTCCGCGATCGGCACCGCGCGGATCCCCACGCACGGATCGTGACGACCTTTAGTGATCATCTCCACCTCGTCGCCAAAGCGATTAATAGTGCGACCCGGAACGGTAATACTGGACGTCGGTTTCAGTGCCATGTGTGCCACGATTTGCTGGCCGCTGCTGATACCGCCCAGAATACCCCCTGCGTGGTTGCTCTGGAACCCGTCTTTGGTGATTTCGTCACGGTTCTGACTGCCGCGTAGCGCCACAACATCAAACCCGTCACCGATTTCGACGCCTTTCACCGCGTTGATGCTCATTAGCGCGTGGGCGATATCGGCATCAAGTCGGTCAAACACGGGTTCGCCCAGCCCTGCCGGCACGCCACTGGCGACTACGGTCACCTTCGCGCCAATGGAATCGCCCTCTTTTTTCAGCGCACGCATCAGTTCATCCAGCGCATCGATCTTATCCGGGTCCGGGCAGAAGAAAGGATTTTGCTCAACCTGCGACCAGTCTTTGATCGCCAGCGGAATGTCGCCCATCTGGGTCAGACAGCCCTGAATGGTTACGCCAAATTTTTCGGCGAGGTATTTTTTGGCAATTGCACCAGCCGCCACGCGCATCGCGGTTTCCCGCGCGGAGGAACGTCCGCCGCCACGATAATCGCGCAGGCCATATTTCTGCTCGTAGGTGTAATCCGCGTGTCCCGGACGAAACACGTCCTTGATGGCGCTGTAGTCCTGCGAACGCTGATCGGTGTTTTCAATCAGCAGACCAATGCTGGTCCCTGTCGTTACGCCTTCAAACACGCCGGAGAGGATTTTGACCTGATCCGGTTCGCGGCGCTGCGTCGTGTAACGCGACGTGCCAGGGCGACGTCTGTCGAGATCGTGCTGCAGGTCAGCTTCCGTCAGCGGAATACCTGGCGGCACACCATCGACGATACAACCGAGCGCCAGCCCGTGCGATTCGCCGAAGGTGGTTACACGAAAGAGTTGTCCAATTGTATTTCCTGCCATTGCGGTCTCGTTGTTGTCGTTGTTGTCGTTGTTGTTTAATCTTTATAGAGGCTGAAGTGCTCACGGGCAGCAATCAACTCGGCTTTCGTCAGCATAAAGACGCCATCGCCGCCATTGTCGAATTCCAGCCAGGTGAACGGCACATCCGGATATTGTTCCATCAGATGTACCATGCTGTTACCGACTTCACAAATCAGAATGCCGTTATCAGACAGGTAATCCGGGGCGTTGCCCAGAATGCGACGGGTGAGTTTCAGGCCGTCAGTACCGGACGCCAGCCCCAGTTCCGGCTCGTGACGATATTCATTCGGCAGATCGGACATATCTTCCGCATCAACGTACGGCGGGTTGGTCACGATCAGGTCGTACTGGACTTTAGGCAGGTCGCGGAACAGATCGGAGCGAATAGGCGTGACGTGATGGATCAGACCGTGCTCTTCAATGTTGTGTTCGGTTACGGCCAGCGCGTCCGTCGAGATATCTACCGCGTCCACTTCCGCTTCCGGGAAGGCATAGGCGCAGGCAATCGCAATACAGCCGCTGCCAGTACACATATCGAGGATCAGTTGAGGCGGCTCATTGACCAGCCCCGCAAAGCGGTTGTTGATCAGCTCACCAATTGGAGAGCGCGGCACCAGCACACGTTCATCAACGTAGAACTCATGGCCGCAGAACCAGGCTTTGTTGGTCAGGTATGCCACCGGGATACGTTCGTTCACGCGGCGGATCACGCGCTCAACAATACGGTGGCGTTCGCTGGAGGTCAGGCGCGCGGTACGCATATCTTCTGGAATATCGAGCGGCAAATACAACGATGGCAACACCAGTTGTACAGCTTCATCCCAAGGGTTATCGGTACCGTGACCGTACCAGATGTTCGCCGCACTAAAACGGCTGACCGCCCAGCGCAACATGTCCTGAATGGTATGCAGATCACTCACTGCTTCATCAACGAAAATTTTATCCACCTGTTCCTCCAGGGCATGCTCGCATTAATTTCGGCGGCTAGTTTGCCATGAAGACGGCGATAAATCAGCAATCACGCAGGGGGAGCGGGTGAAAATTGCGTTTTGAGCATTCGCATCCGCATCGAGTCGGGTAAACTAACGGACAATAAAAAAAGATGAGACCGCAGAATGAAAAAGAAAACATCGCTCAGCGAGGAGGACCAGGCGCTGTTCCGGCAGCTGATGACCGGCACCCGTCAGATTAAACAGGACACCATTGTTCATCGTCCGCTGCGTAAAAAGATCACCGAGGTGCCGGTAAAGCGGTTGCTTTCGGAGCAGGCCGATGCCAGCCACTATTTCTCTGATGAGTTTCAGCCGCTGCTGAATACGGAAGGTCCGGTGAAATATGTTCGTCCTGACGTCAGCCATTTCGAGCTGAAGAAAATGCGCCGTGGCGATTACTCCCCGGAATTGTTTCTCGATTTACACGGTCTGACGCAGCTTCAGGCAAAACAGGAGCTGGGCGCGCTGATTGCTGCCTGCCGCAGGGAACATGTGTTTTGCGCCTGCGTGATGCACGGTCACGGCAAACATGTGCTGAAGCAACAGACGCCGCTGTGGCTGGCGCAGCATCCGCACGTCATGGCTTTCCATCAGGCACCGAAAGAATACGGCGGCGACGCCGCGCTGCTGGTGTTAATCGAAGTGGAAGAGTGGGCACCGCCGGAACTGCCCTGAGCGCAGAAACAATAAGAGCCGCATCAGCGGCTCTTGAGCGTGGTGACAAACCTCATCCCAGCCCAGGACAAGCAGAGATCACCTCATTAATAACCAGGAAAATCAATTTATTGATTTTCGGCTGATAACCACAAAGAAGGAAAAACCACGTTTTTTCCTTCTTTGTCAGCAGTCTGAAGAGCCGCATCAGCGGCTCTTTGAAGGTAAAACGACAGGTTAAATCGCTTTCGCCATTTTGAGGTTACACGGGCTCATCTGCCAGTTGAACACCCCTTTTCCTCTTTCATCCAGCGTCACACTGGCAATCGCTGAGGTGGTGAACATCGGCGGCGTTTCGCCAGGGCACAGCTCAGACACCAGGTAACCCACTAACGGAAGGTGGGAGATCACCAGTGCGGTAGCAACACCTTCATTGGCCAGAGCTTGCAAATAAGCGCTGACCAGACCGACATCGCCGCAGGGAGTCAACTCCGGCAAAACATCCACGTCGCCCGGCAGGTTCATGCATCCCCCTACCACATCCAACGTTTGTTCGGCTCGCAGGAACGGGCTCACCAGAACACGTTCGATATCCACTTTTTGACCTTTCAGCCAGTTCGCCATAAGGCGGGATTCATCACAACCACAGGGGGTTAAGGGACGAACCGAATCACTGGCGGCATCGAGGGCCGCGTCGCCGTGACGCATGATAAAAACTTGCATATTGCACCGCTTTTGTTAACCAGAATCACACGCACTCCAGCTCAAACCACTCAGGGTTGCTGTCATGCAGTGGCCGGCATTGTGCCTTATCCGTTCACCGAATGAAACGCTGTGTTTTACCTCAATGGCGTAAGTATAGTCAATCTGTGTTTACAATTTAACCAACCCACAGCCATTCAGTACGGATTTACCTTACATTTGACCTTATTCATTCAGGTCAGTTGCATCTGCTTTCCAGAAACTTTCACCCCGCTCCGCCATCTGTAACAACGTATCGCACGGCGTAAACCGTGGACCATACAGCGAAGCCAGACGTTGCAATACCGCAACCACTTCACCCGCCCCGAGAGAATCCATATAACGGAACGGGCCACCGAGAAACGGAGGAAAACCAATACCAAACACCGCGCCAATGTCACCATCGCGCGCGCTACGGATCACCTGCTCATCGAAGCAGCGCGCGGCCTCATTGAGCATTAACATGACACAGCGTTCCGCTATCTGCGAAGCGGAGAGTCGGCTCTGCCCCTGAGCACCAATAAGCGTATAAATTGCAGGGTCGACCTGTTTTTTGCTTTTACGCCCTTTCGCCCCATAAAGATAGAAACCCCGACCATTTTTTCTACCTTTGCGATCGTCATTCAAAATTGATGAAACAACATTTGCAGGGGCGCTAAAACGCTCGCCATAAGCGGCTTCCAGTATCGGTATAATTTTAGTGCCTGTGTCAATTCCGACCTCATCCAAAAGTTGGATTGGCCCGACCGGAAAACCAAACTTCACCAGTGCGCTGTCGATCTGTTCGACCCGCTCACCCTCAGTCAGCAGGCGAATTGCTTCATTGATATACGGTGCAAGAATACGATTTACGTAGAACCCGGCCTTATCACGCACCACGATCGGCGTTTTGCCCTGTTTTTTCGCCAGCTTAACCGTCGTGGCAATGGTTTGCTCCGACGTCGTAGCATGCGGAATCACCTCCACCAGCGGCATTTTTTCTACCGGGCTAAAGAAGTGCAGACCAATCACCTGCTCAGGTCTGACCGCTTGTGCCGCAATATCGCCAATGGGTAAAGATGAAGTGTTAGATGCAAAAATGGTGTGAGATGCGCAATTTTGCTCAACTTCCGCCACCATCTGTTGTTTTAACGACAGATCTTCAAACACCGCTTCAATCACCAGGTCGCGATGGGAAAAACCGCGATAATCCACCGTTCCCGAAATCAGCGCCAGCTGTTTGTCACGTTCACTGGCTTTGATATGTCGACGACGCACTTTCGTTTCAAGCTGATCCCAGCTGTATTTCAGCGCGTGATTGATTCCATTGGTATTAATGTCTTTGATGCGAACTGGCAAGCCACCTTTACAGGCTGTGACGTACGCAATACCGCCGCCCATCAGCCCACCGCCTAAAACGCCGACGCTGTTAAGCGGTCCCGGCGGAACCTTGCTGCCCGGGTCTTTTTTCACGTCTGTACTGGCAAAAAAGATATTGCGTAACGCCTGCGACTGCGGCGTCATCGCCAGCTCGCCAAACGCGCGCGCTTCCGCGTCATAACCGCTGCTACTCCCCTGTGCCAGTCCGGTTTCAATCACCTGTAAAATACGTTCTGTCGCCGGGTAATTTCCCTGTGTTTTCTGTTCTGTTTTCTTGCTGACCATGCGAAACAGCAACGCCCGCCCGAGCGGGCCCGCCAGAATACGTTCACGAACCGGCAGGGGCCGATGACCAGGACGATCTTTTTTTGCCCATTCCACGGCGGCATCCAGCAGGATCGTCTGCGGAACCACTTCATCCACCAGCCCCGCTTTCAGCGCCTGTTTCGCGCGAAGTTGCTTACCGGTGAGGATCATATCCAGCGCCGTACTGACGCCCACCCGCCGGGGTAGCCGTTGGGTACCGCCCGACCCCGGCAGCAGCCCGAGTTGAACTTCCGGTAAACCGAGTACGGTTTTCACATCGTCGGTGCAGACGCGAGTATGACAGGCCAGCGCCAGTTCAAGCCCGCCGCCCAGGCAGGCACCGTGAATAGCGGCCACCACCGGGATCGGCAGCGCGTTGATCTCGGCCATCAGTTGCTGCCCCTGTCGCGCCAGCGTTTCCGCTTCCTGCGCGCTTTTGCAGCGGCCAATCATATTGATATCCGCCCCGGCAATGAAATTGTCCGCTTTTGCGGAAATAATAACGACGCCACGAATCGCCTTGTTCTCACGGATCTGTTTAAGAATGACGCGTACCTGCGAGGCAAACTCCGCCTTGAGGGTATTCATCTTCTCTCCGGGGACATCAACGGAGATGACCGCGACGTTGTCCAGACGCACGTTAAGCGTAAAAGCCGATGCCATTTCCATTATTCCGCCTCCAGAACCATTGCCGCACCCAGCCCACCTGCCGCGCAGGCGGTGACCAGGCCAAAGCCGCCGCCACGACGACGTAATTCGTGCAACGTTTGCGTGATCATCCTCGCGCCCGTCGCGGCAAAGGGATGTCCAAAGGCAATTGAACCGCCAAGTACGTTAAATTTGTTGTCATCCACTTCGCCAGTGGCATGGCTTCGACCGAGCACGTCGCGGGCAAAACGCTCACTGCCAAGTAACTGGAGATTGGCAAGTGTCTGCGCGGCAAAGGCTTCGTGCATATCGAAAAGCGTCAGATCGGCCATTGTGATGCCCGCACGTTCCAGCGCCAGCGGCGTAGACCAGGCCGGACCCAGCAGCATATCCTGCCAGACATCGATCGCGGTAAACGCGTAGCTGCGCAGATAGCCGAGCGGAACCAACCCCAACTCTTTGGCACGAGATTCTGTCATCAGGATGACTGCCGCCGCGCCATCGGTCAGCGGGGTGCTGTTTGCCGCCGTAACGCTGCCATGTTTGCGGTCAAATGCCGGACGCAGTCTGGCGTAATCTGCCAGCGTGGAGTTGCCGCGAATATTGTTATCTTCAGACAGGGGCTCTTTAAAAGGCGGTGTGTAAGTGGTCATCACTTCATCGGCCAGCTTGCCTTCTGCCCACGCCAGGGCGGCTCGCTGGTGAGAACGATGCGCCAGGGCATCTTGTTGTTCACGGGTAATGCCGTAGGTTTTCGCCATCTGCTCGGCGGTATCGCCCATTCGCAGACCGGTGGAGTATTCCGCCACGGCAGGCGGGACGGGCATCAGATCGCGCAAGCGCAGACGGGAAAAGAGTTTCAGACGCTGCCCCAGCGTGCGGGCTTTGTTGACATCGACCAGCACCCGCGCCAGTTTTTTGCTGACGCCAATGGGCAGCACCGAAGAAGAGTCCGCGCCACCGGCGATACCCGCACTAATGGTGCCGGCCATCAGGCTTTCCGCGACGTTAGCGACTGCCTGAAAACTGGTCGCACAGGCGCGACTGACGCTGTAGGCATCGGTATGCACATTCATCCCGGTCCCGAGCACGATTTCACGCGCGATGTTCGGCGCTTCCGGCATCTGTACAACCTGGCCAAAAACCAGTTGTTCAATGACATCAGCAGGGATTTCACTGCGCGCAAGCAGTTCACCAACCACCATTTTGCCGAGATCGACGGCGGGAATGCCATGATAGGCGGTCGCCTGACGGGCAAAAGGCGTACGTAATCCGCTAACGATGGCGATGCGATCGCCCTGACGGGTGACCAGCGGTAAAGCCTGACTCATAACACTCCCCTGTAAAAAATATATAAGTGGTCTGACCTGATCATAGTCTTAACCAATTTTTTACATTTAGCCAAGCGGAGCGCAAAGAAAGTGAGAGCTGTGGCACAGTGAATAATCACTGCCTGAAATGAAAATGCCCCGGGAAAACTCACCGGGGCATCAAAAACAGCGAGGTGGGATTAACGCAGACCCAGCTGGAAGATCAGGGTTTCAGCTTCGCAGGCGAAGACAAAATCGATATCCAGACGCACACCGTCAGACTCTTCGGTAAAAGTCGAGGTGATTTTGCACGGTTCAGATTCCACGCTACGCGCTTTTTCGGTCAGCGCCGCCAGCGTCTCTTCAGCCTCTGCGCGGTTAGCGAACACGCGGCTGTATGATGCGGTGCAATCGGAGTTGTCCATGATGGTACCAACATCCATACAGCAGCAAACCGGGGTTTCATCAGCACTGCATTTACTCATTGTAGATTTCCTCTGTATTTCGCACCCAGGGTGCCAGATAAACGATGGGGATATTTTACGCTCCCCACATTCACCTCTCCAGTTGTTAATTGTGCGAAATGAGATAAGTGACCGAAATCACAATTAAAAATGATCTAAAACAAATTTCACCTAAAAGGGTGAGTGCGCAAACCGGCATTTTTGCCAGCTGGATCGCGTTTTTAAGATCACAATTGAAAAAACTTATAAACATACTTGCAACATTTCAGCTGGTCAGACCTATACTCACGCCACTGGTCTGATTTCTAAGTCGTACCACAGACCCTACACTTCGCGCTCCTGTTACACCATGTAACATAGTTTGTATAAAAATAAATCAATTGAGGTTATGGTCATGAGCCAGAAAACCCTGTTAACAAAGTCTGCTCTCGCAGTCGCAGTGGCAATTATCTCCACCCAGGCCTGGTCTGCAGGCTTTCAGTTAAACGAATTTTCTTCCTCTGGCCTCGGCCGGGCCTATTCGGGTGAAGGCGCTATCGCAGACGATGCAGGTAACGTCAGCCGTAACCCAGCGCTGATCACGATGTTCGATCGCCCGACATTCTCTGCGGGTGCGGTCTATATCGATCCGGACGTCAACATCAGCGGACGTTCACCGTCTGGCCGTAGCCTTGATGCCGATAACATCGCGCCGACGGCATGGGTACCAAACGCGCACTTTGTTGCGCCGATTAACGATCAGTTCGGTTGGGGAGCATCCATTACCTCTAACTACGGTCTGGCGACTGAGTTTAACGATACCTACGCGGGCGGTTCTGTCGGCGGTACCACCGACCTCGAAACCATGAACCTCAACTTAAGCGGTGCTTATCGCTTAGATGACGCATGGAGCTTCGGTCTTGGTCTGAACGCCGTTTATGCCCGTGCGAAAATCGAACGCTTCGCCGGTGACCTGGGTCAACTGGTCGCCGGTCAGGTGATGAATTCGCCTGCCGGTCAAACGCCGCAGGGCCAGCAACTGGCTGCCACCGCAAACGGCATTCCAAGCGATACCAAAATTGCCCACCTGAACGGCAACCAATGGGGCTTCGGCTGGAACGCCGGGATCCTGTATGAACTGGATAAGAACAACCGCTACGCGTTGACCTACCGTTCTGAAGTCAAAATTGACTTTAAAGGTAACTACAGCAGCGATCTGCCACCGGCGATCAACAACTACAACCTGGGTATCCCGACCGCTACCGGCGGCGCAACCCAGTCGGGTTATCTGACGCTGAACCTGCCAGAAATGTGGGAAGTGTCTGGTTATAACCGCGTGGCACCGCAGTGGGCTATCCACTACAGCCTGGCCTATACCAGCTGGAGTCAGTTCCAGGAGCTGAAAGCAAAATCCACCGGTGGTGAGACGCTGTTCCAGAAAGATGAAGGCTTTAAAGACGCCTACCGCATCGCGCTGGGTACCACCTACTACTATGATGACAACTGGACGTTCCGTACCGGTATCGCCTTCGATGATAGCCCGGTTCCATCACAAAACCGTTCAATCTCGATTCCGGATCAGGACCGCTTCTGGCTGAGCGCCGGTACCACCTACGCCTTCAATAAAGATGCGTCTGTGGACGTTGGCGTTTCTTACATGCACGGTCAGAGCGTTAAAATTAACGAAGGTCCGTACCAGTTCGAGTCTGAAGGTAAAGCCTGGCTGTTCGGTACCAACTTCAACTACGCATTCTGATTTCTTGCAGATGTAAAAAAGGTGAGCGTTTTAGCTCACCTTTTTATTTGCCCAATCTGGCTTACTCGGAATCGATCTCTTTCAGCTCGTCCTGAATCGCCTGCGCGTTCGGGTTTTCCTGCGGCTTGAGCTTCCCGCCATCAGCGATAAAATCATGACGCTGGAAGTAAGCTTCACGAACCATAATGTAAGGATCGGAGGACTGACGCAGCAAGCCGTCGGAATCCAGCAGCTGAGCACGGGTTTCAATCCCTTCAATCGTCCACTTACCGATAGACATCGGCCAGGTCAACCAGGAGAGAACCGGATAGAGCGTATCCGCCATATCACCGCCATCATCACGGATCGTCCAACTGCCGTAGAACGGTAACTGCACGTAAGGACCGTAACCTACGCCATAGTGACCCAGGGTACTGCCGAAGCGATGTGGCTCAACGCGCTGCAGTTTCGGGTTTGCCATACCGGCGACGTCAATAAAGCCGCCCATCCCCAGAATCGTGTTGAGGAAGAAACGGGTGAAATGCACCATCCCCTGATACGGATCGCCCTGCAGGAAATAGTTCACCATCACCGCTGGTTCTTCCAGGTTGCCGGTGAAGTTGCTCAGACCATTACGGGCAGGCTGCGGAACATAATCACGCCATGCGACAGCCACCGGTCGAACGATATACGGATCCAACACATTAAAGTTGAAGTTGTACATGGTGCGGTTGAACCCTTCGAACGGGTCTGAGCGCCCCTGCTGTTCTGTGCCAGAACTTGCACACCCGACCAACAGTGTGGTTCCCAGCGCAAGCGCCGACAGGCGAAGCTTCATAAATGTCTCCCTGTTAATTATGGCTATCGCTGATTGCCATCCATGACGGAACGCTACCGTATCCGCCTGTAAAGGTGTGAGCGATTGTAACAGTACGTCAAACGATGTCTATATCACCGAACTTGTTGATTTGATCATAGCCTGGTCACACCAGAATCGTCGCGCTTCTATTCTAGCGGGATGAAGAAAAACAAACGTTACCATTTTTGCGTTTTCAGAGCATGTCCTGACGGGGTTCAGGCTAAAAACCGCTACGCTTTATCCTGTCTGAGCTCACTACGGGGACGAATGATGGTGGATAATGAAAACGACAAGATTGATAAGCATAGCGACGAGCTGGCCGTCGAAAGTGAAGAGAAACAGAGCGGGAGGAAGATAGAACTGGATGAGGATCGCCTCCCCTCGCGGGCGATGGCGATTCACGAGCATATCCGTCAGGACGGGGAGAAAGAGCTGGAACGGGACGCAATGGCGCTGTTGTGGTCAGCGATTGCCGCCGGACTTTCGATGGGAGCCTCTCTGTTGGCAAAGGGCATCTTCCACGTTGAACTGGAGGGGGTACCAGGCGGTTTCTTGCTGGAAAATCTCGGCTATACCTTTGGCTTTATCATCGTCATCATGGCTCGCCAGCAGCTATTTACCGAGAACACCGTCACCGCCGTGTTACCCGTGATGCAGAATCCGACGTTTGGTAACGCGGGCCTGCTAATGCGACTGTGGGGCATCGTGCTGCTGGGAAATGTACTCGGCACCGGCGTCGCAGCGTGGGCGTTTGAATACATGCCCATTTTCAACGAAGAGACCCGTGATGCATTCGTGAAAATCGGCATGGACGTGATGAAAAACACCCCCACGGAAATGTTTGCCAACGCCATTATTTCCGGCTGGCTGATTGCCACCATGGTCTGGATGTTTCCGGCAGCTGGCGCGGCGAAGATCGTGGTGATTATCCTGATGACGTGGCTGATTGCGCTGGGCGATACCACCCACATCGTGGTCGGATCGGTCGAAATTCTCTATCTGGTATTTAACGGTACGCTGCACTGGAGTGACTTCCTCTGGCCGTTTGCCTTACCGACGCTTGCCGGAAACATTTGCGGCGGCACCTTTATCTTCGCGTTGATGAGCCACGCGCAAATCCGCAACGATATGAGTAACAAGCGCAAAGAAGAAGCCAAGATCGCGGCGCAAAAAAGAGACAACGCGCAGAAAAAGGAGGAAAAACAGTCCTGAATGGCGATGGTTTGAACAGTCAGGCGGCCACTCACTTACCGGGGCAAACAAAAACCGGTATACTCGGTGCCGCTTCGTCCCCTTAGTTAAATGGATAAGGTTATTAAGATTCATAACTAATTGAATATAACGATTTTATACATAAAAATTAAATGCATTATGTACCCATAAATGTACACAATATTTTAAGCTTTCACATTACAGGACAATCATCAAACTCATCTGAGCGAGCATCGTTGATGATGTAAGTGATCACCCCAAATACTGGCGAAGTCACATTGTAGTCACCCGTTGAGTCTGGTATATCTTCGCGCTTACCGTTCTCCAGATTCACCAGGTGCGGTCTTGGGTGTAAACGATAACGCTTTATCCTTAGCTCATTCTCTATGTTGCAGACGAGAAGAGAACCATCACATGGCGTAAGTGAACTATCAACGACTAACAAGGCACCGTTCAAAATGCCTTCTCTCCAGTATGTCTGCCCTGCTCTCATGAAGTATGTAGCTGCTGGATGCTCAATAAACTTCTCATCTAGCGATATGTGGAGCTCGACATAGTCAGCTGCCGGAGAAGGGAAGCCCATAGTTACCTCTATCTACTATTGACACTGGATAAAAACACAGTATACATACTGTATATCCAACCAGTAAAGGGGGAAGGTAAAAATGTTTGTTGAGCTGGTTTATGACAAGAGAAACGTTGCCGGGTTGCCAGGTGCAAGTAACATCATTCTGGCCGAATTGACGAAGCGGGTGCACCGGATTTTTCCCGATGCTGAGGTGAGGGTAAAGCCAATGCAGGCTAATGCTTTAAATAGCGACTGCACAAAAACTGAGAAAGAAAGGCTGAACCGTATGCTTGAGGAAATGTTTGAAGAGTCTGACATGTGGCTGGTTTCAGAATAAGAGCATTGTTTTGTCATATTGCATATGTAGAATCCGCACCGGCTGGCAACCATTCAATACTTGCACTATCGAACGATCGCCAGCCTGCCGCCGCTCGTTCTTGCATACGACGGGCTGCGGCAACTTTTTCAGGCGCATTTACTGGTGACATTCTTTGTCGTAACCCCCGAAGAGGCGAGCTTAAGCGCCAGGTTAAACGCAACAACTGTCACTGGTTTTTTCTCTGCTTTAACTCGATTAGAATGACTCTGGAACACGTAAACATCATCAGGATAAACTTCTCTTCTCCGTAAAATTATGTTCAGTACCGGTGAAGGGGCTATTATATTTATTTCCTTTAATCTGCCTTTTTGTTCAAAGGTCAAATTACTACCAACAAGGTTGGTATAACGAAGCATTCTTACCCTCCCGATACCAACGGGTAAATAGTGAAGGCACCCCCATAAATCAGCCCATGTATCACTGATATCCAGCAATCTATGGTTGATTGTTGCAATCTCATAAAACGTAAGCAAATCCTTCTACCTTCCATAACCAGCCCCATTCATTTTATTTACTACAAACTGACACAAGAGATCCAGTGGTTACTTGCATTGAATCACATGCCAGTACATAACTGATGGGCATGATCAATAGTCCCTGACAAAAGACGAGAACATGCCATCTGAACGGTAAATGTGCATTTTCTCAAACATTGATTTGGCAGAAGCGGGAAATACCAGTGGCAAGCTGGCGCTGATCGGGAACGTTAATACCGACACTAATAAATGCGCAGTGATAACTAAAACGGGTTCAAATGCGAATGGCAAATATCGCATCTGGAGCGATGGAACGA
>DXKH01000052.1 GCA_019415335.1 Citrobacter sp. | reverse complement strand
CTACGGATGCAAATGGCGGTGAGGCGGGGATTCGAACCCCGGATGCAGCTTTTGACCGCATACTCCCTTAGCAGGGGAGCGCCTTCAGCCTCTCGGCCACCTCACCACACGCCTCTTACGAGTGCTTCGAAGAACTTGTTTCTGCTCATCGTCGCTGCGTGGCGCACATATTACTTTCTGGGACTTATAAGTCAAACAATTTTTCCTGAGCTTTTATCGTTTGCACACTTCACGTTCAATTAGTCTGCAAAAACGGCAAAAAGGGTGTTTTATCAACAGATAAATCGGTCTCTGGGACAGTTGACTACCGCAATGAAAAAGTTATACGCAGACGAGAGAGTCACGTTGAACAAGAAAAAGAGTCATAGAAAAATGGAAAAGAGAAGGATTTGCGAAGATGTCAGGTTGCGCCTCACCGGTCAGGTGAGACGCGGAAACCTTAGTAACTGGACTGCTGGGATTTTTCAGCCTGGATACGCTGGTAGATCTCTTCACGATGGACAGATACTTCTTTCGGGGCGTTTACGCCGATGCGTACCTGGTTGCCCTTCACCCCTAAAACTGTCACGGTGACCTCATCTCCAATCATGAGGGTCTCACCAACTCGACGAGTCAGAATCAGCATTCTTTGCTCCTTGAAAGATTAAAAGAGTCGGGTCTCTCTGTATCCCGGCATTATCCATCATATAACGCCAAAAAGTAAGCGATGACAAACACATTACATGTAAGCAGTCACGGCATCACATTCTGTTAAACCTAAGTTTAGCCGATATACACAACTTCAACCTGACTTTATCGTTGTCGACAACGTTGATGCAAACGCCGCAGAATGCTTATCTGCGGCATCGGCTAACGCTTATAGTTATTACAATTTTGCGCTGACCCAGGCTTGCACACTGGCTAACGCCGCAGGCAGAGCAGATGCATCCGTACCACCGGCTTGCGCCATGTCCGGACGACCACCACCCTTACCGCCCACCTGCTGAGCGACCATACCTACCAGTTCCCCTGCTTTGACACGGTCGGTCACGTCCTTAGACACACCAGCAATCAGAGAAACCTTACCTTCAGCTGCCGTTGCCAGCACGATAATTGTCGACCCCAGTTGATTTTTCAGATCATCAACCATGGTACGCAACATTTTCGGCTCAACACCTGCAAGCTCACTCACCAACAGCTTAACGCCATTGATATCAACCGCTTTGCTGGAAAGATTCGCACTTTCCTGCGCTGCAGCTTGTTCTTTCAACTGCTGAAGCTCTTTCTCCATCTGACGATAGCGCTCGACAAAAGCTTGCGCTTTTTCGGTCAAGTCATGGATACCCGTTTTCAGCACCTGGGCGGTTTCGTTCATCCGATCGCTTTCTGCATGCATCATTGCGATCGCACCTTCGCCCGTTACCGCTTCAATACGACGAACCCCGGCTGCAGTCCCGGACTCGGAAATAATACGAAACAGACCGATATCTCCCGTACGGCTGGCGTGAGTCCCACCACACAGTTCGGTAGAGAAATCGCCCATGCTCAGTACGCGAACGCGTTCATCATATTTCTCGCCGAACAGCGCCATTGCGCCTTTTGCTTTCGCCGCTTCCAGATCCATCACGTTGGTTTCAACCGGTAGGTTACGACGGATCTGCGCGTTCACCAGATCTTCAACCGCACGGATTTCCGCGGGTTTCATCGCTTCATTATGCGAGAAGTCGAAACGCAGGATTTTGTCGTTAACCAGCGAGCCTTTCTGCGCCACGTGCGTGCCCAGAATCTGGCGCAACGCCGCGTGCATCAGGTGCGTCGCGGAGTGGTTCAGACGAATACGCGCACGACGCGACTCATCCACATCAGCCTGGACTGCGTCGCCCACTTTCAGAGAGCCCACAGACAGTTTGCCGAGGTGACCAATCGCCTGACCATATTTTTGCGTATCGCTTACGGCAAAGATAAAGCCCGCACCTTTCAGTTCACCTTTATCGCCAACCTGACCACCGGATTCCGCATAGAACGGAGTCTGATCCAGTACGACAACGGCTTCCTGACCGGCACTGATCGCATCAACCGCTTTACCATCAACAAACAGCGCGGTCACTTTACCGTTCAGTTCCAGATGGTCGTAGCCTTTAAATTCAGAGGCGCTATCCACGCGAATCATCGCGTTATAGTCCGCACCAAAACCGCTGGCTTCGCGCGCACGACGGCGCTGCTCTTCCATGGCGGCTTCAAAACCGGCTTCATCCACTTTGATGTTGCGCTCACGGCAAACGTCTGCCGTCAGGTCAACCGGGAAACCGTAGGTATCGTACAGACGGAATGCCGTTTCGCCGTCCAGCGTATCGCCGGACAGTTTCGCCAGTTCTTCGTCCAGCAGCGCCAGGCCACGCTCCAGCGTACGGGCAAACTGCTCTTCTTCGGTTTTCAGAACTTGCTCAACCTGTGCCTGCTGACGCTTCAGTTCCTCACCTGCCGATCCCATCACTTCAACCAGTGGGCCCACCAGTTTGTAGAAGAAGGTCTCTTTCGCGCCCAGCATGTTGCCATGACGTACCGCGCGACGAATGATACGGCGCAGAACATAGCCACGGTTTTCATTGGACGGAACCACGCCGTCGGCGATCAGGAACGCACAGGAACGAATGTGGTCTGCAATCACGCGCAGCGACTTGTTGCTCAGATCGGTCGCACCGGTCACTTTCGCTACCGCTTCAATTAGCGTACGGAACAGGTCAATGTCGTAGTTGGAGTTGACGTGTTGCAGCACAGCCGCAATACGCTCCAGACCCATACCGGTATCGACGGAAGGCTTCGGCAGCGGTTCCATCGTACCGTCAGCCTGACGGTTGAACTGCATAAAGACGATGTTCCAGATCTCAATGTAGCGATCGCCGTCTTCTTCCGGACTTCCCGGAGGGCCGCCCCAGATGTGATCGCCATGATCGTAGAAAATCTCGGTGCACGGACCGCATGGGCCGGTATCTCCCATCTGCCAGAAGTTGTCAGACGCATAGGCCGCGCCTTTGTTATCGCCGATGCGGATAATACGCTCGCGAGGGATACCAACTTCTTTTTCCCAGATTTCATAGGCTTCATCGTCTGTTTCGTAGACGGTCACCCACAGACGCTCTTTCGGCAGGGCAAACCAGTTTTCACCGGTCAGCAGTTCCCACGCGAACTGGATTGCATCATGTTTGAAATAGTCGCCGAAGCTGAAGTTGCCCAGCATTTCGAAGAAAGTATGGTGACGTGCAGTGTAACCTACGTTTTCCAGATCGTTGTGCTTACCGCCCGCACGCACGCAGCGCTGGGACGTAGTGGCGCGGGAATAATTACGCTTGTCGAGCCCAAGGAAAACGTCCTTGAACTGGTTCATCCCGGCGTTGGTAAACAACAAAGTGGGGTCATTGTTCGGAACCAGGGAGCTGCTGGCAACTACCTGATGTCCTTTACTATGGAAAAAGTCGAGAAACGCCTGACGGATCTCAGCGGTGCTCTTGCTCATAATTATCCTGAAATCTTGCTAACGAAAAGTCATTACCAGCAACAACTCTTGATTGACTGGGCCGCCGGCAACTGAAAAGTGGGAATAAGATAAGTTTTCTTTACGGGGAAGTAAAATCCCGTATGCGCTCAATCGTCAAAATTTCGCCATATTTCCTGAATATCCTCCATCAGATACCCGCGATAGAGCAAAAACCGCTGTACTTTAGCCTTTTCTGAAAATGCGGTGGGCAGCGGTTCGCCATATTTACGATGAGCCTGGTCGCGCGCGATGACGCTCCAGTCGATCTCACACTCCCGCATCGCTTTTTCCGTCGATTCACGGGCAATACCTTTTTGATTCAACTCCTGGCGGATGCGCGCCGGACCATAGCCTTTACGGCTGCGGCTGGCGATAAAGCGGGCGATAAATCGCTCGTCATCAAGATACTGATGCTCATAGCACCAGGCGATCACCCGGTCATAATCTTCTGCCGTTGCATCAATCTCTTCCGGCCCATTTTTCCCCATCACCGGGGCAGCAAGTTTGCGTCGTAACTCTTGTTCGCTGTGATCACGAACCGCGAGGATACGTACTGCGCGATCTAACAGCCGGGAATACGCGGGTCGGCGCGGTGTGGGTTCACTCATAACAACCTTCGAAATCAGAAATGCAAAAAGGGCTGCATCAATGCAGCCCTTGAGTGTAATTCAACTTTTTGCCGGATGGCAGTTTTGCGTTATCCGGACGGACGACACCTGACGATTAAAAATCTTCGTTGGTTTCCGCAACGCCTTCACCGTCATCGACAGCGAAGTCAGGTTTAGCATCCTGGTTATTGAGCAACATTTCACGAACTTTCTTCTCAATTTCCTTCGCGGTAGCCGGGTTGTCTTTCAGCCAGGTGGTTGCATTCGCTTTACCCTGACCAATTTTCTCACCGTTGTAGCTGTACCAGGCACCCGCTTTCTCGATCAGCTTCTCTTTCACGCCCAGGTCAACCAGTTCGCCATAGAAGTTGATGCCTTCACCGTAAAGGATCTGGAATTCAGCCTGTTTAAACGGTGCCGCAATTTTGTTTTTCACCACTTTCACGCGGGTTTCGCTGCCCACCACGTTGTCGCCCTCTTTCACCGCGCCAATACGGCGGATGTCCAGACGAACAGAGGCGTAGAATTTCAGTGCGTTACCACCGGTCGTGGTTTCCGGGTTACCGAACATCACACCAATTTTCATACGGATCTGGTTGATGAAGATCAGCAGCGTGTTGGACTGTTTCAGGTTACCAGCCAGTTTACGCATCGCCTGGCTCATCATACGTGCCGCGAGGCCCATGTGAGAGTCACCGATTTCGCCTTCGATTTCCGCTTTCGGCGTCAGTGCCGCTACGGAGTCGACAACGATAACGTCAACGGCACCAGAACGCGCCAGTGCGTCACAGATTTCCAGCGCCTGTTCACCGGTGTCCGGCTGAGAACAGAGCAGATTGTCGATATCAACACCCAGCTTACGTGCATAGATCGGGTCCAGTGCGTGCTCTGCATCGATAAACGCACAGGTTTTACCTTCGCGCTGCGCCGCGGCAATCACCTGCAGCGTCAGCGTGGTTTTACCGGAAGATTCCGGCCCGTAGATTTCGACGATACGCCCCATCGGCAGGCCGCCTGCGCCCAGCGCAATATCCAGTGAAAGCGAACCGGTAGAGATCGTTTCCACGTCCATAGAACGGTCTTCACCCAGGCGCATGATGGAGCCTTTACCGAATTGCTTTTCGATCTGGCCCAGCGCTGCCGCCAACGCTTTCTGTTTGTTTTCGTCGATAGCCATTAATTACTCCTGTCATGCCGGCTGAAACCGGATAGTGATTCTGTACTGTTGTCGCAATTATACTGTATAGTCATACAGTATCAAGTGTTTTGTAGAAATTGTTGCCACAGGGTTTGCAGCGCATAAACCGTGGCTTGCCGACGCACCGCATCGCGGTCGCCGCGAAAACATTCCCGACGGGTAATCCCTTCTCCGCGCACGCTGGCGAAGGCAAACCAGACGGTGCCAACCGGTTTCTCTTCGCTGCCGCCATCCGGCCCGGCAATCCCGCTGATAGAAACAGCAAAATCGGCACGTGCCGCTTTCAGTGCGCCAATCGCCATTTCAACCACCACCGGTTCACTGACCGCGCCATGCTGCGCCAGCGTCTCTTCACGCACGCCAATCATCTGCGATTTGGCTTCATTACTGTAGGTGACAAAACCGCGCTCAAACCAGGCGGAGCTGCCGGCAATATCGGTAATGGCTTTCGCCACCCAACCGCCGGTGCAGGACTCTGCGGTGGTCACCGTCGCACCACGCGCTTTCAGCGCCAGCCCGACCTGTTCACTTAACTGCATCAGTTCACTGTCAGTCATATCAGCCTCTGTCAGTTAAAAAATATGCCGGACAAGATAACACTTTCCCAACGGAGATGGGGATGAGGTGACAATTTTACGAGGGCGATTCCGAAAAAACGAGTGAAGCCCAGGGAAGCCGAAGCGCCCCTGGGTAAAAAACGTTACTGCACGCGCGCCAGCGCTACCGCCTGACCCAACTGCCACACCGCCATCGCATAATGGGTGCTGTGGTTGTAGCGGGTAATGGCATAGAAGTTCGGCAAACCGTACCAGTACTGGTAGCCAGTACCCATATCCAGACGTAGCAGGCTCACCTGCTGATGGTTGCCCAGCGGTTGTTGCGGCGTGAGTCCGGCGACCGCCAGTTGAGAAAGGCTGTACTGCGTTTTAAAGCCATTCGCCAGTCCCGGAGCCTGACCGTTCGCCATCACCGCCACCGCGTCGCCTTTCACCCAACCGTGCGCTTTGAAGTAATTCGCCACGCTGCCGATGGCATCGACCGGATCCCACAGATTGATGTGGCCGTCGCCGTTGAAATCCACTGCATATTCTTTATAGGAGGACGGCATGAACTGTCCGTACCCCATTGCGCCAGCAAAGGAACCTTTCAAATCTAATGGGTCATCCTGTTCGTTACGCGCCATCAGCAGGAACGTCTCCAGTTCGCCGGAGAAGTACTCCGCACGACGTGGATAGTTAAACGACAACGTCGCCAGCGCGTCCAGAATACGCGTTTTCCCCATCACGCGGCCCCAGCGGGTTTCCACGCCAATAATGCCCACGATGATCTCCGGCGGAACGCCATAAACCTGCCAGGCGCGATTGAGTGCGTCTTCATACTGATTCCAGAAGGCCACCCCGTTTTGCACGTTATCCGGGGTAATGAACTGTTTGCGATAGCGCAGCCATGCGCCATTAGGCCCGGCCGGCGGCTGCGTGGTTGGCGCCTGCCTGTCCATCAGACGCAAAACGTAATCCAGGCGCTTCGCCTGCGACAGAATCTCCTGCAACTGCTGACGGTTAAAACCGTGCTTGTTCACCATCTTCTCGATGAACTTCTGCGCATTCGGGTTGTTGGCAAAGTCGCCGCCCATCTGCATAACGTTGTGCTGGGGCTCAAGCAGGAAGCCGCCGGAAGGCGTCCCCGTCGTCGTTTGAGGCTCTTGAGGTTTCGGTTTGCTACTACAGGCAGCAAGTAACACAAACAGGGGAAGTAATGCTACATAACGACGCTTGAACATGAGACATCCATTAAACAGATTCAGCCAGAGAGAAGTATGGTAAAGCATCCCCCGCCATACAAGGAAGCGCCAGACGCGCTCCGTCACACAATTTACGTATCACTTCCCACGGGTTGATCGTCAGTACATTCTTTCCTTTCCGCAAAAACTTTCAATTTAAAATATTTTACTTTCATTTTGAGATCAAAATAACACTTTTATTTCTTTCGATCTGATTAAAATAAGTCACCCATTCGCAAGATAACTAAAAATCCCTACAGGAGAGAACAATGATCGAAACCATTACACATGGAGCAGAGTGGTTCATCGGGCTGTTCCAGAAAGGTGGAGAGGTATTTACCGGGATGGTCACCGGCATTCTTCCACTGCTGATCAGCCTGCTGGTCATCATGAATGCGCTGATCAACTTTATCGGCCAGCAGCGAATTGAACGCTTCGCCCAGCGCTGTGCCGGGAACCCGTTGTCCCGTTACCTGATTTTGCCTTTTATCGGCACGTTTGTGTTTTGTAACCCTATGACCCTGAGTCTGGGCCGCTTCATGCCAGAGAAATACAAGCCCAGCTACTACGCAGCCGCCTCTTACAGTTGTCACTCAATGAACGGCCTGTTCCCACATATCAACCCCGGCGAACTGTTCGTTTATCTCGGTATTGCCAGCGGCCTGACCACGTTAGGTCTCCCGCTCGGCCCGCTGGCTGTGAGCTATTTGCTGGTCGGTCTGGTCACCAACTTCTTTCGCGGCTGGGTCACGGACCTCACAACCTCCATCTTTGAGAAAAAGATGGGTATCCAACTTGAGCAGAAAGTCCACCTTGCAGGAGCAGCATCATGACGCGCATTCGTATTGAACGAGGAACTGGCGGCTGGGGTGGCCCGTTAGAACTGGACGTGACCGCCGGTAAGAAAATTGTCTATATCACCGCAGGCACGCGCCCGGCGATTGTCGACAAACTGGCGCAGTTAACCGGCTGGCAGGCTGTCGATGGCTTTAAAGAGGGTGAACCGCCGGAAGACGAAATTGGCGTCGCCATCATCGACTGCGGCGGGACGCTACGCTGCGGGATCTATCCCAAACGCCGTATCCCGACCGTGAATATTCACTCTACCGGGAAATCCGGCCCGCTGGCCCAGTACATCGTTGAAGACATCTATGTTTCTGGCGTCAGGGAAGACAACATTACCGTCATCGGCGACGCATCGGCTGCAGCACAGCCGCAATCACAACCGGCAAGTTCCACTGCCGGGCGCGATTACGACACCAGCAAAAAGATCACCGAACAGAGCGATGGCTTGCTGGCGAAAGTCGGTATGGGAATGGGTTCGGCGGTGGCCGTGCTGTTCCAGTCTGGTCGCGACACCATCGATACGGTTCTGAAAACCATTCTGCCGTTCATGGCATTCGTCTCGGCGCTGATCGGCATCATCATGGCCTCGGGCCTTGGCGACTGGATCGCCCACGGACTGGCGCCGCTTGCCAGCCATCCGCTGGGTCTGGTGACGCTGGCGCTGATCTGTTCGTTCCCGCTGCTGTCGCCATTCCTCGGCCCGGGCGCGGTCATTGCGCAGGTTATCGGCGTCCTGATCGGCGTGCAAATTGGTCTGGGCAACATCCCGCCACACCTGGCGCTGCCCGCCCTGTTTGCCATCAACGCCCAGGCGGCCTGTGACTTTATCCCGGTCGGCCTGTCGCTGGCGGAAGCCCGTCAGGATACTGTTCGCGTCGGCGTACCGTCGGTACTGGTGAGTCGCTTCCTGACCGGCGCGCCTACCGTTCTTATCGCCTGGTTTGTTTCCGGCTTTATTTATCAATAAGAGGTTTCGACATGACCGTTATTTATCAGACCACCATCACCCGTATCGGCCAGAGCGCACCGGATGCCCTCTGCGACCAGATGCTGATTACCTTTCGTGAAGGCGCGCCTGCGGATATCGAGGAGTTTTGCTTTATCCATTGTCATGGCGAGCTGAACGGCCCGCTGCAACCCGGCGCGCAGTTCGAACTGGGTCAGCATCGTTATCCGGTCACCGCCGTCGGCAGTGTGGCCGAGCAGAATTTACGTGAACTGGGGCATATCACCCTGCGCTTCGACGGACAGAGCGAAGCGGAATTTCCCGGCACCGTGCACGTCGCGGGGCCAGTACCGGACGACATCGCACCGGGCTGTATTTTGAAGTTTGTCGCTTAAGGAGAGAAAAATGAATCAGGTTGCCGTTGTCATTGGTGGAGGACAGACCCTGGGGGCGTTCCTCAGCCGTGGGCTTGCAGCAGAAGGGTATCGCGTTGCGGTGGTGGATATTCAGAGTGATAAAGCCGCGAACGTCGCCCAGGAAATTAACGCAGAATTTGGCGAAGGCATGGCCTACGGTTTTGGTGCCGACGCCACCAGCGAACAGAGCGTGCTCGCGCTCTCGCGCGGCGTGGATGAAATTTTTGGCCGCGTGGATCTGCTGGTTTACAGCGCGGGTATCGCCAAAGCAGCATTTATCAGTGACTTCCAGCTCGGTGATTTTGACCGCTCGCTGCAGGTAAATCTGGTGGGCTACTTCCTCTGCGCGCGTGAATTTTCCCGTCTGATGATCCGCGATGGTATTCAGGGACGTATTATTCAGATCAACTCCAAGTCCGGTAAAGTGGGCAGCAAACACAACTCCGGTTACAGTGCGGCGAAGTTTGGCGGCGTGGGGTTAACGCAGTCGCTGGCGCTGGATCTGGCGGAATATGGTATTACCGTGCATTCGCTGATGCTCGGCAACCTGCTGAAATCACCCATGTTCCAGTCGCTGCTGCCGCAGTACGCCACCAAGTTGGGGATCGAACCCGACGAAGTGGAACAGTATTACATTGATAAGGTTCCACTGAAGCGCGGCTGCGACTATCAGGATGTGCTGAACATGCTGTTATTCTATGCCAGCCAGAAAGCGTCGTACTGCACCGGACAGTCAATCAACGTAACCGGTGGACAGGTGATGTTTTAATGGGGGCTGCCCGGTGGCGCTACGCCTACCGGGCCTACCCATAGGCCGGATAAGGTGAACCCGCCATCCGGCAAAATAAAAGGAGCAACAATATGGTATCCGCACTCGTTACCGTCGCCGTCATTGCCTGGTGCGCGCAACTGGCGCTGGGATACTGGCAAATATCGCGCTTTAACAACGCGTTTGACCAACTTTGTCAGCAGGGACGGGTCGGCGTGGGGCGTTCAGGAGGACGTTTTAAACCGCGCGTCGTTGTCGCCGTCGCAGTCGATGACAATCAGCGAGTCACCGATACGTTGTTTATGAAAGGTCTCACCGTATTCGCCAGACCAGGCAAAATCGCCGCCATTCAGGGCAAACATCTTAATGAATTACAGCCTGATGTGATCTTTCCCCATGATCCGTTATCGCAGAATGCACTATCATTGGCGCTTAGTCTGAAACATGGGTAATTTCGTTGTGAATACTAATAGCTTTCGAAATTATCATTTCGCAAATTTAATTCAGGGTAATTACGCCAATGAAACCTCGTCAGCGTCAGGCCGCTATTCTTGAGCATCTGCAAAAGCAGGGGAAATGCTCAGTAGAAGAACTGGCCCAGTACTTTGACACCACGGGCACAACCATTCGCAAAGACCTTGTCGTTCTGGAAAATGCCGAAACCGTCATTCGTACCTATGGCGGCGTGATGTTAAACAAAGAGGAGTCCGATCCGCCTATCGATCACAAAACGCTGATCAATACGCTCAAGAAAGAACGTATTGCTGAAGCTGCCGTCCGCTTTATCCACGATGGCGACTCCATCATTCTGGATGCCGGAAGCACCGTGCTACAAATGGTGCCGATGCTTACCCGCTTTAGCAATATCACCGTCATGACCAACAGCCTGCACATTGTCAACGCGCTGTCTGAGTTAGACAACGAACAAACCATCCTGATGCCCGGCGGAACCTTCCGTAAAAAATCGGCCTCATTTCACGGACAACTCGCAGAAAACGCCTTTGAGCAGTTCAGTTTTGATAAACTCTTCATGGGCACCGACGGCATTGATCTCAGTGCCGGCGTGACCACCTTTAATGAGGTCTATACCGTCAGCAAAGCGATGTGCAACGCCGCTCGCGAAGTGATTCTGATGGCAGACTCATCAAAGTTTGGTCGTAAGAGTCCGAACGTTGTGTGCAGTCTGGAAAGCGTCGACAAACTGATTACCGACGCGGGTATTGATCCCGCATTTCGTCAGGCGCTGGAAGAGAAAGGGATTACAGTTATCATAACCGGAGAAACCAATGAGTGATGCACTACTGAACGCGGGTCGTCAGACGTTAATGCTGGAATTACAGGAAGCAAGCCGTCTGCCGGAACGTCTGGGCGATGATTTTATCCGTGCCGCCAATATCATTATCCATTGCGAAGGCAAAGTGATTGTCTCGGGTATCGGCAAGTCGGGTCATATTGGTAAGAAAATCGCCGCGACGCTCGCCAGTACCGGCACCCCGGCCTTTTTTGTGCATCCTGCCGAAGCGCTGCATGGCGATCTGGGGATGATCGAAAGCCGCGACGTCATGTTGTTCATCTCCTACTCCGGCGGCGCAAAAGAGCTGGATCTCATCATCCCGCGTCTGGAAGATAAGTCCATTGCTCTGCTGGCGATGACCGGCAAAGCTAATTCACCGCTGGGTCTGGCGGCGAAAGCCGTTCTGGATATCTCCGTTGAACGCGAAGCCTGTCCGATGCACCTTGCGCCGACCTCCAGCACCGTTAATACCCTGATGATGGGCGACGCGCTGGCCATGGCAGTCATGCAGGCGCGCGGTTTCAATGAGGAAGATTTTGCCCGCTCGCATCCGGCCGGTGCGCTGGGCGCGCGTCTGCTCAATAAAGTGCATCACCTGATGCGCCGCGACGACGCCGTTCCGCAGGTTCAGCTCGCCACCAGCGTGATGGATGCAATGCTGGAGTTAAGCCGTACCGGTCTGGGTCTGGTCGCCGTTTGCGACGACCAGATGCAGGTAAAAGGCGTCTTTACCGACGGCGACCTGCGTCGCTGGCTGGTTGGCGGCGGCGCACTCACCACGCCGGTCAGTGAAGCGATGACCCACAACGGCATCACCCTGCAGGCAGAAAGCCGGGCAATTGACGCCAAAGAGATCCTGATGAAGCGCAAAATCACCGCCGCACCGGTGGTGGATGAAACCGGTAAACTCACCGGTGCCATCAACCTGCAGGATTTCTATCAGGCCGGGATTATTTAATCCTTCAGCCCCAGACGCTTCGCCAGCCGGTGCAGGTTGGCGACGTCCGTTTCAAGCGCCCGCGCGCTGGCCGCCCAGTTGTGATTGTTTTGCGCCAGCGCTTGGCGGATCATCTCCCGCTGGAACGCCTCCGTCGCATCACGCAGATTGTGATTGCGTGGTAAATCTGCCGCCACTTCCGGCTGCGGTGTCATCGCCTCCTCCTGCAACGCGAAATGCTGTGCTTCCAGTACCACTTCGTCTCCGGCCCGGGTCGCCCGCGCCAGCACCACCGCCCGATGAATCGCATGTTCCAGTTCACGCACGTTACCCGGCCAGCCATAATTCAACAGATGGCTGCGCGCCCCCGGACTGAGCACCACGCGGGAAAGCCCCAGCCGCAGTCGGCACTGCTCGCAAAAATAGCCTGCCAGCAGCACCACATCCTCACCGCGTTCGCGCAGCGGCGGGACAGAAAGCGGGAACACACTCAGACGATGAAACAGATCGGCACGAAAACGCCCCGCCAGCACCTCTTCGCGTAGATCGCGGTTCGTTGCCGCCAGCACGCGCACATCCACGCGCAGGCTGCGGTCATCGCCGACACGCTGAATATCGCCGTACTGTAATACGCGCAACAGTTTGGCCTGTAGCGCCAGCGACAGTTCACCAATTTCGTCGAGGAACAACGTGCCGTTATCGGCCATTTCAAACTTGCCGCTACGGTTGCTGATGGCCCCGGTAAACGCCCCTTTCACATGACCAAACAGCTCGCTCTCCGCCACGCTTTCCGGCAGCGCGGCGCAGTTCAGATAGACCAGCGGGTTGACCGCGCGGGGTGAACCTTCGTGAATCGCCTTCGCCACCAGTTCTTTCCCGGTGCCGGTTTCGCCGCTGATTAACACGTTGAGATCGGAACCTGCCACAATCTCGATCTCTTTTTTCAACTGCATCATGTTCGGCGAGAGACCAATCATCTGCGTCTCTTTTACCTGTTCGAAATCGGTACTCGACCCCGGCAGCATATTCTGGCTTTCCAGTTGTTCAATCAGCAGCGCATTGCTTAAGGCACCAGCAGCCAGCGCAGCGATGAGTCGTAACTCCTCATCGCTGAAAACATCAAACTGATCCGGCTCCATGCCGTCGAGGGTCAGCGCGCCGATCAGGTTCTGCCCGGCAAAAAGCGGCAACCCAATACAGGCGTGCACTTTCAGACTCTCCTGCCCCGGGATCAACCCGTCATACGGATCGGGCAGATCGCTGTCTGCCGGAAAGCGCACCACGTCCCCGGCGCGGGCGATGGCCTCCAGTCGGGGATGACCTTCCAGAGTAAAACGCCTGCCGAGCACATCGCGTGCGAGACCATCAATCGCCAGCGGGATAAACTGTCGCGCCTCATAACGCAGCAGCGCAGAAGCATCACATTCCAGCACCTGGCGCAGCGTGGTGATCAGACGCTGAAATCGATCCTGATGCCCCACCCCGCGCTGTAATTCAATGGCGATACCCGCCAGCACATCAACAGAAAAACTCATGCGGTCCTCACTGTCATTTTGACAATTCATACTGTCATATTGACTGCATTGTGAATAGTCTTTTTGACTACCATTTAATGAGTATAAAATTTTAAATCAATACAAATCAAATAGATAAAAAGTTGGCACGCGACCTGCAATAAGCGAAACAACTTATTTGAACAACGCTGAATGAATTGAGGTTGCTATGTCTATTCTGGTTAAAAATAATATCCATTGGGTTGGCCAACGTGACTGGGAAGTGCGTGATTTCCACGGAACCGAATACAAAACGCTGCGCGGCAGCAGCTACAACAGCTATCTCATCCGTGAAGAAAAGAATGTCCTGATCGATACCGTCGATCATAAATTCAGCCGTGAATTCGTGCAGAACCTGCGTAATGAAATTGACCTCGCAGACATCGATTACATCATTATCAACCATGCGGAAGAAGATCACGCCGGGGCGCTGACCGAGCTGATGACGCAGATCCCGGATACCCCAATCTACTGCACCGCCAACGCGATTGACTCGATTACCGGTCACCACCACCATCCGGAGTGGAATTTTAACGTCGTGAAAACCGGCGACACGCTGGATATCGGTAACGGTAAACAGTTGATCTTCGTGGAAACCCCGATGCTGCACTGGCCGGACAGCATGATGACCTACATGACCGGCGATGCCGTCCTGTTCAGTAACGACGCTTTTGGTCAGCACTACTGCGACGAACGCCTGTTTAACGATGAAGTGGATCAAACCGAACTGTTCGAACAGTGCCAGCGCTACTACGCCAACATCCTGACCCCGTTCAGCCGTCTGGTGACGCCAAAAATTACCGAAATCCTCGGCTTCAACCTGCCGGTGGATATGATTGCCACCTCTCACGGTGTGGTCTGGCGCGATAACCCGACCCAGATTGTTGAGCTATATCTGAAATGGGCAGCGGACTATCAGGAAGATCGCATCACTATTTTCTACGACACCATGTCCAATAACACCCGCATGATGGCGGATGCCATTGCCCAGGGGATTAACGAAGTCGACCCGAACGTGGCGGTGAAAATTTTTAACGTCGCCCGCAGTGATAAAAACGAAATCCTGACCAACGTTTTCCGCTCTAAAGGCGTGCTGGTCGGCACCTCCACAATGAACAACGTGATGATGCCGAAAATCGCCGGTCTGGCGGAAGAGATGACCGGGCTGCGTTTTCGTAACAAACGCGCCAGCGCCTTTGGCTCCCACGGCTGGAGCGGCGGAGCGGTCGACCGCTTATCCACCCGTTTACAGGATGCCGGTTTTGAAATGTCGCTGAGCCTGAAGGCCAAATGGCGCCCGGACCTGGATGCGCTGGAACTGTGCCGCCAGCACGGTCGCGAAATCGCACGTCAGTGGGCGCTCGCGCCGTTGCCGGAAACGACAGTGAAAGCGACGACCAAAGAAGAAGCATGCGCCTGCGCCGCCGCAGCGGCAGCCGACCTCGGGCCGAGCATGCAGTGCAGCGTATGCCAGTGGATTTACGATCCGGCAAAAGGTGAACCGTTGCAGGACGTCGCACCGGGTACGCCGTGGAGCGATGTGCCGGACAACTTCCTGTGTCCGGAATGTTCCTTAGGCAAAGACGTCTTCGACGTGCTGGCAACGGAGGCAAAATGAACCGGGGAATTGTCATCATTGGTTCGGGCTTCGCCGCCCGCCAGTTAGTCAAAAACATTCGCAAGCAGGACGCGGATGTCCCGTTAACCCTGATTGCGGCTGACAGCATGGATGAGTACAACAAGCCCGATCTCAGCCATGTGATAAGCCAGGCGCAGCACGCCGACGACCTCACCCGCCAGACCGCGGGAGAGTTTGCTGAACAGTTTGCTCTGCGTCTCTTCCCGCACACCTGGGTCACCGACATTGATGCTGACGCCCACGTGGTGAAAAGTCAGGATAAGCAGTGGCAGTATGACAAACTGGTGCTGGCCACGGGTGCGGCGGCCTTTGTTCCTCCAATAGCAGGACGTGAGTTAATGCTCACATTGAACAGCCAGCAGGAATACCGCGCCTGTGAGACACAACTGCGCGACGCCCAACGGGTGCTGATCGTCGGCGGCGGGTTGATTGGAACCGAACTGGCGATGGATTTCTGCCGCGCAGGTAAAGCGGTCACGCTGATTGATAACGCTGCCAGCCTTCTCGCCTCGCTGATGCCGCCGGAAGTGAGCAGTCGCTTACAGCATCGCCTTACCGATATGGGCGTGCACCTGCTGCTGAAATCACAGTTGCTGGGGCTGGAGAAAACCGCATCCGGTATTCGTGCAACGTTCGATCGCGAGCGCAGCATTGACGTCGATGCAGTGATTGCCGCCACTGGCTTACGTCCGGAAACCGCGCTGGCGTGTCGTGCCGGTTTAACCCTTAATCGCGGCGTTTGTGTCGACAGTTACCTGCAAACCAGCAACCCGGATATTTACGCCCTCGGTGACTGCGCGGAGATCAACGGCCAGGTTCTGCCGTTCCTGCAGCCCATTCAGCTCAGCGCAATGTACCTGGCGAAAAACCTGCTCGGTGGCAACGCACCGCTGAAGCTGCCCGCCATGTTAGTCAAAATCAAAACGCCGGAACTGCCGCTGCACCTGGCTGGCGAAACCCAGCGTCGCGATCTGAACTGGCACATCGCGGCAGAATCTGACGGCATGGTTGCCAAAGGGATGAACGGTGAAGGAGAGCTCTGCGCCTTCGTGGTGAGTGAAGACCGAATGAAAGAGGCTTTCGCCCTGCTGAAAACGCTGCCCGTGTAAGCGGATTGTACCGGATGCCTTACGACTGCCTCTGTAGGCCGGATAAGACGCTTTGCGTCGCCATCCGGCGATACAGCCACTGATTGATTAACCTCATGCACACGGAAGTGCGATATTGCTTGTCGTTTCGCCCCGCCAGTCCCGGGGCTTTTTTATGCTTCCGCTATCCCACGCGCCGCGGCAATCACCCCCTGCCCCAGCGACAGTCCCCCGTCGCCAGCCGGTAACTGCTGCGGGAACAACAGCGTGAAATCCGCCAGATAATAAGCCAGGCGCGCCGACAGTAACCGGTTGTGCATCACTCCACCACTAAACACCAGCGTGTCGATGCCACGCGCCGTGGCCTGTTCGCGCAGCATCGTGGCAAACCCATGCGCCAGCACATCGTGGAAAGCCCATGCGCGTTCAGCGGGCGTTGCCTGCCAGCTCAGCCACTGCGACCAGAAGGTCGCCAGATCCAGTTGATGCCCCGCCAGCGGTAGCGTCACTGGATGTTTAACACCCGCGCATTGCGACGCCAGCGCCTCCAGCGCGCAGGCCGCTTCGCCTTCATAGCTGAGCGATTCTGGCGCGCAGTTCAGCGCCGCAGCAACTGCATCAAACAGACGCCCGCAGGACGAAGCCAGCGGTGCGTTAATCCCGCGCTCAATCGCTCGCGCCAGCACGTTCCAGTTCTGGCGCTGCACGCCAGCGGTTTCCGGATAACGCTGCCAGTCCGGCACAAAGCGCAAACACTGCGCTAACAGGTTACGCCAGGGTTGCTTCGCGGCGAGATCGCCACCAGCAAGCGCCACAGCGGGCAGTCCTCCAAGATGCTCGCACTCACGGTAGTTCACCCGCAGGCACTCCCCGCCCCACAGCGCGCCCGCTTCGCCCATTCCGATGCCGTCCAGCGTCAGGGCGATGACATCGCCACCGTCCAGCGGCCAGCCATGCTCGGCCAGACAGGCCGCGGCATGGGCATGATGATGCAACACGATCTCTGTCGGCAGGTTCATCTCGCTGGCCCACTGGCTGGAGACGTACCCCGGATGGGCATCGCGAACAAGGCGCTGCGGCGTGAAGTCATAGATATTCTGGATTAACCGCAGCGCGTCACGCCATTGATGTTGGATCCCATCGTCGCTGAGATCGCCAAGATGCTGGCTGATCACTGCCTGCTCGCCGCGTACCAGGCAGAAGGTATTTTTTAGATCCGCCCCCAGACAAAGCATCGGCGGCACCTGGTGAAATCCCGGCGGCAGCGCCAGCGCGTCCGGGACATACCCCCGCGAGCGACGCAGCATTTCACCGCTTTCACGCACCACGGAATCGTCCATGCGCTGCACGATGTCGCGATTGTGCAGCAGGAAACCCTCGGCAATGTCCTGTAAATCCTTAAGCGCCTGCTCATTGCTGATGGCCGGCGGTTTACCGCTGAGATTACCGGAGGTCATCACCAGCGGACAGTTCAGTTCCTGGAGCAACAGGTGCTGGAGCGGATTAGCGGGCAACATCACGCCAACCTCCGCAAGCCCAGGGGCAATATCGTCACACAGCGAGGACACGTGTTGCTTATCCACCAGCACAATCGGGGCGGCGGGCGTGTTCAGCAATCGGGTTGCCGCATCCGGCAGGCCCGACGCATCAGGCAGCATCACCGCCAGCGGTTTTGCCGGACGGCGCTTACGCGTACGAAGCGTTGCCACCGCAGCGCTGTTTCGTGCATCGCAGGCCAGATGAAACCCGCCGATGCCCTTAACAGCGACAATGCCCCCGGCCTTCAGCATTTCCACCGCGGCCTGCAATGCCGCCTCTTTTTCCGCATGGTGTCCACCGCTCAGCCAGCGCAGATGTGGACCACACGCCGGACAAGCCACCGGCTGGGCATGAAAACGTCGGTCGTAGGGATCGCGATACTCGTTGTCGCATTGCGGGCAGAGCGGAAATGACGCCATCACGGTAAACGGTCGATCGTAAGGCATCGCCCGGATAATGGTAAAACGCGGGCCACAGTGGGTGCAGTTAATAAAGGGATAGCGATAACGCCGCTCACCGGGTGTGTTCATCTCGGCAAGACATTCCGGGCACGTCGCGGCATCGGGCACTATCTGGGTGTTCATCGTGCCGCCTGCACTCTGGCGAATGCTGAACTCCGTGGGCGGCTGCGCCCAGCGAAAAGGTTCACTTTCCACACTGTCGATACGCGCCAATGGCGGACAGTGAGCATGCAGTTCACGGATAAACAGGGCGGGATCTTCCAGCAATCGAACCACCACGCCGTCGCCGTCATTACAGACATCGCCATGCAACTGAAGCTGCTGCGCCAGTTGCCAGACAAAGGGACGAAAGCCGACGCCCTGAACTTTGCCGCGAATACGGAGCTGTACGCCGGAGGGGGTATTTGTTGCCATTGAGTCATTCTCGCCATCATCATTCCCGGAAATGTATTTTACGAAAATTTCCGGGAATTCCCTTGATGCCAGCGTGTTTCCTGAGTGATTTTTACGGCAGGAATCAGAAAAGCAAAGACGCGGAAGAGTCCAGCGCCGCACGACGACGCTTTTCTGCGCTGAGTTGCTCGAGCTTATTACGGTCAACGCAAATCAGGGCATGCGTCGGACAGGCTTCCATACAGGCCGGACCGGCATCGCGGTGATAACAGAGATCGCACTTGTTCGCCTCCGCTTTTTCCGCCCGGACGTTCAGGCCCGCACCGCTGTTACGCACAACCGGACGCACCACCACTTCCATTGCCCCATACGGGCAGGCCACCACGCAGGTTTTGCAGCCAATGCAACGTTCCTGCATGACATGCACAAAACCTTTATCACGGCTGATGGCACCGTTCGGGCAGACGTTCGCACAGGGCGCGTCCTCACACTGGCGGCACAGCGTCGCCGTCGAGACATTCACGCCTTTGATCACATGAATACGGGGTAAAAAGGTTTCAGGGGTCAGTGACGCGCAGTCCTGGTTTTCCTGATGGGAGACCACGCAGGCCACTTCACAGGTACGGCAACCAATGCACTTATTGGCGTCTGCAATGATGAAACGGTTCATCAAATTCTCCAGCAATGACAGATAATGTGCCGAAGCATTCACAAATCATGCCAGTTTTTATCTTGCTGTAATTTAACGATATTTAAAAACACGGGGTGGCCGTTATGGTGTCATCGTCACGAATGACGATGACGGGTGACAATTTTTACTGCGCCGCGATCGACGTAACGGAATCACGGCGAATCAGCGTGCCGGTGAAGCTTTTCGGTGGTGTAAACGCCCCGCCGTCCAGCATGAAAATGAGTCGGCCAATGGTCTCCTGAATCATCTCCGTCACCGGAATTTTGACGCTCGAGAGCGCAGGTATGGTGTAGGGCGCCATTGCGATATCGTCAAAACCGATCACCGACACCTGCGATGGCACGGCCAGCCCTTTGTCATGCAACCGTTTGATGGCCCCAATCGCCATATCGTCATTACTGGCCACCAGCGCGCTAAACGTCACGTCGCGAGAAAGCAGCGCGTCCACCCCCGCAGCACCGCAAGCAGGTGTCCATTTGCCTTTGACGATCAGGTCGTCATTGACGGCGATGCCGTGTCGGGTCAGCGCCTCTTTATACCCCGACAGGCGTTCAACCCCGGTGGGGGAGTCCATCGAACCGGTGATAAAGGCAATCTGCTGATGGCCTGCGGCAATCAGTTCCGCCACGGCGTTAAAACTGGTCTGCTTTTGATCGCACCAGACGCAGTGGCTGCTGTTTTTTCGTAGCCGGCGATTAAGCACCATAATCGGCTGCGAGTGGCTGTCGATTATTTTATCGATCTCATCCACGCTGAGAAAACGCGGGTAGATCATGATCGCGTCGCAGCGCAAATCCAGCAGATACTGGATCGCCTGGCGCTCCTCTTGCGCGCTGTGTTTACCATCGGCGAGGAGAAGCTGACGGCCCTGATCTTCCGCCATCCGCGCGGTATGAAACAGCAATTCGCTAAAATAGACGCCGTGGTAGAGGGTGTTAGTCACCACCAGCCCCAGCGTCTGACTGGTTTTCGCCGCAAGACTACGCGCCAGCAGGTTTGGCCGATAGCCGCTCTCTTCAATCGCCTGAAACACGCGATCCTTCGTTTCCTGGCTGACGTAGCCATTCCCTGAAAGCACCCTGGAGACCGTCGCCTTCGACACCCCGGCCCGCTGCGCTACCTCCAGCATCGTCGTCATAAGTTTTCTTCCTTTTCTCGCAATGAGATGCAGTGTACTTCACCACTGCGTGGTTGTCCCTGATGCTAAATCACGTCAGAAAACCATGAGTGACAAAGGTCACATTTCAATGAAATAGATAAAATTAAACATTGCCTGACAAACATAAGCCATTCATGATTTTGTGGAACCGGTTTCTCATCAGCGTTTCATCACCGACGATCGCTCAGGCGAATGTGCGGCAAAAATAAAACGTACCCTACTGATAAAACAGGATAAAAATCCTATGTCCAAGAATTATGCAGCGCTGGCGCGCTCCGTGGTGACGGCTCTGGGCGGCGTCGACAACATCACCGCAGTGACACACTGCATGACGCGTCTGCGTTTTGTCGTGAAAGATGACACGCTGGTCGACAGTGCCACGCTCAAAACCCTCAGCGGCGTACTCGGCGTCGTTCGCAGCGACAACCAGTGCCAGGTGATCATCGGCAATACCGTCTCCCAGGCGTATCGTGAAGTCGTCAACCTGCTGCCGGGCGATATGCAACCCGCCGAGCCCGTTGGCAAACCGAAGCTGACGCTCAGACGTATTGGTGCGGGGATCCTTGATGCGCTGATCGGCACCATGTCGCCGCTGATCCCGGCGATTATCGGCGGATCGATGCTCAAACTGTTGGCGATGATCCTTGAAATGACCGGCGTACTGGAAAAAGGCTCCTCCACGTTAACGATCCTGACCGTGATCGGCGATGGCGCCTTCTTCTTCCTGCCGTTAATGGTGGCCGCCTCGGCGGCGATTAAATTCAAAACCAACATGTCGCTGGCGATTGCCATTGCCGGGGTGCTGGTGCATCCGAGCTTTATCGACCTGATGGCGAAAGCGGCGCAGGGCGAACACGTTGAATTTGCGCTGATCCCGGTCACGGCGGTGAAATACACCTATACGGTTATTCCGGCGCTGGTCATGACCTGGTGTCTGTCATATATCGAACGTTGGGTGGATCGCATTACGCCCGCGGTCACCAAAAACTTCCTGAAACCCATGCTGATCGTGCTGATCGCCGCGCCGCTGGCCATCGTCCTGATTGGGCCGATTGGCATCTGGATCGGTAGTGCGATTTCCGCGCTGGTCTATACCATTCACGGCTATCTCGGCTGGCTGTCTGTCGCCATTATGGGCGCGCTGTGGCCGCTATTGGTGATGACCGGGATGCACCGCGTCTTTACGCCCACCATCATTCAGACCATTGCCGAAACGGGCAAAGAAGGGATGGTTATGCCATCCGAAATTGGTGCCAACCTGTCGCTCGGCGGCTCCTCGCTGGCGGTCGCCTGGAAAACGAAAAACCCGGAACTGCGTCAGACTGCGCTGGCAGCAGCGGCTTCAGCCATCATGGCAGGGATTTCGGAACCCGCCCTTTACGGTGTGGCGGTACGCCTGAAACGTCCGCTGATTGCCAGCCTGATCAGCGGCTTCATCTGTGGTGCCGTCGCCGGAATGGCCGGACTCGCCAGCCACTCCATGGCGGCACCGGGCCTGTTTACCAGCGTTCAGTTCTTCGACCCGGCCAACCCAATGACTATCGTCTGGGTGTTCGGCGTCATGGCACTGGCGGTAGTGTTGTCGTTTGTCCTGACGCTGTTGCTGGGCTTTGAGGATATTCCCGTCGAAGATGCTGCCGCACAGGCACGAAAAAACCAGGCTGCACAACCATCTACGGTAAAAGGCGCCAGCGTCTGACTGTTATTCACTGAGGTTTATTATGGCTGTATTTCCGCAAGGATTTTTATGGGGCGGCGCACTGGCCGCCAACCAGGCTGAAGGCGCATACCGGGAGGGCGGCAAAGGGCTGACCACCGTCGATATGATCCCGCACGGCGCGCATCGCATGCCGGTCAAACTGGGACTGGAGAAACGCTTCCAACTGCGGAATGACGAATTTTACCCCAGCCATCAGGCGATCGATTTTTACCATCGCTATAAGGACGACATCGCCCTGATGGCGGAAATGGGCTTCACCGTCTTTCGCACCTCGATTGCCTGGAGTCGCATTTATCCCAACGGCGACGAACTGACGCCAAACGAGGAAGGCATTGCCTTCTATCGCGCGGTGTTTGCCGAGTGTAAAAAGTACGGTATTGAACCGCTGGTGACACTGTGCCACTTCGACGTGCCAATGCATCTGGTTACCGAATACGGCTCCTGGCGTAATCGCAAGATGGTGGAGTTTTTCACTCGCTATGCGCGTACCTGTTTTGAGGCCTTTGACGGTCTGGTGAAATACTGGCTGACCTTCAATGAAATCAACATCATGCTGCACAGCCCGTTCTCCGGCGCGGGGCTGGTGTTTGAAGAGGGGGAAAATCAGGATCAGGTGAAATATCAGGCTGCGCACCATGAGCTGATTGCCAGCGCGCTGGCGACGAAAATCGCCCATGAGATCAACCCGCAGAACCAGGTGGGCTGCATGCTGGCGGGCGGTAATTTTTATCCGTACTCCTGCAAGCCGGAAGATGTCTGGACAGCGCTGGAAAAAGATCGTGAAAACCTGTTCTTCATTGACGTACAGGCGCGCGGCGCGTATCCGTCCTACTCTGCCCGCGTGTTTCGCGAGAAAGGCGTGGTGATTGAGAAAGCCCCGGAAGATGATGCAATCCTGAAAAACACCGTCGATTTTGTCTCCTTCAGCTATTACACGTCGCGCTGCGCGTCGGCAGAGATGAACACAAAAAACAGCAGTGCCGCGAACGTGGTGAAGTCAATGCGCAACCCGCACATCCAGGTCAGCGACTGGGGCTGGGGAATCGACCCGCTTGGACTGCGCATCACGATGAACATGATGTACGACCGCTACCAGAAACCGCTGTTCCTGGTGGAAAACGGTCTCGGGGCAAAAGATGAAATCGATGCCGATGGCCACATTAATGACGATTACCGTATTCGCTATTTGCGCGAACACATCCGGGCGATGGCTGACGCCATTGAGGACGGTGTGCCGTTGATGGGGTACACCACCTGGGGCTGCATTGATCTGGTGGCGGCATCAACCGGTGAGATGAGCAAACGGTATGGGTTCGTCTATGTCGACCGCGATGATGCCGGCAACGGTACGCTTGCGCGAACCCGTAAAAAATCGTTCTGGTGGTACAAAAAAGTGATCGCCAGCAACGGCCAGGATCTGGCGTAAACTGGATGCCGGATGGCGCTCGCGCTGTCCGGCCCTCCCTTTCCTCGTTACATCATTTGCATTCCGTTTCCGTTATCTCCCTTCCAGTTTCCGGTTTGCCCCATCCCTTTTTTACTGGCATTTTATACAGGCATTTTCATCTACTCGTGGGTAACAAGGAATCGTTTATGACTATTGAGGCTGGCAGTCCGGAAGTCGCTATCATCAGGCCGTTTCGTCGTTTAAAGGTGAGCTATGTCAGAAAGCGCCATGAAGATCCGAAAACCGGCAATACGCGCCGCTATAGCCGGCATGCGTCGTTAACCATTAATGGCGACTGGCTGGAACAGGCGGGTTTCCCGACCGGCACTATCGTCAATGTGGCGGTAATGCAGGGGAAATTAGTGATCGAGCAGGTGAGAGAAGAACAGGCCGGATGAGGGCAGACGGTCATCCGGCATGAATATCACGACGCGTCTAATTCCGCGAAGCCGCCGTGGCCTTCCCAGCCGTCGAGACGCTGGTAAACGGTGTCGACGGCATCCTTAACTGGCTGAGTCATGGGATAATAGAATCCGACGATATCTGGCTGAATCCCGAGGAAGATCACCTCGCCGACATCTTCTTTGAGCTGATCAACCAGATAGTTCAGCGGCATATTGTGGGTGGTCATCATGAACATCTCGGCGATATCGTCAGGATCGATAATGCGGATCTCGCCGGGATTCAACCCCATGTCGGTGGCATCCACGATCAGCAGACGATCCGGGCGCAGTTCGCGAATGGCCACGATGTCATTTTCCGGCGCACTGCCGCCGTCGATGACCACCCAGTTGCCTTTCGCCTGCACTGCGCATTTTTCTGCCAGCAGTGGGCCCGCGCCGTCATCCCCCATCATGCTGTTACCAACACACAATAAAACGTCAGTCACGGTGTCTCCTTACCATCAGGTAAATAGCGCTCTCCTGATGAATATCGTGCAACATGCTGAGCATCAGTTTACTCCAGTCCTGCTGCTGCGGGGTCTGTACCGCAAGCGCACGATCGAACGCGCGCGCCAGCATTTGCACATGATTAAAATCGATGACGATCTCGCCGTACTTCGGCACCCCTTCCATCTTCCGACGGGCCTCACTGCCCTCTTCCAGCGTGGCAATCCACGCCAGATACGCCTCCCACGGGCAGGTCAGCGCAGCTTCCAGGCAGTCGATGATCCCAAGATGGTGACCAATCGCCAGGCTGTAATAGACAACCTGCTGCGCCTCGGCGGGCGTCGCATCGTTCTCATCAATAAACTTACGGCTCAGTTGACTGAACACCACCGTTTCACTCATCGGATACGCGCCTCTTCGACAACCTGATTCAGGTGCGTGACGATCTCGGTCAGACGCGGATCGCTTTCCGCTTCCAGCCAGCGCGCCACCTGATGTTCACCCTGACCGAGCTGGCGCAGGTAATCATCCGCAATCTGACGCCCATAGCGATAACCGGCCAGTCGACGCGCCTCGCGATCGACCTTCACGCGCAGCGGCTGAACCATGTCCGGATGCAGAATTTCCGCTGGCTGATCGTCCAGTTCGCCTGGCGTACGAGCGTGAATTTTCTGCTCCAGCAGCCCCAGCGCCATCGCAAAACCGTACAGCGTTGCCGCAGGCGTCGGCGGGCATCCCGGAATATACACATCCACCGGCACAATTTTGTCGGTACCGCCCCAGACGCAGTACAGGTCATGGAAGATACCGCCGCTGTTGCCGCAGGCACCATAGGAGATACAGATTTTCGGATCGGGCGCAGACTGCCAGGCACGCAGCGCCGGGGAGCGCATCGCACGGGTAACCGCGCCGGTGAATAGCAGAATGTCCGCATGACGCGGTGACGGTACGACTTTGATACCGAAGCGTTCGGCGTCGAACAACGGTGATAAGGTCGCGAAAATTTCAATTTCACAGCCGTTGCAACCACCACAATCCACGCGGTAGACATAGGCTGAACGCTTGATGTTTTTCAGCAATGACGCCTTCATGCTGGCGATGGATTCATCCACCGTCATCGGGACCGGAATGCCGTTGGCGTCACGGGGGCCTAATAAATTGCTCATCAGATGGCCTCTTTCATATGGCGAGTCAGTTCAATACGGTCGGACGGCACCAGGCACTTCTGGCGCTTGCAGTCCGGGCAGGTCTCAAAACTTTCACGGTGATGCTCCGCGCGGCTGTCGCCGTTGTGCTTAAGCAGTGCAATGGCGTAATCAATCTCTTTCTGAACAGCGAAAGGACGATGGCAGACGCGGCAGTTGCACAGCGCAAAACGAGACTGCTGGAGGAAATCCTCTTTCTTCCACACCGCCAGTTCATACTCCTGCGAAAGCCTGATCGCTGCCGTCGGGCACACTTCTTCACAGCGGGCGCAGAAAATGCAGCGCCCGAGGTTGAACTGCCAGGCCAGTTCGCCGCTGGCCAGATCGGTTTCCACCGTCAACGCATTCGACGGGCAGGCATTCACGCAGGCCGCACAGCCAATGCACTGCTGCGGATTGTGCTCCGGCTTACCGCGGAAGTTTTTATCAACCGCAATCGGCTCCAGCGGATAAGACGAAGTCGGCGCGCCGGTTTTGATGACTTTTTTGATAAAGGTAAACATGGCGACTCCTTATTTCAGCGGCGAGTTTTTACGCTCAATGCTGTAGCGCTCAAGTTCTTTGTATGGCACGACTTTGCTCTTCTTCTTACGCACATCCACCACGGTCATGCGGTCAGTACAGGAGTAGCAAGGGTCAAGGCTACCGATAATCAGCGGTGCATCAGAGACGGTGTTGCCGCGCAGCATGTAGCGCAGGGTCGGCCAGTTGGCGTACGTCGCCGCACGGCAGCGCCAGCGGTACAGCTTCTGGTTGTCGCCGGTCATGCTCCAGTGAATATCGTCACCGCGCGGCGCTTCGGAGAAGCCCAGCGCAAAGCGATGCGGAATATAGGTGAAACCTTCCACCATCAGCGGACCGCCTGGCAGGTTGTCCAGACCGAAGTCGATCATGTTCAGCGCGGTGTACACTTCGTTGATGCGCACCTTCAGACGCGAGATCACGTCGCAGCCCTGTTCGCTGTGAACCGTCATCGGCAGCAGGCCGTAACCAACAAACGGGTGATCGGCGCGGGTGTCTCGGGCGTGACCACTGGCGCGAACCATCGGCCCAACGTTACTGAAGTCACGCGCAATCTCAGGATCCAGACGACCAATTCCCACGGTGCGCTGTTCCATGTTCGGCGTACTGAGCAGCATATCCACCAGTTCCTGCACGTCGCGACGCATCTGTTGCGCCAACTGGCGGGTCTGGATCATGTCCTCTTTCAGCAGATCGCGACGAATCCCACCGATCAGGTTCAGACCGTAGGTCTTACGCGCCCCGGTCAGGATCTCCGCCATCTTCATGGAGGTTTCGCGGACGCGGAAGAACTGCATAAAGCCGGAGTCAAAGCCGGTGAAGTGACAGGCCAGACCGAGGTTCAGCAGGTGGGAGTGCAGACGCTCCACCTCCAGTAGGATGGCGCGGATCATCTGCGCGCGTTCCGGCACTACGATGCCCATCGCGTTTTCAACGGAGGTGGTATACGCGGTGCTGTGGGCAAAGCCGCAGATCCCGCAAACGCGATCCGACAGGAAGGTGACTTCGTTATAACCCATCCGGGTTTCCGCCAGTTTCTCCATGCCGCGATGGACATAGAACAGACGGTAGTCGGCATCGATAATATTTTCGCCATCAACGAACAGACGGAAGTGTCCCGGTTCATCCGAAGTGACGTGCAGCGGGCCAATGGGCACCACATTATTTTTCTTGTCACCCAGTTCGTTGATGAACTCGTAGGTTTCCGCATCGGTGGTCGGCGCCGGGCGCTGACGATAATCCATGCTGTCTTTACGCAGCGGATAGAGTTCGTCCGGCCAGTCATCCGGCAACACCAGACGGCGTTCGTCCGGCAGACCGACCGGGATTAGACCGTACATGTCGCGCACTTCGCGCTCACCCCACACCGCAGCCGGTACGCGCGGGGTGACGGACGGGAATTCCAGCTTATTGGCATCAACTTCAACACGGACGGTAATCCAGCATTTGGTGCCCTGCTCCATCGACAGCACGTAGTACACCGCGTAGTGACCGCACAGCTGGCGTTCATCATTGCCGAACAGCACGGAGAGCCACCCGCCCTGTTTGTAGTAAAGGAATTCGACCACTTCCGGCAGATAGTTGACCTTCACGGTGATGGTCAGTTGATCCCGGGTCTGCCAGGCTTCGTCCAGCACCACGCCAGGAAACGCCTGGTGCAGTGCGGCAAGGTATTGTTGACCTAATTTTTCTTCAGACATGCTCAAACTCTCTTAAATCACGCCACCAGCAAGGAGACGAACGCTAAAAACGCAAACCCAAAACCGGCCCAGGTCACGCGTGAGGTGGCGCAAAAACGCAGACGCGCCATGCTGTTTTCAAACAGGGCAATCACCAGTACGCCGACAAGCAGCTTGACGATGGCAATCACAAGCGCCAACAGCAGTCCACCTGCGCTGAACGTTTCCATCTGCCCCCACGGCAGGAACACGCCGACAAACATTTGCAGTACCACCAGCTGTTTCAGGCTAATGCCCCACTTCAGCATCGCAAAACCACTGCCGCTGTATTCGGTCAGTGGCCCTTCCTGCAATTCCTGCTCCGCTTCCGCCAGATCGAACGGCAGTTTGCCCATTTCGATAAAGGTGGCGAACGCACAGGCGCACAGTGCCAAAATCAGCGGAATGCTGCGGGCTGCAGGCCAGTGATAGACCGTATCGGTGATATTGCTGATATGGGTGGAACCCGCGACCTGCGCGGCGACCCACAGACCCAGCAACAGGATCGGCTCCACCAGCACACCGAGCATCGCTTCGCGGCTGGCACCGATCGCGGTAAATGGGCTCCCGGTATCCAGACCGGCAATGGAAAAGAAGAAACGGGCAATGGCGAACAGATAAATCAATGTGATCAAATCGCCCAGTTGCGGCAGCGGAGACCCCACGGTCACCACCGGCAGCGCGGTGGCGATGGTTAGCATGACGCCCACCATCACAAACGGCGTCAGACGAAAGACCCAGCCGGCATCCGCTGGCGCGATGCTCTGACGACCCAGCAGTTTGATCAGGTCGCGATACTCCTGCAATACGCCAGGGCCGCGACGATTGTGCAAACGGGCACGCGCCACGCGGGTCACGCCAGATAGCAGCGGCGCGGCGGCAAATAACACCAGCGCCTGAATTAACGGATATAAAACACTCATTCTCAGGCTCCTCGTGAAACCACAATCACCACCAGCACGGCCAGCTCAATCAGCGCCAGACGGCGGAACAGCACCGGTACCGCCGCGCTCTGCCAGCCCGGAACCCACGCTACCGGGTTGAGCCACTTACGCAGTTTGAGAACCGGTGCAAAGGCTTCTTTCACTGGCATCGCAAAACCGTGCGCGGTAATGACCATCGACTGCTCGTGATCGTAACCGCAGACCCATGCCGTCCCGCGTGAACGCGACGGCAGACGGTTGCCTTTGAACATCGCCATGATGATAAACGGCAGCAGCGGACAGGCGATCAGCAGCAGCGTGATCATCGGTTGCGAGACGGTGGTATTGGCGGTTTCCAGCGGCAGCAGTACGGCGGTCGCCAGCAGCGGCAATAGCCACGGCGCGGCAACCCCACCGAGTACACAACACATCGCCAGCGCCACGACGCTGACGCCCATCAGGATCGGCGCGCAGCAGGCGTTTTCCGCCTCTTTCGTGCGCGGTGCACCGAGGAAGGTGACGCCATACACTTTCGCCATACACATCACCGCCAGCGCACCAGTAATCGCCAGTCCAACCGCCAGTAATGGCCCCAACAGACGACCAATGAACGCGCCGCTGTTGCCCAGTTTGAAGAAGGACTGGTAAATCACCCACTCGCCGGCAAAGCCGTTCAGCGGCGGCAGTGCAGCCATTGCCATCAGGCCAATCAGCATCGCAATAGAAATGACCGGCATGCGTTTGCCGATTCCGCCCAGTTTTTCGATATCGCGATGTCCGGTACGAAACCAGATGCTGCCCGCACCAAGAAACAGCACGCTTTTGAACAGGCTGTGGTTCACCAGGTGATAGAGACCACCGGTCAGGCCAAGAGCAATCAGCGCCGGTTGATTGAGAGCAATCCCGGTGACGCCTGCGCCGAGACCTAGCAGGATAATGCCGATGTTTTCCAGCGTGTGATACGCCAGCAGGCGCTGAATATTGTGCTCCATCAGTGCATACAGACCGCCGACAAACGCGGTGATCATGCCGAGTACCAGCAGCAGCACGCCCCACCACAGCGGCGCATTACCGCCAATCAGCGATAAAGAGAGAATACCCAGCAGACCAACCTTCATCACCACAGTGGAGAACAGCGCCGCCGCCGGTGCGCTGGCGTTTGCGTGTGCTTGTGGCACCCATCCGTGCAGCGGAATAATCCCGGCCAACAGACCAAAGCCCGCCACGCCGAGCAGCCAGATGTCAGAACCCAGCGGCAGTTCTTGTGTGCGCAGATCGAGCAGGCGCCACTCCAGGGTGCCATAGCGCTGCCACACCAGATAACAGGCGATCGCCAGCAGCAACGTGCCGAGACGACCCAGCGCAAACCACAGCTTGCCTTCTTTGCTGCAGCCGGTCAGGAATACGGCGCACAGCGCCATGATTTCCGCCATCACCACCAGCGTGCCGAGATTACTGGCGACAACCGCGCACACCGCGGCAGCCATCATCAGGTTGACCAACAGACCGTTGGCCTTGACCTGCGGATGACGATGCCAGTCGATGTTGTACAGGCTGACGAACAGCCCGCACAGCCCCAGCGTAATTAGCCAGATGGAATTCAGCGGAGTGATTTGCACACCGTGACCGATAAACGGCATCACGCCGCTCACCACCGCGGCGTTGATCAGTACGGTGAAACCCACCGCAGCAGTACACAGGCTACCCACCGCGCCGCCCACGCCGGCTATCCAGCCGCTCAGCGCTTTATGAAAAGAGAACAGAAATGCCAGGACGGCGGTGGCGGCAAACCAGGCCACGCCGCAGGTGATCAGTGAAATTGCGCTCATTTTGCATCCCCACTCTGAGCCTGCTGAAACAAAGAGAGATCGCCGAAATCGGTATTGAAAGTCAGCTCACGTTTCCGTTTGCTGGCGCGGGCGATATCCATGTTGTTCACCAGATGCAGGGCTTTGGTTGGGCACATCCGCACGCAGGCCGGGCCTTGCTCATCGAAGCTGCACAGATCGCATTTCACTGCGATAGCGCGCACACCGGGAACCCAGTCCAGCAGCGTGCTGACGCGAGCCGGTGCCGGTGGCGCAGGCGGCGCTTTCGGGGTATTGGCGTTGGCCGGGATATGCAACGGACGGCTGCCGGAAAATTCGATCGCGCCAAACGGACAGGCGATGCCACACAGTTTGCAGCTCACGCACAGGCTTTCATTGAGCTGGACGGCACCATCCACCCGGTTAATGGCGTTGACCGGACACACGGTGGCGCAGGGGGCATCTTCGCAATGGTGGCAAAGCTGCGGCGCAGATTCTTTTTCATTCAGCATCACTTTCAGGCGCGGCATAGACTGCAGGCCGTGCTGGCGATGCGTCTCTGAACAGGCGGCCTCACAGGTGTGGCAGCCGATACAGAGCGTGGAGTCAGCAATTACAAAACGATTCACCAGGCATTCCTCAGGTGATAGTCATTTTTGACGAAAACATGTCGATGAAATGTCAGTTTCGACACTGTTCGACACGTCTGTCCCTCAAATCTTCGTGATGGCCGATGAGACGACATCACGAGGCAAAACGCCGCATTCAGGCCGCCGGGTTTTGTCCCGTCACCAGCTGGCTCAGATTGATCGGTGAGCCGCTCTCAACGGCGACATACAGTCGGTCATAGACGCTGGCAATCTTATCGAGATAGTGTTCCAGCACCTGCTCGCGCTCACGGTTGCTGACCCGCTCATCCACTTTGCCGTCAATGCTCAACTGCGCCTGTGCAATCAGTTGCTTATCTTCGCCATCTTTGGTTTCGACGTAATACTCGATGGTGTGGCTGTTGAAGCCATCGGCCATCGTGACGGTGATACGAAAGTGTTCAAACAGTACGAAGCAGAGATCTTTATCCGGCGCGCAGCTCATCGCATGGTGCAGACGCGCTTTCGACAAGGTGATCCCCTGAACCAGCGAGTTGCAGTAAATATGCCACTGGTCCTGTAGGCGACGATGCCGCTGCGCGATGTAATCGGCTTTTTCGCTTATTTCCCAAATAGTCATGTCAGGTTACCCGTTTAACAGAGATAGCCTGCCATAAGCATTTTCCATGCCAGTTTTTAACCATTTGTTTTTGCATGAGTTTAAAAATAAATGACGGCTGTCGACGCCCGAATGACATGTCATTTCGTCATCATCGTCATCGACAAGCGCAGGAAATTTTCAGGATGGCATAGTTATTGCTTAACCCTGCCCATAACATCGGGAGGCGATATGCACGAAATTACCCTTTGCCAGCGGGCACTGGAATTGATCGAACAACAGGCCGTCGCGCACGGCGCAAAACGGATAACTGGGGTCTGGCTCAAAATTGGCGCATTTTCTTGCGTAGAAACCAGCGCTCTCTCCTTTTGTTTTGATCTGGTATGCCGTGGCACCGTTGCGGAAGGTTGTAAACTGCACCTCGAGGAACAAGAAGCTGAATGCTGGTGTGAATCCTGTCAGCAATACGTCACCTTACTGACCCAACGCGTACGCCGCTGTCCGCAATGCAATAGCGACACGCTACAGATCGTGGCCGATGACGGATTACAGATTCGACGAATAGAAATAGATCAGGAGTGAGCGATGTGTACAACATGCGGTTGCGCTGAAGGCAACCTTTATATAGAGGGTGATGAACATAACCCTCATTCCGCGTTTCGTAGCGCGCCTTTTGCCCCGGCAGCTCGCCCGGCGCTGAATATTACCGGCATCAAAACGTCCGAATTCACCCCGAGCCAGACTGAAGAAGGCGATCTGCACTACGGTCACGGTGAAGCCGGAACCCATGCGCCAGGCATGAGCCAGCGGCGTATGCTGGAAGTGGAAATCGACGTACTGGATAAGAACAACCGTCTGGCTGAGCGCAACCGCGCCCGCTTCGCCGCGCGTCAGCAACTGGTGCTCAACCTCGTCTCCAGCCCGGGTTCCGGTAAAACAACGCTGCTCACCGAAACGCTGATGAAGCTGAAAGACAGCGTGCCGTGCGCCGTCATCGAAGGCGATCAGCAGACAGTCAACGATGCCGCCCGCATTCGCGCCACCGGCACACCGGCGATTCAGGTCAATACCGGCAAAGGCTGTCACCTCGACGCGCAGATGATTGCCGATGCCGCGCCGCGTCTGCCGCTGGAAGACCGTGGCATTCTGTTTATCGAAAACGTCGGCAACCTCGTCTGCCCGGCGAGTTTTGATCTCGGCGAACGCCATAAAGTGGCGGTGCTTTCTGTTACCGAAGGCGAAGACAAACCGCTGAAATATCCGCATATGTTTGCCGCAGCTTCGCTGATGCTGCTCAACAAAGTTGACTTGCTGCCGTATCTCAACTTTGACGTTGAGAAGTGCATCGCCTGCGCCCGTGAAGTCAATCCAGAAATTGAAATCATCCTTATTTCCGCCACCAGCGGCGAAGGGATGGACCAGTGGCTGAACTGGCTGGAGACACAGCG
>DXKH01000051.1 GCA_019415335.1 Citrobacter sp. | reverse complement strand
ATGGGGTGAGGATGCCACCACACCGGGCACCTATACGGAGACTATCAGCAGCGTGCTGGCCGATACGCTGACGCTGAAGCCGATGATTAGCGGTGATGTGCTGAATGACAGTCTGAGCGATACGGTGGAGTTTGTGCCGGGAGCGTTTAAAGATATTACGGCGAATAGTTATAATTTTGCCATTACAGCCGGGTTCCCGAGTACCGGTTACACCGATAACGGCAGCAAGCCTAAGAGCGTTAGCAAAGCGGCATTTACTCTGAATGTTCCAACCGGGAAAACGGGGGCAGACTATACATGGGTAAGTGATCAGGACTGGGCGTCGGTGAGCTCCGCAGGGGTGGTGGCATTTGATAGCGATGCAACCAGTGATACGAAAACGGTAAAAGTTACGGCGACGGCAAAATCATCAGGATTGACCTTGCAGTATACGTTTACGGTTAGTACCTGGTATAAAGTGAGAGCTAATGATGGCGTGACCTGGGCTCAGGGCAATACCTATTGCAGCAGCCTGGGAATGGCAACACCGAGCGTAGCGCAACTTACCAGTGGTACCAATGTTCGAAAAGTAGGAAGCCTGTGGGCGGAGTGGGGTAATTTAATTACCACTGACATGATACAGTCAGGGCTTGCAGTATGGTACAAAACGACCGATGGTCCGTCGGGGAATCATACTATCGTTCAGGCCCTTTCAGGTACGACAACAAACTATACTGACGTAGAAAACGCTGGCGTAGGGACTGCATGTTTCATCGCATTATAAGCTAAACCTTCAAGCCACCCCTCGGGGTGGCTTTTTTATTGATGAAATCAGGCGGTGAGAAAATCGTCGCGAACCGGCGTAAAGGTATCCAGCAGCGTTCCCGGCTTCAGGCAGACACAGCCGTGCACAATATTCGGCTGCTTATACAACGTATCCCCCGCACGTACCACCTGCTTCTCGTCACCGATAGTAAATTCAAATTCACCGGATAACACGTAGGTCAGTTGTTCATGCGGATGGTGATGCAGCGGGCCAATTGCCCCTTGCTCAAAGTTAACCTCGACAGCCATCATTTTGCCGTTATGCGCGAGGATGCGGCGGGTAACGCCATTACCCAGATCTTCAAGCGCCGTCTCGTTATGGAAAACAAACATGCGGGATCCTATTGTTTGAAACAATGTTTCATTAAAGCTAACTCAGGCGCGTGACAAAGAAAATGGGAGATCAAATGAACTGGAAACTTGATCACAAGTTTGCTTCACTGCGGTAAACCACTGATGAAGGAGCAGGTAATGAAGACGATCGGCTTGTTAGGCGGCATGAGTTGGGAATCGACGATCCCGTACTACCGGTTAATTAACGAAGGGATTAAACAACAACTGGGTGGGCTTCATTCTGCAAGCCTGTTGCTGCACAGCGTTGACTTCCATGAGATTGAAGCGTGCCAGAGTCGCGGCGAGTGGGACAAAGCCGGAGACATTCTTGCGCAGGCCGCGATCGGGTTGCAGCAGGCGGGGGCGGAAGGGATCGTCTTATGTACCAACACGATGCACAAAGTGGCGGAAGCCATCGAATCGCGCTGCTCGCTGCCTTTTTTACATATTGCCGATGCGACCGGGCGCGTCATCTCCGCGCAGGGAATGAGCCGGGTTGCGCTGCTGGGTACGCGCTACACCATGGAGCAGGATTTTTATCGCGGTCGCCTGGAACAGCAGTTTGCCATTGAGTGCCTGATACCCGATGCGGATGCGCGGGCGAAGATCAACCAGGTCATCTTTGATGAGCTTTGCCTCGGACACTTTACCGAGACCTCGCGTCAGTACTATGTAGAGGTGATTGAAAGTCTGGCGGCACAAGGCGCAGAGGGCGTCATTTTTGGCTGCACGGAGATTGGTCTTCTGGTGCCGGTGGAGCGTAGCCCGATCCCGGTGTTTGACACCGCCGCGATCCATGCCGCAGACGCCGTGACGTTCATGCTGTCGTAACCGGCCCGAGGATCTGCTCCAGCGCCGTTACCAGCAGGTGATGGCGGGTTTGCAGATGATGGCTGAAAGCCTCAACCAGCGCGGAAGCAGGTCGGTGGATGGGCCTGACCAGGCTGACAGTAAACGGCACGGAAATACTGAAACGGCGCACCACCACGCCGCTCGCCGCATAATCCAGCGCGGTGAACGGGTTTACTACCGAAAGACCGGCTCCGGCGCGTACCATCGCGCACACTGACGCCGCGCTGTGGGTCTCCACGACCATCCGCCGTTTAACGTCGTGTTCATTAAACAGGGTATCCAGCAGTTGCCGGTAACTGTCCGTGCGCGACAGGCTGATGTAGTTCTCCCCCTGAAAATCCTGCGGCGTTAATACCGGTTTTTCCGCCAGCGGATGTCCCGGCGGCAGCACACAGACTTCATCGAGCGAGAAGAGCTCAGTACGTTCCGTACCGGCAGGCGTGTGCAGTGTTTCCGTCAACCCCAGATCGTGACGCTGGGCGGAAAGCCACTCTTCAAGCAGCGGTGACTCCTGCGGCACAATGTTCAGGCTGACGTCCGGATAGCGGGCGAGAAACGGCTGAATCAATGCGGGCAACAGCGACTGTGAAAAGACTGGCAGACAGACAATCGATAACTCCCCCTGACGAAACTCCCGCAGGCTTTCCGCCGCGCTGACAATCCTGTCCAGCCCGTACCAGGATCGCTGAACCTCTTCAAACAGACGTAACCCCTGAACCGTTGGATGCAGGCGACCGCGCGTACGTTCGAACAGCGTTAATCCCAGCACTTTTTCAAAGCGCGCCAGTTCACGACTGACGGTAGGCTGTGACGTATGCAGCAACCGCGCGGCTTCGGTCAGGTTTCCGGCGGTCATGACCGCATGAAAGATTTCAATATGACGTAAGTTAACGGCAGCCATAATCACCTCGCTGAATAAAAACCATATCATTTTTGCATAGAGTCGGTATAAAACGATATTTTTTATTCTCTTCGCAATGTGGCGTAATCATAAAAAACGTCATGTCCGGAGCCCGTTATGCCTCATTCACTGTATTGCACCGATACCGATCTCACCGCAGAAAACCTGCTCAGGTTGCCAGCCGAATTTGGCTGCCCGGTCTGGGTTTACGACGCACAGATCGTTCGTCGCCAGATTGCGGCGCTGCAACAGTTTGATGTGGTGCGCTTCGCGCAGAAGGCCTGCTCCAATATTCATATTCTGCGCTTAATGCGTGAGCAGGGCGTCAAAGTAGACTCCGTGTCATTAGGCGAAATCGAGCGGGCGCTGGCAGCGGGATACGATCCGCAAACGCATCCGGATGACATCGTGTTTACCGCCGATGTGATTGATAACGCCACCCTGGCCCGCGTCAGCGAATTGCGCATTCCGGTCAATGCGGGTTCTGTCGATATGCTCGATCAGCTTGGGCAGGTCTCGCCGGGTCATCGCGTCTGGCTGCGCGTTAATCCGGGCTTTGGTCACGGCCACAGTCAGAAAACCAATACCGGCGGTGAAAACAGCAAACACGGCATCTGGCATACCGATTTGCCGCAGGCGCTGGCGGTAATGCAGCGTCATCAACTGAAACTGGTCGGCATTCACATGCACATCGGTTCAGGCGTTGATTATGGTCATCTGGAGCAGGTGTGCGGCGCGATGGTGCGTCAGGTGCTGGATTTCGGTCAGGATCTGGAGGCGATCTCCGCCGGTGGCGGCCTGTCGATTCCTTATCATGATGACGAAGAGGCAGTAGACACACGGCATTACTTTGGCCTGTGGAACGCCGCACGCGAGCAGATCGCCCGTCATCTGGGGCATCACGTTAAGCTGGAAATTGAGCCCGGACGTTTTCTCGTTGCTCAGTCAGGTGTGCTGGTCACCCAGGTACGTAGCGTGAAGCAGATGGGCAGTCGCCATTTCGTACTGGTAGATGCGGGTTTTAACGATCTGATGCGCCCGGCGATGTACGGCAGCTATCATCATATTACCGCGCTGGCGGCGGATGGTCGTTCACTGGAGAACGCGCCGCGGGTCGACACGGTCGTCGCCGGGCCGCTATGTGAATCTGGCGACGTCTTTACTCAGCAAGAGGGCGGCAAAGTAGAAACCCGCGCGTTGCCGGTGGTGGCACCGGGAGATTATCTGGTGCTGCATGATACCGGCGCGTACGGTGCGTCAATGTCGTCGAACTACAACAGCCGTCCGCTGCTGCCGGAAGTGTTATTTGACAACGGTCAGGCGCGACTGATTCGCCGTCGCCAGACCATTGAGGAGCTGTTAGCGCTGGAAGTGTTTTGATTTCTTGTCGGGCGGCGGTTTATCCGGCCTGCGGCGTTACCGTCGTTTGTAGGCCTGATAAGCGAAGCGCCATCAGGCATTACGTCGCGTAGAACGCATTACGATTTATGCGTTAAAATACGGCCCGGTAGTCACCGAGTCGCGCAACACCAGCGTGCCGGTAAAGGGGGGGATCGGTTCGACCTCTTCGCCATTGACCATACGGATCGCCTGGTCGATAGCCGTGGTGATCATCGTGTCGATGGGGAGATAAACCGTCGACAATCCCGGTTCAAGCCATTTCGCACTCGGTGCATCGTCAAATCCAAACAGTGACACATCCTGCGGAATGTTAAGCCCGGCCTGGTGCAGGGCCTTCGACGCGCCCAGTGCCATGTCGTCGTTACAGGCGAACAGGGCGCTGAACGTCACCCCTTCCTGCAGCAGTTCATTACAGGCGTCATAGCCGCGCGTCATGCTGGAATCGCCATACTTCACCTTTGCGGGATCCCAGGCGATGCCATTTTTCTCCAGTGCCTTGCGATAGCCCATCAAACGCGACTTCCCGGTCGGCGTATGTCCCGGCACGGTAATACAGGCGATCTCGCGATGTCCCTGGGAAATCAGGTAGTCCACCGCCTGAAATGCCGCGTCTTCCTGCTCAAAAAAGATGGCGCGTTCACGGGCGAGGCTGACGTCACGGTTGATGATAATCAACGGCATCGTGATCGAATCCGCCAGCGCGAGGATCGCTTTTTCGCTCATGTAACGGGTGTAGAGAATGATGGCGTCACACTGCCGATCGGCCAGCATCTGCACCGCTTCTTGTTCGCGCTCCGGTGTATCGTGACCATCGGTCACAATCAACTGTTTGCCGTGAGACTCAGTCTGCCGCGAGGCTTGCTGTAGCAGGCGACCAAAGTAGAAGCCATCAAAGGTCGACACGACCAGTCCAATGCTGTTGCTGGTCCGGTTCGCCAGCGAGCGGGCCAGAAAGTTCGGACGATAATCCAGCGCCTGCATCGCCTTAAACACTTTCTGACGGGTACTCTCTTTAACCTGTCCGGTGCCGTTCAGCACGCGAGAAACGGTGGCTTTCGAGACACCGGCACGACGGGAAACATCCAGCATTGTTATCATGGCGCGTTCCTGATTACTCGTTTGATGACGCATTGCCCGCATCCACTGGCGTCGTCACGGAATGGCGACGGACCAGCGTAGGGCTGAAGACATGGGTGACATCCGGCAGCGGGCGTTTTTCCGCCAGCGCAAGCGCCAGTTCTGCGGCCTGCGTCGCCATCGTCACGATGGGATAACGCACGGTGGTCAGGCGCGGACGAACGTAGCGCGAAACCAGCACGTCATCAAAGCCGATCAACGAGATCTCTGCCGGGACGTCAACGCCGTTATCATTCAGCACGCCCATCGCGCCAGCGGCCATGGAGTCGTTATAACAGGCCACCGCGGTGAAGTTTCTGCCGCGGCCTAACAGTTCGGTCATCGCCTGCTCACCGCCGCTTTCGTCCGGTTCGCCAAACGTCACAAGGCGATCGTTGACCGGGAGATGGCTCTCTTCAAGGGCATCGTAATAGCCTTTAAGACGATCTTCAGCGTCTGAAATGGAATGATTCGAGCAGAGATAGCCAATGCGGGTGTGGCCTTGTTGGATCAGATGACGGGTCGCCAGCCAGGCGCCGTAGCGGTCATCCAGCGCCACACAGCGCTGTTCGAAACCGGGCAGGATCCGGTTGATCAGCACCATGCCGGGAATTTGCTTCATTAATGACGCCAGATCGGCATCCGGGATCATCTTGGCGTGAACGACGAGCGCGGCACAGCGGTGACGAATGAGTTGCTCGATCGCCTGACGCTCTTTTTGTTCATTATGGTAGCCATTGCCAATCAGTAAAAAATTGCCGGTGTTATAGGAGACCTGCTCGACGGCTTTCACCATCGCGCCGAAAAAAGGGTCGGAAACATCGCCAACCACCAGACCGATGGTTTCGGTGGACTGCTGCGCCAGCGCGCGCGCGTTAGCATTGGGATGGTAGCTGAGCGACTCCATCGCACTGGTCACCGCCAGGCGTGACGCTTCGCTGGCTTTGGGGGAATCGTTGATGACGCGAGAAACGGTGGCGACTGATACACCAGCCAGTCGGGCTACATCCTTTATGGTCGCCATGATAGTACCTATTGTGGGTAAACGCTTACATTCTGTCAGTGTTACGGAAAACGTCTGCTGGTTCAAGCAGATTGCCTGTTCCGACGCGGCAAATGTGAGCAAAACCCCCGGAAATAAGACAAAAATCGAACGATGCAAACCATTAGTTACACTTTGCGAAGGGCTGTTGCGATTGTTCGCTGGCGACGCTTCCAGGCAGCTTGATAAAGTTGAGATCCCAGAGGTATTGATAGGTGAAGTCAACTTTCGGGTTGAGCACACGAATTACACCAGCCTGCGCCAGTGGCGCAGGTTTTTTTTTGCTATTCCGGCAATCTGTAACAGTAAGCGATAATTTACACAACTGGTTGCATTTCCCATCATTCCTTTGCGTTTTCTCGCTGGCGAAGCGGTCACGCACCGACCACAATCAAGATCCCAGAGGTATTGATTGGTGAGATTATTCGGTACGCTCTTCGTACCCTGTCTCTTGCACCAACCTGCGCGGATGCGCAGGTTTTTTTTCGCCCCGAGTTTACTGTCGCTCCCGTTGCCTTGTTCGTGTAATCTGCCACCATTATTTTACCGAATCGTGCGCAAAGGGAGTTGAAATGTTATTTGGCTTTTTCCGTAACCTGTGCCGCGTGCTCTATCGGGTACGCATAACGGGTGATATGCAGGCGTTGCAGGGAGAGCGCGTCTTAATCACCCCCAACCATGTCTCGTTTATCGACGGCATTCTGCTGGCGTTATTTCTACCGGTACGCCCGGTGTTTGCGGTCTACACCTCGATTAGCCAGCAGTGGTACATGCGCTGGTTAACCTCGCTGATCGATTTTGTGCCGCTCGACCCGACGAAGCCGATGGCGATTAAACATCTGGTTCGACTGATCGAGCAGGGCCGCCCGGTGGTGATTTTCCCGGAGGGACGCATTTCGGTGAGCGGCTCGTTAATGAAAATCTACGATGGTGCCGGATTTGTCGCCGCGAAATCCGGCGCGACGCTAGTCCCGGTGCGAATTGAAGGCGCAGAGCTCACCCATTTCAGCCGCCTGAAAGGGCTGGTGAAACGTCGCTTTTTCCCGCAGATCCATCTGCATGTTTTACCGCCAACCCATCTGCCTATGCCCGACGCGCCGCGCGCGCGCGATCGCCGTAAAATCGCCGGTGAAATGCTGCATCAGAAAATGATGGAAGCGCGGATGGCGGTGCGCCCACGCGAAACGCTGTATGAATCGCTGCTGGCGGCGAAGTACCGCTATGGCGCGGGTAAGCGCTGTATCGAAGACATCAACTTCAAGCCGGACAGCTACCGGCAGTTGCTCACTAAGACGCTGTTTGTCGGGCGTATTCTGGAGAAATACAGTGCAGAGGGCGAAAAAATTGGCCTGATGCTGCCGAATGCCGCTATCAGCGCGGCGGTGATTTTCGGCGCGGTTTCTCGCCGTCGCATCCCGGCAATGATGAACTATACGGCGGGCGTCAAAGGGCTGACCAGTGCCATCACCGCCGCGGAAATTAAAACCATTTTTACCTCTCGCCAGTTCCTGGATAAAGGCAAACTCTGGCACTTGCCGGAGCAACTGACGCAGGTTCGCTGGGTCTATCTGGAAGATCTCAAAGCCGATGTGACCACGGCGGACAAGCTGTGGATCTTTGCGCACCTGTTGATGCCGCATCGGGCGCAGGTCAAACAGCAACCGGAAGAGGCGGCGGTGATCCTCTTTACCTCGGGCTCAGAAGGCCATCCAAAGGGAGTGGTGCATAGTCACAAGAGCCTGCTGGCTAACGTCGAGCAGATCAAAACCATTGCTGACTTCACCGCTAACGATCGTTTTATGTCGGCGCTACCGCTGTTTCACTCCTTCGGTCTGACGGTGGGGCTGTTTACACCATTACTCACCGGTGCTGAAGTGTTCCTCTATCCCAGTCCGCTGCATTATCGCATTGTGCCGGAACTGGTTTACGACCGGAACTGCACGGTGCTGTTCGGTACCTCCACGTTCCTCGGAAACTATGCTCGCTTTGCTAATCCTTATGATTTCTATCGTCTGCGCTATGTGGTGGCGGGTGCGGAGAAACTCCAGGAGAGCACAAAACAGCTGTGGCAGGACAAGTTTGGCCTGCGCATTCTCGAAGGTTACGGCGTGACGGAATGTGCGCCGGTGGTCTCGATTAACGTCCCGATGGCGGCGAAGCCCGGTACCGTTGGACGGATCCTGCCAGGCATGGACGCGCGTCTGCTGGCGATCCCCGGTATTGAAGAGGGCGGTCGTTTACAGTTGAAAGGGCCAAACATCATGAACGGTTACCTGCACGTGGAAAAACCGGGCGTGCTGGAAGTGCCGGTGGCGGAAAACGCCGCAGGAGAACTGGAGCGCGGCTGGTATGACACCGGCGATATCGTACGCTTTGATGAACAGGGATTTGTGCAGATCCAGGGACGCGCCAAACGCTTTGCAAAAATTGCCGGTGAAATGGTCTCACTGGAGATGGTTGAGCAACTGGCGCTCGGCGTGTCGCCGGAAAAAATGCATGCGACGGCGATCAAGAGTGATGCCAGCAAAGGCGAAGCGCTGGTGCTCTTTACCACCGATAGTGAACTGACACGTGACGTTTTACAGCAGTATGCCCGTGTGCACGGCGTCCCGGAACTGGCGGTGCCGCGCGATATCCGTTACCTGAAGCAACTCCCGTTACTCGGCAGCGGTAAGCCGGATTTCGTAACGCTGAAAAGCTGGGTTGATGATCCGGAAAAACAAAATGCCTGAGTCAACACATACCAATACCTCTGTCTGGTCGAAAGGAATGATGTCGGTTATCGCGGCGCAGTTTCTCTCTGCGTTTGGCGATAACGCCCTGCTGTTTGCCACGCTGGCGCTGCTGAAGGAACAGTTCTATCCGGACTGGAGCCAGCCGATTCTGCAAATGGTGTTTGTGGGCGCTTACATCCTGTTTGCACCGTTTGTCGGTCAGATTGCTGACAGCTTTGCGAAAGGTCGGGTGATGATGTTCGCCAACGGTCTCAAACTGCTGGGGGCGGCAAGCATCTGCTTTGGCTTTAATCCATTTATCGGCTATACGCTGGTGGGGATTGGCGCGGCGGCTTACTCGCCGGCTAAATACGGCATTCTGGGGGAACTGACTACCGGCGATAAACTGGTGAAAGCCAACGGTCTGATGGAAGCGTCCACTATTGCGGCGATCCTGCTCGGCTCGGTGGCGGGCGGCGTGCTGGCCGACTGGCATGTTATTGCCGCGCTGGTTGCCTGTGCGCTGGCCTACGCCGGTGCGGTGGTGGCGAACCTGTCTATTCCCAAACTGGCGGCCGCTCGTCCTGGGCAGTCCTGGCATCTGGTGAAGATGACCCGCAGTTTCTTCAGCGCCTGTGTTTCACTGTGGCGCAACGGCGAAACCCGTTTCTCGCTGGTGGGCACCAGTCTGTTCTGGGGCGCGGGAGTCACGCTGCGTTTTCTGTTGGTGCTGTGGGTACCGGTAGCGTTAGGTATTACCGATAACGCCACGCCAACCTATCTCAACGCGATGGTCGCGATCGGTATTGTGGCAGGGGCCGGAGCCGCTGCCAGACTGGTGACGCTGGATACCGTGGTGCGCTGCATGCCAGCGGGGATCCTGATTGGCGTCGTGGTGCTGATTTTCTCTCTGCAACACGCGCTGTTGCCTGCCTATGCGCTGCTGATGCTGATCGGTGTGCTGGGCGGTTTCTTTGTGGTGCCGCTGAATGCGCTGTTGCAGGAGCGCGGTAAAAGGAGCGTTGGCGCGGGCAATGCGATCGCGGTACAGAACCTCGGTGAGAACAGCGCGATGCTGTTGATGCTGGGGCTTTACTCGCTGGCGGTATGGGGCGGGATCCCGGTTGTCGCCGTGGGTATCGGTTTTGGCGGTCTGTTCGCGCTGGCAATTTCGGCGCTGTGGATCTGGCAGCGCCGCCAGGCATAATTAACGCGCCGGAATGCCTCCGGCGCGCTTCTATTAGGGTGCAGGATAGGTGTAAACCTGATGCACCGCTTCAATCTCCGCCAACACCTCTTCGCTTAACGTCAGATGTAAGCTCTCAACGTTGGTTTTCAGTTGTTCCATGGTGGTGGCACCCAGCAGCGTACTGGCAACAAACGGCTGACGACGAACGAACGCCAGCGCCATCTGCGCCGGATCGAGGTTATGGCGTCTGGCGATATCGACATACGCCGCCACGGCTTTTTGCGTCTGCTCGCTGCTGTAGCGGGTAAAGCGGCTAAACAGCGTATTGCGCGCTCCGGCAGGTTTCGCACCGTTCAGGTATTTACCGGTCAGCGTGCCAAATCCCAGGCAGGAATAGGCCAGCAGTTCGACGCCTTCGTACTGACTCACTTCCGCCAGGCCCACTTCAAAACTACGATTGACCAGGCTGTAAGGGTTCTGGATGGTGACAATGCGCGGCAGATCATGCTTATCCGCCAGATGCAGATAGCGCATCACGCCAAAGGCGGTTTCATTCGAGACGCCGATGTAGCGGATTTTGCCCGCGCGCTGGAACTCGGCCAGCGCATCCAGCGTATCCAGTAGCGACACCACCGGCGCGGCATCGGTCCAGCTGTAGCCGAGCTTGCCAAAACAGTTGGTCGGGCGCTGCGGCCAGTGGATCTGGTAGAGATCCAGATAATCGGTCTGCAGGCGCTTCAGGCTGTCGTGCAGCGCTTCACGAATGTTTTTACGATCCAGGGCCTGATTCGGGCGAATGCTGTTGTCGTTATTACGCGACGGGCCGCTGACCTTGGAGGCGACAATCAGCTTTTCACGGTTGCCATGTTTGGCCAGCCAGTTTCCGACGTAAGTTTCGGTGAGCCCCTGGGTTTCCGGGCGCGGCGGGACCGGGTACATTTCGGCCACGTCGATCAGGTTGATGCCGTTGGCGACGGCATAGTTGAGCTGTGCATGTGCGTCGGCTTCGCTATTTTGTTCACCAAACGTCATTGTGCCCAGCCCCAGTGTACTAACTTCAAGCGAGCTGTGGGGTATACGGTGATATTGCATAGCCGTTTCCTTTTTATAATCACGACATAAGGATTATAAAAATGGCTGAGGGAAGGGAAAAAGGGAAGAAAAATTGTTAAGGCCAGCAGCACGGCTGACCTCAACCCTCAACGTTCAATGATTTGAGAAACGTCGTCACGGTTAATTTGCATGGCGTTGCCTTGCTGGTCGTGGTAGCTCACCAGACCGGTATCGTCATCAATCTCGGGTTTCCCGTCGGTCAGGATCATCCGACCATCTTTGGTCGCCATTACATAATCGCTGCTACAGCCGGAAACAGCAAAAGCCAGCCCTACTGCGGAAATTATCACTGCCCATTTTTTCATCCATTTATCCTCACGTGGCCTGCGTCTGATAATAGTCTAGTAATAACCTGAAGTTATGGGCAGAAAAAGCAGTAAAATCTTAAACTGAGAGCGGAGATAGAGAGAAGTTCGCTCCCCGTAGGGAGCGAAAAGAGTTATTACAGCGGGTTCTTTTTGTTCCGCAACAAGTTCAGGCTTTCGACCGCAATCGAGAAGAACATGGCGAAATAGATATACCCCTTCGGCACGTGAACGTCGAAGCTTTCCAGTATCAGCGTGAAGCCCACCAGAATCAGAAACGACAGCGCCAACATCTTCACGGACGGATGTCGGTCGACAAACTCGCCAATAGGACGCGCCGCAAACATCATCACGCCAACGGCAATCACCACTGCCGCCATCATAATAAACAGGTGATCGGACAAGCCGACTGCCGTGATCACCGAGTCCAGACTGAAGATGATGTCGAGCAGCATGATCTGCACGATAGCCCCCAGGAAGGAGGTGACGCGCATATTCATCCCTTCTTCTTCACCTTCAATGGATTCGTGGATCTCCTTACTCGCTTTCCAGATCAGGAACAATCCACCGAGCAGAAGGATCAGGTCACGGGCGGAAATGGCCTCACCAAACACCTCGAACAGCGGATTGGTCAGCCGGGTCACCCAGGCGATGGAGGCCAGCAGCGCCAGCCGCATGATCATCGCCGCCGCCAGACCGAGACGACGGGCGTGTGCACGTTGCGCTGTCGGGAGTTTTGCAACCACCAGAGAGAGGAAAATAATATTATCGATCCCAAGCACGATCTCCAGCAGCGTCAGCGTACCGAGCGCAAGCCAGGCGTTAGGATCGGTTATCCATGCAAATAACATTGAACAAAGTCCTGCCAAAAAAAGAAACGCTAATTATATGCTTCCCGGGCACCAGGCGAAAGTCTAACGCTCCTGTAACAAAAAGTGGCGTTCCAGCAGGGCGCGCGTGAAGTTCTTTTTCAGGTAAAAACCACGCGGCAACGTCAGTATTGGCTCACCTTGGGCACCGATCGCCTCGGTGAGCGCTTTGGCATTTGCTGCCTTCGGTCGCAGTTGTAAAAATTCGCCATGGCGGGCGGTGATACGTTCAACGTGACCGAGCACAATCATGTCCATTAATTCTTCCCAGTCGAGCCGTAACTGACGGTCTTCTTCTTCATCAGGGCTCCACAGCACCGGCGATCCTACACGTCGTTGTACGAGGGGAATGCTGCGCTCGCCTTCCACCGGGATCCACAGCACCCGCTTCAGTTTGTGCCGTACGTGACTGGTTTCCCACGTCACGCCGCTGTTTCCGGTCAGCGGTGCAACGCAGACAAAGGTGGTTTCAAGCGGCCGCCCGAGGCTATCCACAGGAATGGTTTTCAACTCGACGCCGAGTGCTGCGAAATCCTGCTCAGGTTTACTTCCGGCGCTGGCCCCCAGCCAGAGTTCCAGTAACACGCCGATCCAGCCTTTGTCCCGCTTGAGATCTTTCGGCGCAACGATGCCTGCCAGCGCCGCCAGTTCGCCTAACGAATAGCCCGAAAGCTGTTGCGCCTGCTGGAGCAGAAGGGCTTCAGATTCCGGTGGAAAGCGTAAAGGATGGAGTCCGGACATGGTGTTACACCTTAGGTGAAAAAATGAACAATGATTTTATACCGTGGGAAAGAAGTTTATCGTTTTCCACATGGGATGTTCAATGCCATGATTTATATTGGTTTTTAGTTTCCGGCATCACACGTTGCGCAACACCTGAACGGGTTTTCCATTTCTGGTCACTGAATTTAAACAGGATCTTACACCATGTTATCCACAGAAAGATGGGATAACTGTGAAAAACCCCGACTACTGTTTCCATTTACAGCCTTGACGTGCGATGAAAATCGAATTTTCACACAATTTGTGTCTAACTTATTGGCACAATCTGTGGATAAAGTCAGCGCTGTTCGATCTTTCATCAGCCTGAGGATCGTCAGTGTGATGGTTGTCACTCTTTTGCTTCGAAAGAGGTAAAATGGTCCAGTAACCTCATGAATAAAAGAAAATATTTTTTTCACCCTGTTGGCTGTTTATTCAGACTGTTCCGGGTTTTCCCGGAGTAATTCCGTACTTCTTCACAACTCTATCCACAGAAAAGGTGAATAAAATCGCCCAAATGGGTGAGTGTCTGTTTATAACTTTGTCTTTAACTGTGAGTTATTCAATTGTTATTAGATGCACACCGCCGTAACTCAGTGGTTTACCGTCTGTCAGGAGTGTGAAACAATCATTCTCATATAAGGTTTATGTTGAGGTAGTCCGGTGATTGATGACGATGGCTACCGCCCAAATGTAGGTATCGTAATTTGTAATCGTCAGGGGCAAGTGATGTGGGCCCGGCGGTTTGGTCAGCACTCCTGGCAGTTCCCACAGGGTGGGATAAACCCAGGAGAATCAGCAGAACAGGCGATGTACCGGGAACTGTTTGAAGAAGTAGGGTTAAGCCGTAAAGATGTGCGAATCCTTGCCTCTACTCGCAACTGGTTGCGTTACAAGTTACCAAAACGTTTGGTGCGTTGGGATACAAAGCCGGTGTGTATCGGCCAGAAACAAAAGTGGTTTCTTTTGCAGTTGATGAGCGGGGACGCGGAAATCAATATGCAAACCAGCAGCACTCCTGAGTTCGACGGCTGGCGTTGGGTAAGTTACTGGTATCCAGTCCGGCAAGTGGTTTCATTTAAACGCGATGTCTACCGCAGGGTGATGAAAGAGTTCGCAAGTGTTGTGATGGCGCTTCAGGAAGCGACGCCGAAGCCGCAAAGTACACCTGCTTATCGACGTAAAAGAGGTTAAGCCACGCAAATTATGCTCACCCGCCTGCGCGAAATAGTCGAAAAGGTGGCCAGTGCTCCGCGTCTTAATGAAGCGCTGAATATTCTGGTTACTGACATCTGTCTTGCGATGGATACAGAGGTCTGCTCGGTTTATCTGGCCGATCATGACCGGCGTTGTTATTACCTCATGGCGACGCGGGGGCTTAAAAAACCGCGCGGTCGCACTGTCGCACTCGCGTTTGATGAAGGTATCGTCGGCCTGGTTGGCAGGCTGGCGGAACCGATCAACCTCGCCGATGCGCAAAAACATCCCAGCTTTAAATACATCCCCTCGGTAAAAGAAGAGCGCTTCCGTGCCTTCCTCGGGGTGCCAATCATTCAGCGTCGTCAACTGCTGGGTGTCCTCGTTGTACAGCAGCGCGAACTGCGCCAGTACGATGAAAGCGAAGAATCTTTCCTGGTTACGCTCGCCACGCAGATGGCGGCGATCCTGTCACAATCTCAGCTTACCGCTCTGTTCGGCCAGTATCGTCAGACGCGCATTCGTGCGCTACCGGCGGCGCCGGGCGTGGCGATCGCAGAAGGCTGGCAGGATGCGACACTACCGCTGATGGAGCAGGTGTATCAGGCCTCGACGCTGGACCCTGCTCTGGAGCGTGAGCGCCTGACCGGCGCGCTGGAAGAGGCGGCAAATGAGTTTCGCCGTTACAGTAAGCGGTTTGCCGCGGGCGCCCAGAAAGAGACCGCCGCGATATTCGATCTCTATTCGCACCTGCTCTCTGATGCTCGCCTGCGACGTGAACTGTTTACCGAAGTCGATAACGGCTCGGTGGCGGAGTGGGCGGTCAAAACCATCATCGAAAAGTTTGCTGAACAGTTTGCCGCGCTGAGCGATAACTATCTCAAAGAGCGTGCGGGCGACTTGCGTGCGCTGGGCCAGCGCCTGCTGTTTCATCTCGATGATTCCATACAAGGGCCAAATGCCTGGCCAGAACGTTTCGTGCTGGTGGCTGACGAACTCTCCGCCACGACGTTAGCGGAACTGCCGCAGGACCGGCTGGCAGGCGTCGTTGTTCGCGACGGGGCGGCCAACTCTCATGCCGCGATCATGGTCCGCGCCCTGGGCATTCCCACCGTAATGGGGGCTGATATCCAGCCGTCGGTGCTACACCGGCGTACGCTGGTGGTGGATGGCTATCGCGGTGAGCTGCTGGTCGATCCTGAACCGGTATTGATCCAGGAATATCAGCGGCTTATCAGCGAAGAGAACGAGCTTAGCCGTCTGGCTGAAGATGACGTCAACTTACCCGCACAACTGAAAAGCGGCGAGCGGGTCAAAGTTATGCTGAACGCGGGGCTCAGCCCGGAGCATGAAGAAAAGCTGGGCAGTCGTATCGACGGCATTGGCCTGTATCGCACCGAAATCCCCTTTATGCTGCAAAGCGGTTTCCCTTCGGAAGAAGAGCAGGTGGCGCAGTATCAGGGCATGTTGCAGATGTTTAACGACAAGCCGGTGACGCTGCGAACGCTGGACGTGGGGGCGGACAAACAGTTGCCGTACATGCCGATCAGTGAGGAGAATCCCTGTCTGGGCTGGCGAGGAATCCGCATTACGCTCGATCAACCGGAGATCTTCCTTGTCCAGGTGCGGGCGATGCTGCGCGCCAATGCGGCGACGGGCAACCTGAGTATTCTGCTGCCAATGGTAACCAGTATCGATGAGGTGGATGAAGCGCGCCGCCTGATTGAACGTGCCGGGCGCGAAGTGGAAGAGATGATCGGTTACGCGATTCCGAAACCGCGTATCGGGATCATGCTGGAAGTGCCGTCGATGGTCTTTATGCTGCCGAACCTGGCAAGCCGCATCGATTTTATCTCCGTCGGGACTAACGATCTGACCCAGTACGTGCTGGCGGTGGATCGCAACAATACGCGTGTCGCCAGCATCTATGACAGTCTGCACCCGGGGATGTTACGCGCACTGTCGATGATTGCGCAGGAAGCTGAGCGCAGCGATATCGACCTACGCGTGTGTGGAGAAATGGCGGGCGATCCGATGTGTGTGACCATCCTGATTGGGCTGGGTTTCCGCCATCTCTCAATGAACGGTCGCTCTGTCGCGCGCGTGAAATATCTGCTGCGCCACATTGATTACGAAGAGGCTAAAATCCTTGCCCAGCGCAGCCTTGAGGCGCAACTGGCAACGGAAGTGCGCCATCAGGTAGCGGCGTTTATGGAGCGTCGCGGTATGGGCGGTCTGATTCGCGGGGGGTTGTAAAAGCGCTATACAGATCTTTTACATCTTCCCGACAGCCTCGCAGAACCTCATATGCTATCATTCGCTCCTTTGGAGCGCCTGTAAACTGTGGGTGCGCATATCGCTCGCTGAGTTTTTTCAGCGGAATAACAAGAACTTGTGGTGACAGATGACCAGTAGCTATCTGCATTTTCCGGAATTCGATCCGGTCATTTTCTCAATTGGACCCGTTGCACTTCACTGGTACGGCTTGATGTATCTGGTGGGCTTTATTTTCGCGATGTGGCTGGCGACGCGCCGTGCCAATCGCCCGGGCAGTGGCTGGACCAAAAATGAAGTCGAAAACTTACTCTATGCAGGTTTCCTCGGCGTCTTCCTCGGTGGGCGTATTGGCTACGTACTGTTTTATAACTTCCCGCTGTTCCTGGATAATCCGCTCTACTTGTTCCGCGTCTGGGACGGGGGCATGTCTTTCCACGGTGGTCTGATTGGTGTGATTCTGGTGATGATCATTTTCGCCAAACGCACGAAACGCAATTTCTTCCAGGTCTCTGATTTCATTGCTCCGCTGATCCCCTTTGGCCTGGGAGCCGGGCGTCTGGGCAACTTTATCAACGGCGAACTGTGGGGCCGTGTCGACCCGAATTTCTCTTACTCCATGCTCTTCCCTGGGTCACGTACCGAAGATATCCTGCTGCTGCAAACCAACCCGCAATGGCAATCCATTTTCGATACCTATGGCTCCCTGCCGCGACACGCGTCTCAGCTCTATGAGATGGCGCTGGAGGGGGTAGTGCTGTTTATCATTCTTAACCTGTTTATTCGTAAACCGCGCCCGATGGGCTCCGTCTCCGGACTGTTTTTGATTGGCTACGGCGCGTTTCGTATCATCGTTGAATTCTTCCGTCAGCCGGATCAGCAGTTCACCGGCGAATGGGTACAGTACATCAGCATGGGACAGATCCTCTCGATTCCGATGATTGTCGCTGGTGTGATCATGATGGTTTGGGCCTATCGCCGTCGCCCACCGCAACACGTTTCCTGAGGAACCATGAAACAGTATTTAGAACTGATGCAAAAAGTGCTGGATGAAGGCACACAGAAAAACGACCGTACCGGAACCGGAACGCTTTCCATTTTTGGTCATCAGATGCGTTTTAACCTGCAGGAAGGATTCCCGCTGGTGACGACAAAACGTTGCCACCTGCGCTCCATCATCCACGAGCTGTTGTGGTTCCTGCAAGGTGACACCAATGTGGCCTATCTGCACGAAAATAACGTCTCCATCTGGGACGAATGGGCAGATGAAAACGGCAACCTGGGCCCGGTCTACGGCAAACAGTGGCGCGCCTGGCCGACGCCGGACGGCCGTCACATTGACCAGATCACGACGGTGCTGAACCAGTTGAAAAATGATCCGGATTCACGCCGTATTATCGTTTCGGCGTGGAACGTCGGCGAACTGGATAAAATGGCGCTGGCACCGTGTCACGCGTTCTTCCAGTTCTATGTCGCAGACGGCAAGCTCTCTTGCCAGCTGTATCAGCGCTCCTGCGACGTGTTCCTTGGTCTGCCGTTTAACATCGCCAGCTACGCGCTGCTGGTGCATATGATGGCGCAACAGTGCGATCTGGCGGTCGGTGATTTCGTCTGGACCGGCGGTGACACGCATCTGTACAGTAACCATATGGAGCAGACGCACCTGCAACTGACTCGCGAGCCGCGCGCGCTGCCGAAACTGATGATCAAACGTAAACCCGATTCCCTCTTCGACTACCGTTTCGAAGATTTTGAAATCGAAGGTTACGACCCGCATCCGGGGATTAAAGCGCCGGTTGCTATCTAAACTGGCCTCATCCTGTCATAGCCGGCGCCTCAGTGCGTCGGTTTTTTTTATCCAGTTTTTGGCTTTTCGGCGTGGATTCCTGAATTTTTGCAACCTGCTGCAACAAGGTAAATTTCCCGCGTAATACGCCGAAAAACCTGAATTCTCGCCTCGTTTTAACCTCCCGACACGTCATACTGCCGCCATGAATACACAACAGGGCTATACGCTCATCGAAACGCTGGTCGCGATGCTTATCATTATCAGCCTGAGTGCAACAGGGCTCTACGGCTGGCAACAGTGGCAGCAACAGCAACACCTCTGGCAGACCGCCTGTCAACTGCGCGATTTCTTGCTGCAGTTACGGGAGGACGCCAACTGGCATAACCGCGATCACATCATTACCGCCATCAGGGAGGACGCGTCATGGTGTCTTGTCAGTTCGACAGCATCACGAAATACCTGTACACCGCGCTCTGCGCTCGTTTTTGTGCCGCTCTGGCGCGATGTCGACCTCGTCGGGATCACCGCCTCGCTGGCGTTTTATGGTCAACGCAATACTGCATGGCCGGGGAATATTCGCCTGAAAAATGCGGCAGGCGAGTGGCGGGTGGTGGTTTCACCCTGGGGACGAATTCGCCTGTGCGAGCGCGACGATACTCAGGGTTGTCAGTGAGAGAACACGGTTTTTCTCTGCTTGAGGTACTGATTGCGATGTCTATCAGCAGCGTACTGTTGCTGGGGGCCGCCCGATTTTTACCGGCGTTACAGCGCGATATTTTGCAGCAGACCCGCAAACTCGCGCTGGAGGATGACATGTGGCAGCGGGTGTACACCGTCGCGAAGCACCTTCAACGCGCGGGATACTGTCACGGTAGTTGCAGTGGTGAGGGGTTAAACATTGCCGATGCGGGTCAGTGCATCATCGTACAGTGGGATGCCAACGCAAATGGCGTCTGGGAAAACGAGCCGGTGAAAGAGGCTGAACAAACCGGGTTTCGCCTGAATGACAACGTGCTGGAGACCCAGCGCGGCGCAAAAACGTGCAGCGGAAAAGGATGGGATAAAATAACTGACCCTGATGTTGTGCAGATTACGGCATTTGAGGTTGCCCGCCTTGATATCGCAGGCTTTGCGCCGGAGCTGACCTTACATCTGCGCGGCGTTAGCCGGGCGGATCCGCAAACCATAGCCGACGCGCACTATAGCGTCACTGGCTTTAATTTATGAATCGCGAACGGGGCGTCTCCTCACTGGCGCTGGTTCTGCTGCTGTTGGTCCTCGGCAGCCTGCTGTTGCAGGGGGTTAACCAGCAGCAGAGCAGTTTTGCTTCGCGGGTGGCGATAGAAAGTCAGGCTTTGCAACGTCAGGCTATCGTGCAATCAGCCATGGAGTGGGGGAGAGTGCAGCCATGGTCGATAAGTTCAGATAAACCGTGTCGATACTATGGGGAAGCCAATGTCCCCGTCTGCCTGCGCAGACTCGCCAACAGTCGCGCGTTGCTTATTGCCAGCTATCAGGGAACATCCGTATGGCGAGAAGGTGAACAACAGGAGGAAAGCGTTGTTTTTTTTCCCCATGGCTGGAGCGATTTCTGTCCGCTACGGGAGGTCGCGCTATGCCAGCTCCCCTGAGCCGCCAGCGCGGGTTTAGCTTGCCTGAGGTGATACTGGCAATGGTCCTCATGGTGATGGTGGTGACGGCACTTTCAGGGTATCAGCGTGCGCTGATGAACAGTTTTTTCATCAGGGGCCAGTATCTTCAGCTCTGGCGGCAGGGCTGGCAGCAGACGCAACTGCGTTCGTTTTCGCCTCCTGTTAACTGGCAGGTTAACCGGATGCAGACAACGCAGGCGGGATGTGTCAGCATCAGCGTTACGCTATCTTCACCTCAGGGCAGGCAGGGAAAAATGACACGCCTGCACTGCCCGAACCGTTAGTTGTCAGGAGTCTCTATGTTAAGGGTCTACCACTCAAATCGTCTGGATGTGCTGGAAGCATTGATGGAGTTCATTGTTGAGCGCGAACGGCTGGACGATCCCTTTGAGCCGGAAATGATTCTGGTACAAAGTACCGGGATGGCGCAGTGGTTACAGATGACCCTTTCGCAGAAATTTGGCATTGCTGCCAACATAGAATTCCCGCTCCCGGCAAGCTTTATCTGGGATATGTTCGTCCGCGTACTGCCGGAGATCCCCAAAGAGAGCGCCTTCAATAAACAAAGTATGAGCTGGAAGTTGATGACGCTGCTCCCGCAACTGCTGGATCATGACGACTTCGCGCTATTACGCCACTATCTGACAGACGATACTGATAAACGTAAGTTGTTTCAGTTGTCGTCGCGTGCGGCGGATCTTTTCGATCAGTATCTGGTGTACCGACCGGAATGGCTAACCCAGTGGGAAGCGGGGCGAACGGTTGAAGGGTTGGGAGAGGCGCAAAGCTGGCAGGCGCCGCTGTGGAAGGCGTTGGTGGAGTATACCGATGCGCTGGGGCAGCCGCGCTGGCATCGTGCTAATCTCTATCAACGGTTTATCCAGACCCTCGAAAACGCTGAACGCTGCCCGGCAGGACTCCCTTCTCGTGTGTTTATCTGCGGGATCTCCGCGTTGCCGCCTGTATACCTGCAGGCACTGCAGGCGCTCGGTAAACATATCGACATTCATCTGCTCTTCACCAATCCCTGCCGCTACTACTGGGGCGACATCAAAGATCCGGCATATCTGGCAAAACTGCTGGCACGTCAGCGGCGACACAGTTTTGAAGACCGTCATTTACCGCTGTTTCGTGACAATGCGAATGCCGAAAGTTTGTTTAACGGCGATGGCGAACAGGATGTCGGTAACCCGATGCTGGCCTCGTGGGGAAAACTGGGACGCGACTATATTTATCTGCTTTCCGAACTGGAAAACAGCCAGGAACTGGATGCGTTTGTCGACATTACGCCGGATAACCTGTTGCATAACATCCAGGCCGATATTCTTGAGCTGGAAAACCACGCAGTGGCGGGCGTGAGTCTTGAAGAGTATTCCCGCAGTGACAATAAACGACGCCTTGATCCAAACGACACCAGCGTCACCTTCCACGTCTGTCATAGCCCACAGCGTGAAGTCGAAGTCCTCCACGATCGTCTGCTGGCAATGCTGGAGGCAGACCCAACGCTCACGCCGCGCGACATCATCGTGATGGTGGCCGATATCGACAGCTATAGCCCGTTTATTCAGGCGGTCTTTGGCAGCGCCCCTGCGGAGCGTTATCTGCCTTATGCGATTTCCGATCGCCGGGCGCGTCAGTCGCATCCGGTGTTGCAGGCGTTCATCAGCCTGCTGTCTCTGCCTGACAGCCGTTTTGTTTCTGAGGATGTGCTGGCTCTGCTGGATGTCCCCGTGCTGGCGGCGCGCTTCAATATCAGCGAAGAAGGATTGCGTTATTTGCGGTTGTGGGTCAATGAATCGGGCATTCGCTGGGGCATTGATGACGACAACGTGCGGGAACTGGAACTTCCGGCAACGGGACAGCATACGTGGCAATTTGGCCTCACGCGCATGCTGCTGGGCTATGCCATGGAAAGTGCGCAGGGCGAGTGGCAGTCCGTTCTGCCTTACGATGAATCCAGCGGACTCATCGCCGAACTGGTAGGGCATCTGGCATCGTTACTGATGCAGCTTAATCTCTGGCGTCGTGGCCTGGCACAGGAACGCCCACTGGAAGAGTGGTTGCCAGTGTGTCGGGAGATGCTCAACGATTTCTTTCTGCCTGACGCTGAAACCGAGGCGGCTATGACGCTGATCGAGCAACAGTGGCAAGCGATCATCGCCGAAGGAATAGAGGCTAAGTATGATGACGCGGTCCCGCTGTCGCTACTGCGCGATGAACTGGCGCAGCGGTTGGATCAGGAGCGGATTAGTCAGCGCTTTTTGGCCGGGCCGGTAAACATCTGTACGCTGATGCCGATGCGTTCCATTCCCTTCAAAGTGGTCTGTCTGCTGGGAATGAACGACGGTGTTTATCCGCGCCAGCTTGCGCCGCTCGGTTTTGATCTCATGAGCCAGAAACCAATGCGTGGGGATCGCAGCCGTCGTGACGATGACCGTTATCTGTTCCTCGAAGCCTTAATTTCTGCCCAGCAGTCGCTTTACATCAGCTACATCGGGCGCTCAATCCAGGATAACAGCGAACGTTTTCCTTCCGTGCTGGTGCAGGAGCTGCTCGATTACATCGGACAAAGCCACTATTTGCCGGGTGACGAGGCGTTAACCAGCGATGAGAGCGAGAAACGGGTGAAAGCGCATATTGCCCGTCTGCATACCCGTATGCCGTTCGATGCGCAAAACTTCCTGCCCGGTGAGCAGCAGAGCTACGCCAGCGAGTGGCTACCGGCGGCAAGCCGTCGTGGCGAAGCCCATAGCGATTTTGTGCAGCCGTTAGCTTTTGACATGCCAGAGACGCTGAATCTGGAAACGCTGCAACGCTTCTGGGCGCATCCGGTGCGGGCGTTTTTCCAGCAGCGCTTGCAGGTTAACTTCCGCTCTGAAGAGAGTGAAATCCCGGATACCGAACCGTTTACCCTGGAAGGGTTGACCCGTTATCAGCTCAACCAGCAGTTACTGAATGCGCTGGTTGAACAGGATGATGCCGAACGTCTGTTCCGCCGCTTCCGTGCGGCGGGGGATCTGCCGTATGGGGCTTATGGCGAGATCCTCTGGGAGGCTCAGTATCAGGAAATGCTGACACTGGCGGACAGGATCGTGGCCTGCCGTCAGCCGAGCCAAAGCCTGGAGGTCGATCTGCACTGCAACGGCGTGCAGTTGACCGGCTGGCTACCGCAGGTGCAGGAAGATGGTCTACTGCGCTGGCGGCCTTCGTTAATCAGCATTTCACAGGGTGTGCAACTTTGGCTTGAACACCTTGTCTATTGTGCCTGCGGAGGGAAAGGTGAAAGCCGACTGTTTTTGCGAAAAGACGGAGAGTGGCGCTTCCCACCGCTGGAACAAGAGCAGGCATTGGGGTATCTGGCGCAACTGATTGACGGATATCGCGAAGGGATGTCCGCGCCGCTGCTGGTGCTACCAGAAAGCGGCGGCGCGTGGATAAAAACCTGTTATGACGCGGCAAATGATGCCATGTTAGATGACGATGATACGCGACAAAAAGCCCGCATGAAGTTTATGCAGGCTTACGAAGGCAACATGGTCGTGCGTGGCGAAGGCGAGGATATCTGGTATCAGCGCCTGTGGCGGCAACTGGACTCAGAAACCTATGAGGCCATTATTTTGCAGTCACAACGTTACCTGCTTCCGCTTTTCAGATTTAATTAGTCGTGATGATTGTATAAAAATTGCGCAATTTTGATGCTTCCTTTATGATGCGTTGCCCTGCTCAGAGAAGCATCCAATGTGTCTTTGCGCAGAAAGAAAGTTAATGATGAGGTTCTTGAATGCCCCGCAGCACCTGGTTCAAAGCGTTACTGTTGTTGGTCGCCTTTTGGGCGCCCTTAAGTCAGGCAGACATCGGTTGGCAGCCCATTGCGGAAACCATCCGTAAAAGCGACAAAGATACCCGCCAGTATCAGGCTATTCGTCTGGATAATGGCATGGTGGTATTACTGGTATCCGACCCGCAGGCGGTGAAATCGCTTTCTGCGCTGGTGGTGCCTGTGGGGTCGCTGGAAGATCCGGATGCGCATCAGGGACTGGCGCATTACCTTGAACATATGTGTCTGATGGGGTCGAAAAAGTACCCACAGGCTGACAGCCTTGCGGAATACCTCAAACTGCACGGTGGCAGCCACAATGCCAGTACCGCGCCGTACCGTACGGCGTTCTATCTGGAAGTGGAGAACGACGCGCTTACCGGTGCCGTTGACCGCCTGGCTGATGCCATTGCGGAACCGCTGCTGGATAAAAAATATGCCGATCGTGAGCGCAATGCGGTAAACGCTGAGCTGACGATGGCGCGCACCCGTGACGGGATGCGGATGGCGCAGGTGAGTGCGGAAACGATCAACCCGGCGCACCCTGGCTCACGTTTTTCCGGTGGCAACCTGGAAACCTTAAGCGACAAACCAGGTAACCCGGTGCAGCAGGCGTTGCGCGATTTTCACAGCATGTATTACTCCGCCAATCTGATGAAAGCGGTTATCTACAGCAATAAGCCGTTGCCGGAACTGGCAAAGATTGCTGCAGAGACTTTTGGGCGAGTACCCAACAAGAATATCGAAAAGCCGGAAATTACCGTTCCGGTCGTCACCGATGCGCAGAAGGGCGTTATCATCCATTACGTTCCTGCACTGCCGCGTAAAGTGCTGCGCGTTGAGTTCCGAATCGACAACAACAGCGCCCAGTTTCGCAGTAAAACCGACGAGCTAATTACCTATCTGATCGGTAACCGTAGCCCGGGTACGCTTTCTGACTGGCTGCAAAAACAAGGGCTGGTAGAAGGCATTCGTGCGGACTCCGATCCGGTGGTTAACGGTAACAGCGGTGTGTTAGCCATTTCCGCTACCCTGACCGACAAAGGGCTGGCGAACCGCGAAGAGGTGGTTGCGGCTATTTTCAGCTACCTCAATCTGTTACGCGAAAAGGGCGTCGATAAACGCTACTTTGACGAGCTGTCACATGTGCTTGATCTCGACTTCCGTTACCCGTCGATCACCCGTGATATGGACTACGTCGAATGGCTGGCGGATACCATGATCCGCGTGCCGGTGGCGCATACGCTGGACGCAGTGAACATTGCCGATCAATACGATGCGAAAGCCATTCAGGCGCGTCTGGAGATGATGACGCCGCAAAATGCGCGTATCTGGTACATCAGCCCGAAAGAGCCGCACAATAAGACCGCTTACTTCGTTGATGCCCCTTATCAGGTCGATAAAATCAGCGAACAGACGTTCAGCGACTGGCAGAAAAAGGCGCAGGATATTGCACTGTCGTTGCCGGAACTGAACCCCTATATTCCTGATGATTTCACGCTGATCAAATCGGAAAAGAAATATGATCGTCCGGCGTTAATTGTGGATGAGCCTGGTCTGCGCGTGGTGTATGCGCCGAGCCAGCATTTTTCCAGCGAGCCAAAAGCAGACGTGAGCGTCATCCTGCGTAATCCGCAGGCGATGGACAGCGCCAGAAACCAGGTTATGTTTGCGCTGAACGACTATCTGGCGGGAATTGCGCTCGATCAGTTAAGTAATCAGGCGGCTGTGGGCGGTATCGGTTTTTCGACTAACGCCAACAATGGCTTAATGCTCAATGCTGACGGCTACACTCAGCGTCTGCCACAGCTTTTCCAGGCGTTGCTTGAAGGCTATTTCAGCTACACCGCAACTGAAGAACAGCTTGAACAGGCGAAATCCTGGTATAGCCAGATGATGGATTCCGCCGAGAAAGGGAAAGCCTACGAGCAGGCGATTATGCCGGTGCAGATGATCTCTCAGGTACCCTATTTCTCCCGCGACGAGCGGCGTGCGCTGCTGCCGTCGATTACCCTGAAAGAGGTGATGGCCTACCGTGATGCGTTGAAAACGGGCGCTCGTCCGGAGTTCCTGGCGGTTGGTAACATGAGCGAAGCGCAGGTCACGACGATGGCGCGGGAAATCCAGAAGCAGTTGGGAGCCAACGGCTCCGAATGGTGTCGCAACAAAGATGTGCTGGTGGATAAGAAACAGTCGGCCATTTTTGAAAAAGCGGGCAGCAGCACCGACTCCGCACTGGCGGCGGTCTTTGTCCCCACTGGCTATGATGAGTTTGCCAGCGCGGCCTACAGCGCCATGCTGGGTCAAATTGTCCAGCCGTGGTTCTACAATCAACTGCGTACGGAAGAGCAGTTAGGGTATGCGGTGTTCGCCTTCCCGATAAGCATCGGACGCCAGTGGGGAATGGGCTTCCTGCTGCAAAGTAGCGATAAACAGCCACCTTATCTCTGGGATCGCTACAAGGCGTTTTTCCCCACGGCAGAAGCAAAGCTGCGGGCGATGAAACCAGAAGAGTTCGCCCAGATTAAGCAGGCTATCGTCGCGCAGATGTTGCAGGCACCGCAAACGCTGGGCGAAGAAGCATCGAAATTAAGCAAAGATTTCGATCGCGGTAATATGCGCTTCGATTCACGTGATAAAATTGTGGCTCAGATAAAACAGCTGACGCCGCAAAAACTTGCTGATTTCTTCCATCAGGCGGTGGTCGAGCCGCAAGGCATGGCGGTACTGTCGCAGATTTCCGGCGGTCAAAACGGGAAGCCGCACTATGTGCACCCGGAAGGCTGGAAAGTGTGGGACAGCGTCAGCGCGTTGCAGCAAACTTTGCCCCTGGTGAGAGAACAGAATGAATGATGTCGCCGAGTCCCTTGATCCCCTGCGCTTGCCCCTCACGGGCGAGCGCCTGATTGAAGCCTCTGCGGGCACCGGCAAAACCTTTACTATCGCGGCGCTCTATCTGCGCCTGCTCCTCGGGCTCGGCGGTTCCTCCGCCTTTCCCCGTCCCCTGACCGTTGAAGAACTGCTGGTGGTGACCTTTACTGAGGCCGCCACCGAAGAGTTGCGCGGACGTATCCGCAGTAATATTCATGAACTGCGGATCGCCTGCCTGCGCGAATCGACTGACAACCCCCTTTATGCCCGTCTGCTGGACGAGATCGACGATAAAAAGCAGGCGGCTCAGTGGCTGCTGCTCGCCGAGAGACAGATGGATGAGGCGGCGGTGTTCACCATCCACGGTTTTTGTCAGCGCATGCTAAGTCTGAATGCCTTCGAATCCGGCATGTTGTTTGAGCAACAGTTGATCGAGGATGAATCATTGCTGCGCTACCAGGCCTGTGCGGATTTCTGGCGTCGACACTGTTATCCCTTGCCGCGTGAAATTGCTCAGGTAGTGTTTGAAACGTGGAAAGGGCCGCAGGCGCTGCTGGCGGATATTAACCGTTACCTGCAAGGGGAAGCGCCGGTCATCAAAGCGCCGCCACCGGATGACGAAACGCTGGCGTCCCGTCATCAACAGATCGTGCAGCGAATCAATACCCTTAAGCAACAGTGGTGTGACGCGGTGGGTGAGCTTGAGGGATTGATGGAAGCCTCAGGCATCGACCGGCGTAAATTTAACCGTGGCAACCAGGGCAAATGGATCGAGAAGATCAGCGCCTGGGCGCAGTCCGGAACGCAAAGCTACCAGTTGCCAGAGGCACTGGAGAAATTCGCTCAGCGTTTCCTTGAAGAGCGCACTAAAGAAGGCGGCGTGGTGCCGCAACATCCGCTGTTTGTCGCGATTGATGAATTGCTGGCGGAACCGCTGACGCTCAGAGATCTGGTGATCACCCGTGCACTGGCGGAGATTCGTGAGACGGTGGCGAAAGAAAAACGCCGCCGGGGTGAGCTGGGATTTGATGACATGCTCAGCCGACTGGATGGAGCGCTACGCAGTGAAAGCGGCGATGCGCTGGCGGCGGCGATCCGTACCCGCTTCCCGGTAGCAATGATTGATGAGTTCCAGGATACCGATCCGCAGCAATACCGTATTTTTCGTCGCATCTGGCAACATCAGCCAGATACCGCGCTGCTATTGATTGGCGACCCGAAGCAGGCGATTTATGCGTTCCGTGGCGCGGATATTTTTACCTATATGAAGGCCCGCAGTGAGGTCAGCGCGCACTATACCCTCGACACCAACTGGCGTTCCGCACCGGGCATGGTGAACAGCGTCAACAGGCTGTTCAGCCAGATGGACGACGCCTTTATGTTTCGCGAGATCCCGTTTCAGCCGGTGAAATACGCCGATAAAAATCAGTCGCTGCGTTTTGAATTTCGCGGCGAAACTCAGCCCGCAATGACGATGTGGCTGATGGAAGGGGAAAGCTGCGGAGTTGGGGATTATCAAAGCTATATGGCACAGGTGTGCGCCGCGCAGATCCGCGACTGGTTGAAAGCCGGGTTGAACGGTGAGGCGATGCTTATTAGCGGTCGTGATGCGCGTCCGGTGAGTGCGGCGGATATCAGCGTGCTGGTGCGTAGCCGCCAGGAAGCGGCGCTGGTGCGCGATGCCCTGACACAATTAGCGATTCCGTCCGTCTATCTTTCCAACCGTGACAGCGTGTTTGAAACGCTGGAAGCGCAGGAGATGCTCTGGGTGCTACAGGCCGTAATGGCGCCGGAAAAGGAAAATACGCTGCGCAGCGCGCTGGCGACCTCAATGATGGGGTTGAACGCTCGCGACATTGACATGCTCAACGGCGATGAAAATGCCTGGGATCAGGTAGTCGACGAGTTTGTCGGTTACCGCCAGATCTGGCAGAAACGGGGCGTGATGCCGATGCTACGCGCGCTGATGTCGGCGCGACAGATTGCGGAAAACCTGCTGGCGACGGCAGGGGGCGAGCGCCGCCTGACCGATATTTTGCACATCAGCGAGCTGTTGCAGGAGGCCGCTTCGCAACTGGAAAGCGAGCATGCGCTGGTGCGCTGGTTGTCACAGCACATTCTTGAGCCTGACAGTAACGCCTCCAGTCAGCAAATGCGTCTGGAAAGCGACAGCCATCTGGTGCAGATCGTCACCATCCACAAGTCAAAAGGGCTGGAGTATCCGCTGGTCTGGCTGCCGTTTATTACTCATTTCCGTATTCAGGATCAGGCGTTTTACCACGATCGCAACTCGTTTGAAGCGGTTCTGGATCTGAGCGAAGCGGATGAAAGCGTGGCGCTGGCAGAAGCTGAACGGCTGGCGGAAGATCTGCGCTTACTGTATGTGGCGCTGACCCGTTCAGTCTGGCACTGCAGTCTGGGCGTTGCGCCTCTGGTGCGTCGTCGGGGCGATAAAAAGGGCGATACCGATGTACATCAGAGCGCGCTGGGGCGTCTGCTGCAAAAAGGCGAACCGATGGATGCAGCCGGGCTACGCGCCGCGATAGAGGCAGTTTGCGATGAGAACATCGTCTGTCGTATCCCGGAAGCGGCTAGCATGGAGCCGTTGCCCGGCGCCATTGCGAACGGGGCGTCGCTCAATGCCAGACAAGTACAACGAACGCCGGGCGACAACTGGCGGGTGACCAGCTATTCCGGCCTGCAACAGCGTGGCCACGGCATCGCACAGGATCTGATGCCACGACTGGATATCGATGCAACAGGCGTCGGTGAGGTGATTGAGGAGCCGGAACTGACGCCGCACCAGTTCCCACGCGGCGCGTCGCCGGGGACATTTTTACATAGCCTGTTTGAAGATCTCGATTTTACCCAGCCGGTTGAGGCTGCCTGGGTGCAGGAAAAACTGGAGCTTGGTGGCTACGATGCCAGTTGGGAACCGGTCATTACCGCGTGGGTGACGGCCATTCTCCATGCGCCGCTCAATGAGACGGGGGTCAGCCTGAGCCAGCTTTCTGCGCGTGAAAAACAGGTCGAGATGGAGTTTTATCTGCCCATTAGCCAACCGCTTATCGCGGAGAAACTGGATGCGCTGATCCGTCAGTTTGACCCACTCTCGGCGGGCTGTCCGCCGCTGGAATTCACTCAGGTTCGCGGAATGCTGAAGGGCTTTATCGATCTGGTGTTTCGTCACAACGGGCGCTATTACCTGCTGGATTACAAATCAAACTGGCTGGGAGAAAACAGCTCGGCTTACACCCCGGAGGCGATGGCGGCGGCCATGCAGGCACATCGCTACGATTTGCAGTATCAGCTCTATACCCTCGCGCTACACCGGTATCTGCGTCATCGCATTGCGGATTACGATTACGAACGCCATTTTGGCGGCGTGATTTATCTGTTCCTGCGCGGCGTGGACAGTGAACAGCCGCAGCAAGGGATTTACACCACCCGCCCGGCGAGTGAGTTGATTGCCCGGATGGATGAGATGTTTGCCGGTACGGTGCTGGAGGAGGCATCATGACGCTACAGAAGCGATTGCTTGAGGCCGTCGAGCAGAAGCAACTACGCCCCCTGGATGCGCAATTCGCGCTGGCGGTGACCGGCGAACATGAACCTGCCGTGACGCTGGCTGCGGCGTTGCTCAGTCGGGATGCCGGAGAAGGGCACGTCTGTTTACCGCTCGCCCGACTGGCGGGGGATGCAGACTTGCCACCCATCCTGGCAGCCTGTCTGAGTGAGACTGGCGAACCGGCGGACTGGGCAGAATGCCTGCTCGCATCGGACGCCGTCAGCCGTGGAGAGCGACCATCGCCGATGATCCTCCACGGCGACCGCTTGTATCTGAACCGGATGTGGCGCAACGAACGTACCGTTGCGCATTTCTTTAGCGAGGTGAATCGACCCATTGAGGTGGATGAAGCCTTGCTGACGCAAACGCTGGAAGCGCTGTTCCCGACGACAAACGACATCAACTGGCAAAAAGTTGCCGCGGCGGTGGCGCTGACCCGCCGTATTTCAGTGATTTCCGGCGGGCCGGGGACGGGGAAAACGACGACCGTGGCAAAATTGCTGGCGGCGTTGATCCAGATGACGGAAGGCGAGCGTTGCCGTATTCGTCTGGCGGCGCCGACGGGTAAAGCCGCTGCGCGTCTGACGGAGTCCTTAGGTCAGGCGCTGCGCCAGTTGCCGCTGACGGATGAACAAAAGAAACGCATCCCGGATGATGCCAGCACTTTGCACCGGTTGCTGGGCGCGCAACCCGGCAGTCAGCGCTTACGCTATCACGCAGGCAACCCGTTGCATCTGGATGTGCTGGTGGTGGATGAGGCGTCAATGATCGACCTGCCGATGATGTCGCGTTTGATCGATGCGCTGCCGCCGCATGGGCGCGTTATTTTCCTCGGCGATCGCGATCAGCTTGCCTCGGTCGAGGCAGGGGCGGTGTTGGGGGATATCTGCGCCTGGGTGAATGCGGGCTATACTCCAGAACGGGCGCAGCAACTGACACGCCTGACGGGGATGCCCGTTCCGGCTGGTGCTGGCGAAGAGGCAGCTACGCTGCGGGACAGTCTCTGTCTGCTGCAAAAGAGCTACCGTTTTGGCAGTGATTCTGGCATTGGACAACTGGCTGCGGCGATTAACCGTGGTGACAAGGCGGCGATAAACAGCGTTTTCCAGCAGGGTTTCAGCGATATCGATAAACGGACGCTGGAGAGCAGTGAAGACTACGCCACCCTGCTTGAAGATGCCCTGACGGGTTACGGACACTACCTGACGTTGCTTCAGGCGCGCGCGGAGCCTGCGTTAATCATTCAGGCGTTCAATGAGTTCCAGTTGCTGTGTGCGCTGCGTGAAGGGCCGTTTGGCGTGAGCGGACTAAATGAACGCATCGAACTGGCGATGCAGCAAAAACGTAAAATTCATCGTCTGCCGCATTCCCGCTGGTATGAAGGTCGGCCGGTGATGATTGCCCGCAACGACAGCGCCTTGGGCTTGTTTAACGGCGATATCGGCGTAGCGCTCGATCGTGGGCAAGGATTAAGGGTCTGGTTTGCGATGCCGGATGGCAGCATTAAGTCTGTGCAGCCCAGTCGCCTGCCGGAGCATGAAACCACCTGGGCGATGACGGTGCACAAATCACAGGGGTCGGAGTTTGACCACGCCGCGCTGGTGTTACCCACGCAGCGCACGCCGGTGGTGACACGGGAACTGGTGTATACCGCCGTCACCCGCGCACGTCGCCGCCTGTCGTTGTATGCCGATGAGCGCATTCTTGGCAGTGCGGTTGCTACCCGAACCGAACGTCGCAGCGGGCTGTCGACGTTGTTTACATGAGATGTTGCCGGATGGCGATTGCGCTTATCCGGCCAACGTTGAGTTGGTGACGGTAGGCCGGATAAGGCGTTTACGCCGCCATCCGGCAATTCGATAACCTCTAACCCAAATCCGCCATCAGTACTTTGGATTTCCGCTGATAGTTATACATCTCTTTCTTGCTTTCCGGCAGCAGGTCGATATCCACGGGGGTGAAGCCGCGCTCCTGGAACCAGTGAATGCTGCGGGTCGTCAGGACGAACAGCTTACTCAGGCCAATCTGCTTCGCCTGGGCGGCGATCCGCTCCAGTAACACTTCTCCCCTTGAAGAACTGCGGTAGTCCGGATGGACAGCCACGCAGGCCATTTCGCCGATTTTCTCTTCCGGGAAGGGGTACAGTGCGGCACAGGCGATAGTCATGTTATCGCGCTGGATAATGGTGAATTTGTCGATTTCCATCTCCAGCTGTTCGCGTGAACGACGCACCAGAATGCCCTGCTGTTCCAGCGGGCGGATCAGCTCCAGGATCCCGCCGATATCGTTAATGGTGGCGCGACGGATCTGCTCGGCGCTTTCCATCACAATTTGCGTCCCGATACCGTCGCGCGAGAACAACTCCTGCAACAGCGCGCCATCTTCCTGATAGCTGATCAGATGACAGCGACGGACGCCGCTGCGGCAGGCTTTCACCGCGCCACGCAGGAAGCGTACGGTGCCTGAGTTGTAATCGCCTTTTTCTTCCTGCGCTTCCACGCGCGCCTGCGCTTCGTTCGGGAACAGTTCGGAGACGATATCGCCGTTGTCGTTGATCACCCCCTGTGAAGAGCAAAAGCCGATCATCTTTTCCGCTTTCAGCTTGATCGCCAGTTGTGTGGCGATCTCTTCCGAGGTCAGGTTAAAGCTTTCGCCGGTGACAGACACCGCAACGGGGCCCATCAGCACAATGGCACCACTGTCCAGTTGACGGTGGATCGCCTCTTCATCGATACGACGGATACGCCCGCTGTGGCAGTAATCCACGCCGTCATCGACGCCCAGCGGTTGCGCAATGATAAAGTTGCCGCTGACCACGTTGATATGCGCGCCTTGTAGCGGCGTATTGTTGAGGCTCATCGACAGGCGGGCGGTGATATCCAACTGCAACGTTCCTGCCGCCTGCTTGACCAGTTCCAGCGTTTTGGCGTCAGTGACGCGGGTATTTTTGTGATACATCGGCTCATGGTGATGGGTGACAAGATTGGCGTCGATTTGCGGACGCGCGCCATAAACCACCACCAGGCGTATGCCGAGGCTGTGAAGAAGCCCAATGTCGTTGACGATGCTGGAAAAGTTTTCATGCTCAATGGCTTCGCCGCCAAGCATAATGACAAACGTTTTTCCCCGATGGGTATTGATATAGGGAACAGAATGACGGAATCCCTGTACCAGTTCGGTTCTACGTTCCTTCACCACGGCATATCCTCATTGCATGATTATTCGTAATTAGTGTATTTTTATTCTGTTTTTCCGCCACGTGCAAGTGCAAATTTTAGCCCCGACAAAGTTTTTACTCAGTAATACCGTGAATACAATAACAATGTTTACCCTTTTATAGATGACAGATTATGCGTCATTCGTTAAAGTTTCCGGTCAATTTAGACGTTTAGTATCTCATCACCATTATGTTTTATTTTGCTCGGGAGAAGCATGTCGGGATCCAATCCACCTATTAGCCGCCGTCGTTTACTGCAAGGGGCGGGCGCCATGTGGCTATTGAGCGTCAGTCAGGTCGGTCTGGCTGCGACCAGTCAGGTTGTTGCGGTTCGTATTTGGCCAGCATCCAGTTACACCCGTGTGACGGTGGAGTCGAATCAACAGCTGAAATACAAACAGTTTGCGCTGAGTAATCCTGAGCGCGTGGTGGTGGACATTGAAGGTGTGAACCTGAATTCCGTGCTGAAAGGCATGGCGGCGCAAATTCGTCCCGACGATCCTTATATCAAGTCGGCACGCGTGGGGCAGTTCGATCCGCAGACCGTGCGCATGGTGTTTGAACTGAAGCAAAACGTGAAGCCGCAGCTGTTTGCGCTGGCACCGGTGGCAGGTTTTAAAGAACGTCTGGTGATGGATCTCTATCCGGCCAATGCGCAGGATATGCAGGATCCGCTGCTGGCGCTGCTGGAAGATTACAACAAGGGCGATCTCGATAAGCAGGTTCCGCCCGCACAAAGTGGGCCGCAGCCGGGTAAAGCCGGGCGCGATCGCCCGATTGTGATCATGCTCGATCCGGGACATGGCGGTGAAGATTCTGGCGCCGTCGGTAAATACAATACGCGTGAGAAAGATGTGGTGTTGCAGATCGCCCGGCGACTGCGCGCGTTAATCGAGAAAGAAGGCAACATGAAGGTCTACATGACGCGGAATGAAGACATTTTCATTCCGCTGAAGGTGCGCGTGGCGAAAGCCCAGAAGCAGCGTGCGGATCTCTTTGTCTCGATTCATGCGGATGCGTTCACCAGCCGGCAGCCCAGCGGTTCATCCGTGTTTGCGCTGTCGACCAAAGGGGCAACCAGTACGGCGGCGAAATATCTGGCGCAAACCCAGAACGCCTCGGATTTGATCGGCGGCGTGAGCAAAAGCGGCGACCGCTACGTCGACCACACCATGTTCGATATGGTGCAATCACTGACCATCGCCGACAGCCTGAAGTTTGGTAAAGCGGTGCTCAACAAACTCGGCAGGATTAACAATCTGCATAAAAATCAGGTGGAACAGGCTGGGTTTGCGGTGCTGAAAGCACCGGATATCCCGTCGATTCTTGTTGAAACGGCGTTTATCAGTAACATCGAAGAAGAGCGGAAGCTGAAAACTGCAACCTTCCAGCAGGAAGTAGCGGAGTCGATTCTCGCGGGGATCAAAGCGTATTTCGCCGATGGGGCGACACTGGCGAGAAGGGGATAATAAAAAAGCGCTGAAAAGCGCTTTTTTTACGGACCGCAGAAACAAAAAAACACCCGTTAAGGTGTTTGATGTTGGTTGCGGGGGCCGGATTTGAACCGACGACCTTCGGGTTATGAGCCCGACGAGCTACCAGGCTGCTCCACCCCGCGTCCGTCTTTCTGCTGTGCATTTTAAGCTGCTTTGCAGAAGCATGTACTGCATCAAAATTTGATTGGTTGCGGGGGCCGGATTTGAACCGACGACCTTCGGGTTATGAGCCCGACGAGCTACCAGGCTGCTCCACCCCGCGTCCGTCATTCTGCTGCGCATTTTAAGCTGCTTTGCAGAAGCATGTACTGCATCAAATTTTAATTGGTTGCGGGGGCCGGATTTGAACCGACGACCTTCGGGTTATGAGCCCGACGAGCTACCAGGCTGCTCCACCCCGCGTCCGTGGATGCGCACTATACTCTGCTAACATTTTCATGCAACCCTTTTTTCACCTGGATCACGGTTTCGGGATGAAAACGAACAAAAACAAGGCATTTCAGTTTAAATATTGTGCATAATTTGCGTCAGGGCAGCGGTGCTCGTTTCATTAGCGGGCCGGGTTTGTTATCTTCATGGCGCATGATTTACAGCTAAAAGAAGAGAACAATGAAAGGACGTTGGGTAAGTTACCTTCTCATGGGCGCGGTGGTTGCAATGCTGGCTGCCTGTTCCTCTAAACCAACCGATCGCGGACAGCAGTATAAAGACGGGAAGTTTACCCAGCCTTTCTCACTGGTGAACCAGCCGGATGCCATCGGTGCACCGATCAACGCCGGCGATTTTGCCGAGCAGGTCAATCAGATCCGCAGTGCTTCTCCGCGCCTGTACGGCAATCAAAGCAACGTCTATAACGCTGTGCAGGACTGGCTGCGCGCCGGTGGTGATACGCGCACTATGCGCCAGTTTGGCCTCGACGCCTGGCAGATGGAAGGTGCCGATAACTATGGCAACGTGCAGTTTACCGGTTACTACACGCCGGTGATCCAGGCGCGTCATACGCGTCAGGGCGAGTTCCAGTATCCTATCTATCGCATGCCGCCGAAGCGCGGTCGTCTGCCGTCTCGCGCCGAGATCTACTCCGGGGCGCTAAGCGATAGCTATATTCTGGCGTACAGCAACTCTCTGATGGATAACTTCATCATGGACGTGCAGGGCAGCGGCTATATCGACTTTGGCGACGGCTCCCCGCTGAACTTCTTTAGTTATGCCGGGAAAAACGGGCATGCCTACCGCAGTATCGGCAAAGTGCTGATCGATCGCGGCGAAGTGAAGAAAGAAGATATGTCGATGCAGGCGATTCGTCACTGGGGCGAAACCCACAGCGAAGCGGAAGTGCGTGAGCTGCTTGAGCAGAATCCGTCATTCGTCTTCTTTAAGCCGCAATCTTTTGCCCCGGTGAAAGGGGCCAGTGCGGTACCGCTGATTGGCCGCGCGTCGGTGGCGTCTGACCGCAGCATTATTCCGGCAGGCACGACGTTGCTCGCCGAAGTTCCGCTGCTGGACAACAACGGGAAATTTAACGGGCAGTATGAACTGCGCCTGATGGTGGCGCTGGATGTCGGCGGGGCGATTAAAGGCCAGCACTTTGACATCTACCAGGGCATCGGACCGGACGCCGGGCACCGCGCAGGCTGGTATAATCACTATGGTCGCGTGTGGGTGCTGAAGAGCGCACCGGGTGCAGGTAACGTGTTTAGCGGCTAGTTGCCGGATGGCGCTTCGTTTATCCGGCCTGCATCATCGAGTAGGCCTGATAAGGCACAGCCGCCATCAGGCAGTCATACTGTTCGATATTAATGAATTTGAGGTGTTATGTCTGTGGTTATCAGTGATGCCTGGCGTCAGCGTTTTGGCGGCACCGCGCGTCTGTATGGTGAAAAAGCGCTACAGTTGTTTGCCGATGCGCATATCTGCGTGGTGGGGATCGGTGGCGTCGGCTCCTGGGCGGCGGAAGCGCTGGCGCGAACCGGGATCGGTGCGATTACGCTCATCGATATGGATGACGTCTGCGTGACGAACACCAATCGCCAGATCCATGCGCTGCGCGACAATGTCGGGCTGGCAAAAGCCGAAGTGATGGCTGAACGTATTCGCCTGATTAACCCCGAGTGCCGGGTGACGGTGATCGATGATTTTGTCACACCGGATAATGTTGCGGAATACATGAATGCGGGATTCAGCTATGTCATTGATGCGATTGACAGCGTGCGGCCAAAAGCGGCGCTGATTGCGTACTGTCGGCGCAATAAGATCCCGCTGGTAACGACCGGCGGTGCGGGTGGGCAGATCGATCCGACGCAGATTCAGGTCGTCGATCTGGCGAAAACGATCCAGGATCCGCTGGCAGCGAAACTGCGCGAACGGCTGAAAAGCGATTTTGGCGTCGTGAAAAACAGCAAAGGTAAACTCGGCATCGACTGCGTGTTTTCAACCGAAGCGCTGGTGTATCCGCAGTCTGATGGAAGTGTATGCGCCATGAAGGCGACGGCAGAAGGACCAAAGCGGATGGACTGCGCGTCGGGTTTCGGTGCGGCAACGATGGTCACCGCCACGTTCGGTTTTGTGGCGGTATCCCATGCGTTGAAAAAGATGATGGCAAAAGCGGCGCGTCAGGGCTGAGATTGTTGTGCGCGATGCACTGATTCGCAGGCCGGATAAGACGGGGCAGCGTCGTCATCCGGCAGCATGAGCCGCGTCGACGATCGCCTCATTGAGTGCCGCCAGCCCCTGACTGCGCGACGCGCTGAGCTGAGTGCGTAACCCCAGTTCATCAAACAGCGCCAGCGGCGAGTGAGCCAGAAGTTCCGCCGCCGTTTTCCCTTCTGCGGCGGTCAGCAATACCGCCAGCAACCCGCGTACGATGCGACCTTCGCTGTCGCCGAAAAAGTGCAGCGTGCCTTTTTCAGAGCGTGTATATCCCAGCCAGACGCGATTTTCGCAGCCAGCGATCTCTTTAGCCTGCGCTTTGAGATCGGCGGGCAACGCCGGAAGCTGTTTACCGAGCAGGATCAGTTGACGATATTTGTCTTCCCACTGGGTCAGCGGGAGAAAGGTATGACGCAACGTCTCTTCGGTTACGGTTGTGCCAAACGGGTGTCCGGCAAACATTGGGCTAGTCATTAATCCACCAGTAATTCCAGCGCGCGATCAACGGCATTGACCAGCGCATCCACATCACTTTGGGTATTATACGGCGCAAATGAAGCGCGTAGCGTACCCGTGACACCAAGTTCTGCCAGCAGCGGCTGTGCGCAGTGCTGACCGGCACGGAGTGCGATACCATATTCCGCCAACAGGGTGACCATATCGCTATGGTGAACACCGGCAAAATCAAAGGCCAGCACACTGGAGTCCTGACAGCGAAACGAACTGAATCCCGGACGCTGAGCCAGCGCCTCTTCCGCCAGCGTAGCCAGCCCGCGACTCCAGCTTTCCGCCTGGATGATATCAACATCGGCCAGCCATTCCAGCGCGGCGCTCATGCCAATCACGCCAGCGACGTTAGGTGTACCCGCTTCCAGCTTCCATGGTGCAGTCTGGGTAGTGAAGCCCTCGAAACTGACTTCGTTGATCATCTTACCGCCACCGAGCCAGGGCGACATCGCGTCCAGCAACGCCGGTTTGCCGTAAAGCACGCCGATACCGGTTGGGCCGTACAGCTTATGGCCAGAGAAGGCGTAGAAGTCGATGTCGAGCGCCTGGACATCCGCCGGAAAATGGACAACGCCCTGCGCGCCATCCACCATCACCACCATGTCAGCGGCATGGGCGAGCGTAATGGCACGGACCAGATCCGGGCAGCCGCCGGTGACGTTCGACATCTGTCCCAGCGCGAGAATTCGGCTGCGTGGGGTGATTATTTCTGGCAGACGTTCGACGTCAGGCAGGTGTTGAGCATTGAGCGGCAGCTTGACCACTTTCGCCCCGGTTTGCTCCGCAACCATCAGCCACGGCACCAGATTCGCATGGTGTTCCGCGACGCTGACGATAATCTCATCGCCTGGTTGCAGGCGCGGTCGGGCATAGCTCTGCGCTACCATATTGATGGACTCCGTGGTGCCTCGAGTCCAGACGATGGTTTTGTCATCCGGCGCGTTAAGCAAACGCGCCACTTTCTCTCGCGCGGCCTCATAGCGTGCGGTCAGGCGCTGGGCTTCGGCGAACTGGCTGCGATGGACGTTGCCAGCGCTAAGGCTATAGAACTGCCGGGTCGCCTCAATAACGGCCTGCGGTTTAAGGGCCGTCGCGGCGCTATCCAGATAGACGCCCGCGTCAGCGAGTGCGGGAAATTGCGCGCGAAACTGCGCGGGATTGAAAGCGTTCATGGTATTCCTCGATTCAGTGATCCGATCGTGGCGCAAATTGGTCGTTGATTCAAGGACTGTGCGGTCACCAGGAATCCTCTGGATGTTGTGGCGAAATCAGACCAGTAGCTTATGCTGAATTATGTTAGGCAAATCTTTTTGCCTGTTACGGAGTACGTTTTTAATAGCATAAACAGCTTTAAGGAGAAGAAGATGAAAAAGACTGCCGCAATTATTTCCGCATGTATGCTGACTTTTGCCCTGAGCGCCTGTTCCGGTCCGAACTACGTGATGCACACCAATGACGGGCGTAGCATCGTTGCGGACGGTAAGCCGAAAACCGATGATGAAACCGGGATGATTTCGTACAAGGACGCTAATGGCAACAAACAGCAGATCAATCGTACCGATGTGAAAGAGATGGTCGAGTTGGATCAGTAGTCGGTAGAGAGTAGGTAAAAAAAAGCACCGCAAATTGGCGGTGCTACATTAATCACTATGGACAGACAGGGTAAATGTACAGGAAGTGAAAAAGGGTAGCGTTGCTACCGTGGTCTGAATCGCAGACCAATTGCAAACACAACAACACAACATCACAACCGTAAGCCAAAAGCCCACCAGAACACGCATTCCGATAAAACTTTTCGTTCCGGCTCAGGAAGTGCCGCCACTATAGGTATTTGCTGGTAGTTCCTCAACGGACAAATTATAATGGCTCAGATTAAAAAAACTAATAGGTTACACAGTGTGATCTAATTGTTAAATTCTTTTAACATCAAAGTTTAAAAGCCATGTCAAAACGACTTCCACCTCTGAACGCATTACGTGTTTTTGATGCCGCCGCACGGCATCTGAGCTTCACCCGCGCAGCAGAAGAGCTTTTTGTGACGCAGGCCGCAGTAAGCCACCAAATCAAGTCTCTTGAGGATTTCCTGGGGCTGAAGCTGTTTCGTCGACGCAACCGTTCGCTGCTTCTCACCGAAGAGGGTCAGAGCTATTTCCTCGACATAAAAGAGATTTTTTCGCAATTAACCGAAGCGACGCGTAAACTTCAGGCGCGGAGTGCTAAGGGGGCACTGACGGTCAGTTTATTGCCCAGTTTTGCCATTCAGTGGCTGGTGCCCAGACTCTCTAGCTTTAACTCAGCTTATCCGGGAATTGACGTCAGGATCCAGGCGGTGGACCGTCAGGAGGATAAACTGGCGGACGACGTCGACGTGGCGATTTTTTATGGTCGTGGCAACTGGCCGGGACTGCGCGTAGAAAAATTGTACGCCGAATATCTGCTGCCGGTGTGCTCTCCGTTGCTGCTGACAGGTGAAAAGGCCCTGAAGTCGCCAGAGGATTTAGCCTCTCATACTCTGCTGCACGATGCTTCGCGTCGTGACTGGCAAACCTATACGCGACAGTTGGGGTTGAATCACATCAACGTCCAGCAGGGACCTATCTTTAGCCATAGCGCGATGGTGCTGCAGGCTGCTATCCACGGGCAGGGCGTGGCGCTGGCGAATAACGTGATGGCGCAGTCAGAGATTGAGGCGGGACGTCTGGTCTGCCCGTTTAATGATGTTCTGGTCAGTAAAAATGCATTTTATCTGGTTTGTCATGACAGCCAGGCAGAACTGGGTAAAATAGCCGCGTTCCGTCAGTGGATACTGGCGAAAGCGGCCACGGAACAAGAGAAATTCCGCTTTCGTTACGAACAATAACTTACTTAGGGTATTACCATGACCAGCCGTTTTATGCTGATTTTTGCCGCTATCAGTGGCTTTATTTATGTCGCTCTGGGGGCTTTCGGTGCGCATGTCCTGAGCAAAACCCTCGGTGTGGTTGAAATGAGCTGGATCCAGACCGGCCTGCAATATCAGGCATTTCATACGCTGGCGATCTTCGGGCTGTCAGTTGCGATGCAACGCCGGATCAGCATCTGGTTTTACTGGAGTAGCGTTTTCCTCGCGTTAGGTACGGTGCTGTTTAGCGGCAGCCTGTATTGCCTGGCGCTGTCTCATCTGCGCCTGTGGGCGTTTGTTACCCCTGTCGGCGGCGTCTGCTTCCTGGCAGGTTGGGTGCTGATGTTAATCGGCGCCATCCGTTTGAAGCGTAAGGGCGTTGTTCATGAATAAGGTTGTGTTGTTGTGTCGCCCGGGCTTTGAAAAAGAGTGTGCCGCCGAAATTACCGATAAAGCAGGGCGTCGGGAGTTTTTCGGTTTTGCTCGCGTCAAAGAGAATGCGGGCTATGTCATCTATGAGTGCTATCAGGCTGAAGACGCCGAGAAAATTATCAGTGAACTGCCGTTCAGTTCGCTGATTTTTGCTCGTCAGTGGTTTGTGGTGGGCGAGTTGCTCCAGCACTTACCGCCGGAAGATCGCATTACGCCGATTGTCGGTATGTTGCAGGGAGTGGTGGAGAAGGGCGGCGATCTGCGTGTGGAAGTGGCGGATACGAACGAAAGTAAAGAGCTGATGAAGTTCTGCCGCAAATTTACGGTCCCGCTGCGTGCAGCCCTGCGTGATGCTGGCGTTCTGACAAATTATGAGACGCCGAAGCGCCCGGTGGTGCACGTCTTCTTTATAGCACCAGGCTGCTGCTATACCGGCTATTCGTATGCCAGTAATAACTCGCCGTACTATATGGGCATTCCGCGCCTGAAGTTCCCGTCCGATGCGCCCAGTCGTTCAACGCTGAAGCTGGAAGAGGCGCTGCACGTCTTTATTCCGCAAGATGAGTGGGACGAGCGTCTGGCAAACGGGATGTATGCGGTGGATTTAGGCGCCTGCCCCGGCGGCTGGACCTACCAATTGGTTAAACGCAACATGTGGGTGTATTCGGTCGATAATGGCCCGATGGCGCAAAGTCTGATGGATACCGGTCAGGTCACCTGGCTGCGCGAAGACGGTTTTAGGTATCGCCCCAACCGCAACAACATCTCGTGGATGGTGTGCGACATGGTTGAGAAGCCGGCAAAAGTGGCGGCGCTGATGGCGCAGTGGCTGGTCAATGGCTGGTGTAGGGAAACCATCTTTAACCTCAAGTTGCCGATGAAAAAGCGCTACGAAGAGGTCTCGCAGAACCTGGCCTATATTCAGGCACAGCTTGATGAGCACGGCATAAATGCGCAGATTCAGGCGCGGCAGCTGTATCATGATCGAGAAGAAGTGACGGTACACGTCCGTCGCCTGTGGGCTGCGGTAGGTGGACGTCGCGACGAGCGCTAATGGGCAACCTTGCAGACCTGATGCTTATCAGGTCTGCAACACATTTCGGTTAGCCGTTATGACTGTGACGCATCTGACACAATGTGCGTCACGTCATCCAGATGCCCAATCCTCGCTTCCCCGGAACGATTAAATTTACTCTTATCGATCAGCAATAACGATTGCGACGCACGTTTCAGTAGCACCGACTTGAAATCGGCGTTGATGGCATTGGAGTCCCACAGTGCACCGCTGCTGTCGATCCCTTCGCAGGAAAAAATGAACAGATCAATATCCAGCGGCTTAAGCTGTGAGATCAGTGAAGGATTGACGTAGCAGCCATATTTCCGTTCAAGCTGACCGCCGGAGCTGATGAGCTGGATATGCTCGCGCTTACTGAGTTCCTGGCAAATCGGTTGACTGTTGGTAAAAACGTGAATGTTGATATCCGGCAACTGACGCGCCAGATACCAGCAGGTGGAACTGGCATCCAGCGCAATCACCATGCCGTCCTCAATCCAGGTTAGCGCTTCCCGGGCAATGTCCGCTTTATGCGCATAATGGCTTTTCAGTCGGATGTGAAAGGGATCGCCGCTGTCCTGATTTTCACGATGGATATATTTCGCGCGGCCATGGTTGCGCAGGACTTTGCCCTGTGTCTGCAGTTCGCTGAGATCGCGGCGAATGGTCTCTTTGCTGACGTTGAGTTCGATGGACAAGGCCTCTGTCGTCAGGCTTTTATGGTTGATCAGCAGGTCTACTATCGCTTGCTGGCGTGCCGCTTTCATCTTTTCCCATCCCATCATTCGATAAGCGCCCGCATCAGACGGGCGCACCGGCATGAGATTACGGCGTTACCCCTTTTTTTAAAAGAATATTCCCGTACTTCGCACACTCTCCTGTGATAACGATCGCAAAGGCTTTTTGTGCCCGTTCGTAAAACGCAAACCGGTCAATGCGGGTGATTTGCGGGCAAGGTGCCTGCCCGGAAAGCGCGTCGCGGTAGCGTGTTTCAACGCCAGGATCGAGTGTGTCACCCTCTACCGCCGCCATCATGACCAGCGGTGGGGCATAGCTGTCGAGTTCAAATAACGGAATAATCGCTTTTAGTAAATCGCTCACTAATAAACCGTCAGCTCGGATGACCTGTGGCCCCATACTGTGGGCCGGGAAGTGGGCATCTGAAAAAATGATCTCGTCGCCATGCCCCATTTCTGCGAGTACCTTCAGCAGTTCCGGGGATATTAATGGTGAAATCGTCTTTAGCATCTCAAACTCTCTCAATAAACTCGGGTTCGGGTTGTGGATAGAAATAGCGGTACTGATAATGTACCTGTGCTCTGGCCTGCTCCGGGGAGCTAAATTCGCCAATGCCATACCAGCCAAACATCGCGGCACCGGCAACCGTTGTTTCGGCGTCATCCAGTACCTTGACAGGAAGGTCGAGCATATTGGCTTTGATTTGGTTCCAGAGTGTATTTCGGCTGCCGCCGCCGACCAGTAACAGTTCGGTTGCACTGAAATGGCCGATGTTTTCCAGTGTTTGCAGGTTGCGCGCAAGTTGCTCCGTCAGGCCTTCCAGCGCCGCGCGATAAAAATGACCACGGGTGGTGTTGAGCGTCACGCCTTGCCAGCCTGCGTTTTGACAGGCGAGCAGATCACACTGCATCTTCACCCCTTCGGCGCCAGGGGGGATTCTCCTCGCTTCCTCAATCAGGGTTTGCCATGGCGTATCGGCAGTCCACAGCAGTTTTCGTACCCATTCGAGTACGCCCGATGCGAGCCATTGCATTCCCGGGTTAAACAGTCCTGGCTGGCTATCCAGTTCACAGGTTGAGCCGGTATAGTGGCTCAACAGAGGGGTATTCACCTGAGCGCTGCGCACCATCAGAATCTCCCATGTACCGGAGGAGAGCACAGGTTCGTCCTGCCCGGCACCTGCGCCAAACAGCGCGAACTGGGTATCATGTCCTGCGGAGATGACCGGTACGCCAGCGGGTAGGCCCAATAGAGAAGCGGCATTGGATTGTAGGTTCCCAATCTGTTGGCCTGCGTCGACAAGTCGTGGGAACAGGCGGCGTGGCAGGTCGGTGGCCTTTAAAATTTCGGTGCTGAAATCGCGTTGATGGATGTCCAGCATCTGACTGGTGCCCGCCATGGTGATATCGGTGGTGAATTCTCCCGTCAAACGATGGTTGATCAATGATGAGATGAACAGCCAGGCGTGAGCCTGTTCCAGTAACTGCGGGTGATTTTCTTTCAGCCATACCAACTTATACAGCGTATTGAAACCAAACGCGCCAACGCCGGAAATCGTCTGGAGTTGCTGTGGATCCATAATGCGGCTGATGTTCTCCATTACCGCTGCGGTACGTGGACATTTCCAGCTGATCACCGGGTAGAGCAGTGAGCCGTGTTCATCGACCAGGGCGCCATCAACCCCAAAGGTGGTGACCGTAATGCCACGGATCTGACCAGGCGACAATTCAGCCATGAGTTTCTGGCAGCATTTGGCGAAGCGTTGCAGGATGGCATCCAGCGACCATTGGTGCCAGACACTGTTCTCTACCGCAATCTCGCTGGCATTGGCCGTTGCTGCACGAGCGACAATGTTACCCTGTCGATCAACGGCAATGGCCCGAACGTTGGTGGCGCCGCAGTCGAGAACCAGGATGACGTCATTTTTCATATTCTCTCCAGGAGTATTGCCGGATGGCGCTTCGCACATCCGGCCTGGAATGGTGAATTCTGTAGGCCCGGTAAGCTTGTGCTACCGGGCAAGGGCATTAGCGTTTATATAGCGGTCCATAGTTCTGGCAGGCACGGTAATCCTGGCCTTCACTGTCCATGCCGTGTGCTGACCAGGTGGAAGGGCGGTAGATTTTCGCCTCTTCGACGTTATGCATGCAGACAGGAATGCGCAGCATTGATGCGAGGGTAATAAAGTCGGCCCCGACATGACCGATCGTCAGTACGCCGTGGTTAGCGCCCCAGTTCGCCATGACGGAATAAACGTCAGAGAACGGGCCTTTGCCGGTGAGGCGTGGGGCAAACCAGGTCGTCGGCCAGGTTGAGTTAGTACGGGCATCAAGCTTGTCGTGCATCTCTTTCGGTAATTCTACGCTCCAGCCTTCTGCGATTTGCAGAACGGGTCCCAGACCTTTAATGATGTTCACACGGGTCATCGTAAACGGGACGCCGCCTTCAGTCAGGAAGCGGGAAGAGAAGCCGCCGCCGCGGAAATATTCATGAATTGCCGGGCACCATTCGGTCGCCGCCAGACAGGCATCGGCCTCCTGTTGACCGATCTCCCAATGGGGTTTCATGGTGGGTTTGCCACTGCTATCGCGTTGTTTGCAAGAACCGTCGAGGGCTGCGGAACCCGAGTTAATCAAGTGGATGATGCCGTGTTCCGCCAGGCCGGTGAGAGGGGCCCCGGTCACGCGTTGTACCGCTTCTGGCGACCAGTAGGTACGCACGTCGGCGAATACCTGAGCGGTACCGGTCAACTGATGGCCCATTAGCATCGCCACGCCATTCAGGCTGTCGTTTTCGGTAGCGACGACAAACGGTTCGCGCACACCATTCCAGTCAAAAGAGCTGTTCAGCAGCGCTTCAGCCGTATCGCCATTGGGGTATTGATCGGTCCAGTGACGTTGCCCCTGGAATCCGGCAGCAATCGCGTTGTAGCCCAGAGACTCTTCTACCAGGCCTTTTTCCGCCAGCGTTTTGTTGCCTTGCATCATGTCGCGAATGCACATTGCCATCAGCAGGCTCTCTTTCAGGACTGCCCGGCTCTGTTCTGCATTACGTTTATATTGCTGCGCATTCTGGTCTTCGCCATAGCGGAAGTTTTTATCCGCCCACGCCAGCGCCATTTCCAGTTCGGTTTCGTCATAAATTTTCTGATCGATGCGACGACGCAGTTCGGTCATATCAACGGCCTGAACCTTCATCCCCAGCCAGGATTCAAAGAAGTTATGATCGACGATGGAGCCGGCAATCCCCATCGACACCCCGCCGACGGAGAGATAACTTTTACCTTTCATGGTGGCAACTGCGATGCCTGCCCGTGCAAAGCGCAGCAATTTCTCTTCCACATCCGCAGGGATAGATGTGTCATCCGCATCCTGCACGTCATGACCGTAAATGGAGAAGGCCGGAATACCTTTCTGGCTGTGCGCAGCCAGCGCCGCAGCGAGGTAAACCGCGCCTGGACGTTCAGTACCGTTAAACCCCCAAATGGCTTTTGGACGCATGGGATCCATATCGATCGTTTCGCTACCATAGCACCAGCAAGGGGTAACCGTAATGGTGAGACCTACATTCTGGCTGCTGAATTTTTCTTCGCAGGCCGCTGATTCCTCCATCCCGGCAATGCAGCTATCCGCAATCACACACTCAATCTGCGCGCCACTGGCATGGCGGAGTTTCTCGCTGAGCAGGGCGGCGGTCGCTTTTGCCATGTTCATGGTTTGTTCTTCCAGCGACTCACGAACACCCATACGACGCCCATCAATCACCGGGCGGATACCAATTTTCGGTAAGCTATTTTTTTTCATTACAGATTCCTCACGTTATTCGGAAAAAATGTTCAGTAAGTTGCCGTTTGTGAACGAAAACGAGCAAAGATAAAGATGATGGCAAAGCAAAGTGCCGGGACCAGTTCAGCGGTTGGAATATTGCCTGCCGCATCGCTGACAAAGCCCATAACGGGCGTGACGATACCGCCGCCGATGATGGTCATGACGATGAACGATGAACCGTATTTCGTGTCCTGCCCCAGATTTTTGATGCCCAGCGAGAAGATGGTCGGGTATTGAATGGACATAAATGCGCTGCACAGCGTCAATGCCAGTAGACCGATATGACCACCACTAAAGGCTGAGATCAGACACAGAACCATCGCGAGCAGGGCATACGCCGCCAGCACTTTATGCGGAGCAAAGCGACTAATAAGCCAGGTGCCGGAGAAACGGCCAATAAAAAAGCACACCATCGTTCCGGTCAGATAGTTGGCGGCAAAACCGGGCGTCATGCCAGGGATCTCTTCAATAGCGTAACGAATCAGATAGCTCCAGCAGGCGGTTTGCGCACCGACATAGCAAAACTGCGCCAGTACAGCCCAGCGCCAGTGGCGGATGCGCATCAGGCGAGTAAGCGAAGCGGAAAATGAACTTTGTTCAGTATCACTGTGATCGTCACTCTGGAGGACCGGGAATTTGGTGAACATGATCAGCAGAGTGACCAGTAACACAATTGCCACGATAATCATGTAAGGCGTTTGCACTGATAACACCAGGCTATGCTTATACGTGCTGAGTTGTTCTGGTGACATATTATCGAGCACATCCTGCGATTGATGTGGCACGTTAGATAAAATAAGGCTTTGCCCAAAAACGACAGCGATAATAGCGCCGAAGGAGTTAAAGGTTTGCGCAAGGTTAAGACGGAAGTGCCCGCCGCTTTCCGGTCCTAATACAGTCACAAAAGGGTTTGCTGCAGTTTCAAGACAGCCTAGCCCCGCGGCGATAATAAAAAGACCAATCAAAAACAAGGTATAATTCATGACCTCAGCGGCTGGCCAAAATAATGCGGCGCCAAAAGCATATAAGAACAATCCGGTAATGATTCCTGCTTTGTAGCTTAGTTTTTTCATCAATATTCCTGCCGGAATAGGGATAACAAAATAACCGAAGTAAAAAGCAGATTGTATCAATCCAGCCTGAAAGTTAGTTAACGTAAAAGCTTGTTGAAACTGGGGTAATAAAATGTCGTTCAGGTTATTCGCGACAGCCCAAAGAAAAAAAAGCGAGCACAGTAAAGCAAACGGGATGATGTAGCGCTTACTTTGTCCTGTATCCGCAGTATGAAAGCTCTGCGTTTGTATTGTTGTATTTCCCATAACATCCTCATCGGTTCAGAAGCGTCAGAGTGTGGTTGGTCTTGCTCACCAGACTGTAAAATCGGGAGAGTTCGTATTTCTTGCCAGTAGGGTTTTGGCCGTCAGGAATGAACTCATGAATTCATTTTCAAATAAAAAAGAACGTTTAATATGATAACGGTCACATTTAGGGGTTAAAGAATAACTTTATGTGATTATCGTCACTTTAATGTCTTACAAAGAATGCCCGTTTGAGAAAATAATATCTAAAACCCACAGTCTGAATGCCCGATTTAATTCATTGGCACGAAAACGGGCATTTGTTATGAGGTCGATGAAAAATGCCCGTTTTGAAAAAAACTTATTAATAGCGGTCATTTTCTTCTGGGATAACCCGATGGGGAGATAAGTAATTCGGAGTGATTAATAGATGTTCGTCACAAAATAAAATTATCGTAATTCCTTAATTGCCATTCAATATGATGATAGTGAGCAAATATGCGATTAATTCAACAGAGTGATTAGGGTTGTTCTGTTGACGCTTTTGAATCATCGAGAGAGGTAAATAATGGAACGAAACACACTGGCGCGGCAGATCATTGAAACCTGCCTGGAAATGACCCGTATGGGGTTGAATCAGGGAACGGCTGGCAATGTCAGCGTACGCTTTCAGGACGGAATGTTAATCACGCCGACGGGGATCCCCTACGAGAAACTCACAGAGTCACACATTGTCTATATTGACGCTAAGGGTCAGCATGAAGAGGGCAAACTGCCATCCAGCGAATGGCGTTTCCATATGGCTGCTTACCAGACCCGTCCTGACGCTCACGCGGTTGTGCATAATCATGCCGTGCATTGTACTGCCGTTTCGATCCTCAATCGTCCTATCCCGGCAATCCACTATATGATTGCCGCCGCAGGCGGAAACTCCATTCCCTGCGCCCCATATGCCACGTTTGGTACGCAGGCATTGTCAGAATTTGTTGCGGTAGCCCTCAAAAATCGCAAGGCGACATTGCTCCAGCATCACGGGCTGATAGCCTGTGAAGTTAATTTGGAAAAAGCGCTGTGGCTGGCGCATGAAGTGGAAGTGTTGGCGCAGTTGTATCTGAGCACGCTGGCGATCACTGACCCGGTGCCGATTCTGGATGATGATGAAATTGCTGTAGTACTGGAGAAATTCAAAACTTACGGATTACGTATTGAAGAGTAATTCCGCAACCGAAAAGGAGATGGACGATGGCGAACAGAATGATTCTGAACGAAACGGCGTGGTTTGGCCGGGGAGCGGTGGAGGCATTAACCGATGAGGTTAAGCGCCGCGGTTTTAGTAAGGCGCTAATTGTGACCGATAAAACACTGGTAGCGTGTGGTGTGGTCGCGAAAGTAACCGATAAGATGGATGCGGCAGGGTTGGCCTGGGAGATGTATTCCGGCGTAATCCCTAATCCGACGATTGGCGTGGTGAAGGAAGGGCTGGAGGTTTTTGCGCAAAGTGGGGCAGATTACCTTATTGCTATTGGCGGCGGCTCGCCACAGGATACCTGTAAAGCGATTGGTATTATCAGTAACAACCCAGAATTTGCAGATGTACGCAGTCTGGAGGGATTATCACCCACTCGCAAACCCAGCGTTCCGGTGATGGCCATCCCGACCACTGCGGGAACGGCAGCAGAAGTCACGATTAACTATGTGATCACTGACGAAGAAAAACGACGTAAATTTGTTTGCGTCGATCCACATGACATCCCGCAGGTGGCGTTTATAGACGCGGATATGATGGATGGCATGCCACCCGCGCTGAAAGCCGCTACCGGCGTTGATGCGCTGACCCATGCAATTGAAGGCTATATCACCCGTGGCGCATGGGCGTTGACGGATGCATTGCATATTAAAGCGATCGAGATTATCGCGGGCGCATTGCGGGGGTCGGTGGCAGGCGAGCGTGATGCTGGGGAGGCGATGGCGCTGGGGCAATATGTTGCCGGGATGGGATTTTCCAACGTAGGCCTCGGGTTAGTTCATGGTATGGCACACCCGTTGGGCGCGTTTTACAACACACCGCATGGCGTGGCAAATGCCATTTTGTTGCCGCATGTCATGCGTTACAACGCTGAATATACTGGTGACAAGTATCGCGATATTGCCCGCGCAATGGGAGAGAAGGTGGAGTCGCTGAGCCTTGCGCAAGCACGTGATGCTGCGGTAGAAGCCGTGTTCGCGCTCAATCGCGATGTCGGTATCCCGCTACACCTGCGTGATGTCGGCGTGCGTAAGGAAGATATTCCGGCGCTGGCGCAGGCGGCATTTGACGATGTTTGTACGGGGGGGAACCCACGCGAAGCAAGCATTGCCGAGATTGTTGAGTTGTATCATACCGCCTGGTGATTTTGTTGAAATGGCGGCCTGTGTGCCGCCACTGTTATCGCTTCAGGCGTAACTGTTGCAGGTTGCCGTCCAGATGTAAATCGGTCTGCAAACGCGCGATATCACGGCATAAAAATGCCATCTCCTGGTGGGCCTCCAGCTTCTTGCGCCACTTTTCCGCTACCTCATCCAGATGCGCATAGAGACCTTCCAGCGTCTGAAACTGCACCAACAGTTGGGTGGCGCTTTTCGGACCAATGCCGGCAACGCCGGGTACTTTCGAACTGCTGATCCCCGCCAGTCCCCAGTAATCTGGTAACTGCTGCGGTTGAACGCCAAACTCTTTTTCAATGAACGGCGCATCCAGCCAGCGTTTCTGAAAATAATCACGGATTCGCAAGGTGGGAGAGAGCAACTGGCAATAGCCTTTGTCAGTCGACACGATGGTGGCCTGATGGCCCGCTTGCGTGACTTTCACCGCCAGCGTTGCCGCCAGGTCGTCGGCTTCATTACCGCTCGACACCCAGCACGCGACGCCTCGCTGCTCGAAGGCGGCACGCAGGGCAGGCATCTCATTGTGCAGTTCGTCTGGCATGGGTGGGCGACCGGCTTTGTAGTCCGGGAGGCGCTGATGACGCCAGCCGCTGCTCCGCGCTTCATCATCAAACACCGCCACGGCGTGGGTGGGTTGACTGTGGACAATCAACTGATCAAGCGCGTGCAGACAGGTCTCCACGCAGGGAGAGCCCTGAACGGCGTGGATCCGGCGAATTAAATTGAGCGCGTCGACGATGAGCAGATGGACAGCCACGGTGTTCTCCCTTACCAGTCAGCGTGTAGGGTAACATTCAGGACGGAAGCAGGCTATTGCAGGAGGCTAAAACGGGAAGAGGCCTCGCAAAATGAGGCCTCTGTGTGCACGATTAATCGCAGGTGACAATCTTCATGGCCAGGCCGCCGCGAGAGGTTTCGCGGTACTTGGCGTTCATGTCTTTACCGGTTTCGTACATGGTTTCGATGACTTTATCGAGGCAGACGCGCGGTTCGCTGGTGCGACGCAGCGCCATACGTGCCGCGTTGACCGCTTTTACGGAAGCGATCGCGTTACGCTCGATGCACGGTACCTGAACTTGTCCCGCAACCGGGTCGCAGGTCAAACCGAGGTTGTGTTCCATACCGATTTCCGCCGCAATGCACACTTGCATCGGACTGCCGCCCAGCAGTTCTGCCAGACCCGCCGCTGCCATCGAACAGGCCACGCCGACTTCGCCCTGACAGCCCACTTCCGCACCGGAAATGGAGGCATTCATCTTGTACAGTGAACCAATCGCACTGGCGACCAGCATGTAGCGCGCCAGCGAGTTAGCGTTCACTTCGCGGATGAATTTGTCGTAGTAGGCGAGGACTGCCGGCACGATACCGCAGGCCCCGTTCGTCGGGGCAGTGACCACGCGTCCGCCAGCGGCGTTCTCTTCGTTTACCGCCAGAGCGAACATGTTGATCCAGTCAACGACCGCCATTGGATCGGTGGTGGTTTTGTCGCTGCTCACCAGCATACGACGCAGCGCTGCCGCACGGCGGGGAACGCGCAGTTTTCCTGGCAGTACGCCCTCGGTGGTGATGCCGCGTTCAATACCGCTGCGCATCACTTCCCAGACGTTAGCAAAGTGCTGTTCCAGCTCTTCTTTGCTGTGTAATGCCAGTTCGTTTTGCATCATCAGACCGGAAAGGGAAAGCCCGGTTTCCTGACAGTGTTTCTGCAGATCGGCTGCCGATTTGTACGGATACGGTACATTGACCGGCGCACTGTTCGGTAAACCGAAATGTTCTTCATCAACGATGAAACCACCGCCAATGGAGTAGTAAGTCTGGCTGTAAAGGACGTTATCGCCCGCCAGCGCGGTGATACGCATCCCGTTCTCGTGCAGAGACAGGTTATCGGCATGGAAATTCATGCACTTATCCACCGGGAATTCAACTTCATGCTGACCGTTCGCCAGCAGCAGTCGCCCGTGGGTGTTCACATCCTGGATAAAGCCCGGGATGGCGTCGATGTCGACGGTATCCGGCAGATTTCCCGCCAGACCCATGATAATCGCGATATCGGTGTGGTGGCCTTTACCCGTCAGCGACAGGGAACCATACACATCCACGACGACGCGAGTGACATCCGTCAGAATATTACGGGCAATCAGATCATCCGTGAATTGTTTGCCCGCTTTCATCGGTCCAACGGTATGTGAACTGGAAGGGCCAATGCCGATTTTGAAAATATCGAATACGCTAATCATAGGGCATCCATTGCGGTTATATCAGGGAGGAAGCGCCGCCCGAAAGCGGCGCTAAACAACTTAGCTGAACAGGGAGTAGAAAATTGCGGAGATAGCAATCAGACCCATCACGACAACAAACACGTTGCTGATGTGACCGCTGTATTTACGCATTGCCGGTACTTTCTGGATAGCATACATCGGCATCAGGAACAGGATCATCGCGATGATTGGACCGCCCAGGGTTTCAATCATACCGAGGATGCTCGGGTTCAGGGTGGCGACAATCCAGGTCGTTACCAGCATGAACAGCGCTGTGATGCGGTTCAGTTTGTTGATTTCGATAGACTTGCCTTTACCACGCAGAGACTTGATGACCATCCCGTTGAAACCTTCACGCGCGCCCAGGTAGTGACCGAGGAAGGATTTGGTGATGGCAATCATCGCGATGATCGGTGCCATCCAGGCGATGATCGGCGCGTTAAAGTGGTTTGCCAGGTAAGACAGAATCGAGATGTTCTGATCTTTCGCTGCCGCCAGGTCTGCCGGTGTCAGGCTCAGTACGCAACTAAAGACGAAGAACATGACCGTCAGCACCATCATGATGTGAGCGAATGCCAGGATCTTCGAGCATTTTTTCTCTGCCGCGTCGCCGTACTCTTCACGCTTCGCCACTGCGAAGGAGGAGATAATCGGCGAGTGGTTGAAAGAGAACACCATGACCGGAATTGCCAGCCACAGGGTCATCCACAGACCGTTGCCGGTCGTAGCCGCAGAATCAAAGGACAGCGTTTCCAGCGCAGCACCACTCCACTGAGGGATCAGGTACACCGCCAGCAGCATCAGCGCAGCAACAAACGGGAACACCAGGATGCTCATCGCTTTCACAATCATCTGCTCACCGAAGCGGACGATAGTCATCATCCCGACAATCAGGATCAGCGACAGGATCGCGCGCGGTGGTGGGGTGATGGCTAACTGGTGAGTCAGGAAGCTCTCAACCGTGTTGGTAATCGCGACGCTATAAACCAACAGAATCGGGTAAATCGCGAAGAAGTACAGCAGGGTAATCAGTTTACCCGCGCCGATACCAAAGTGCTCTTCAACCACTTCTGTGATGTCTTCGCCTGGGTTTTTGCCGGACAGCACGAAGCGAGTCAGACCACGGTGGGCGAAGAAGGTCATCGGGAAAGCGATAATTGCCATGATGATCAGCGGGATCATGCCGCCGACACCTGCGTTGATTGGCAGGAACAATACGCCCGCACCGATAGCCGTGCCATAAAGGCCCAGCATCCACATGGTATCGGTCTTGCGCCATGCGCTTCGTGTTTCAGTCGAAGCAATAGTGCTGGTTTGAGTGGTTTCCATCTGGTTCTCCTGGAGGAAGCTAATAATCAGGAAAAAGTTCCTGACCGTAAAACGAAATTCTTGCAATGACGATTTTTATAAAATTTTTAACCGTAGTAATTTGCGGGCAGAAAGATACATTTAACTAATGAATCTATCAGTGATCTCGATCCCAAATGCAATAATCCACTTCTAATATGGATATGTTTGGATCATTAGTCTGTTAAAAAATCATCACAGCGAATTTACGCGTGCGAAGGCTAGCATTAACAACATATTGACAGAAAGGATTGTCTGAAAGATGCGGAGGTTACGTTGTAAAAAGCGATCTTTATAGTGGTTTGTGGCGACTAATTTAAATTCTGGATGATAAAACGCGGTTGTATTAGTGAGGTAATCGTTTGCGCTGTGATGGTTTTTGTATGATGTATTAGTTAGCTTAATAAAGTAAACGTGTTATCTCTTTGGTTATTATAAAAAAACCGGGAAGGCATTTGCCGCTCCCGGTTCATGAAACGCTTTATCTGTCAGGCGCAGATTTCGTAGCAGGGGATATAGGCAGAGCCAGGCAGCTTCATACGGTGCTGCGCGACAAAACCTTGCAGGAGATCGTCCATACGACGCATCATTTCACTGTCGCCGTGGATTTTGTATGGCCCAAACTCTTCAATGGCGCGGATGCCTACTTCCTTAACGTTACCCGCCACAATCCCGGAGAAGGCACGACGCAGGTCTGCCGCCAGTACCTCAACCGGTTGGTCAGGGTACAGCTTCAGGTTGGCCATGTTCTCGTGGGAGGGTTCGAATGGCATTTGCAGATCCGGCGTGATACGAATCGACCAGTTGAAGCTGTAGGCATCACCGGTATCCCGACGGTTCTCTTTCACCAGCGGCATCGCTTTTTTCATCAGACGCGCCACTTCTGCCGCGTCATCAATAATAATGCGGTAATGCGCGCGTGCGGCTTCTCCCAGCGTATGCACGATGAACTCATCCAGCACGCGGAAGTAGTCGGCACTCTCTTTCGGACCGGTGAGGATGAGCGGCAGAACCTGATCTTTATTCGCCGGGTTCATCAGGATCCCCAACAGATACAGCAACTCTTCAGCCGTTCCCACGCCGCCCGGGAAGATAATAATGCCGTGGGCAATACGCACGAACGCTTCCAGACGTTTTTCGATGTCCGGCATGATGATCAGCTCATTAACCAGCGGGTTCGGCGGTTCGGCAGCGATAATCGACGGCTCGGTCATTCCAATAAAACGACTGTCTTTGTAACGCTGCTGGGCATGACCCACCGCGGCACCTTTCATCGGCGCTTCCATCGCGCCAGGCCCGCAACCGGTGCAGATGTTCAGCTCGCGCAGGCCTAACTGCGTCCCGACGCGTCGGGCGTAGAGGTATTCGTTTTCATTAATGGAGTGGCCGCCCCAGCAGACCACCATGTTCGGCGCTTCGCCCACGTGCAGCGCTCTGGCATTACGCAAAATAGAGAACACCAGGTTAGTAATGTGCGCGGAGCTTTCGAGATCCAGATGCTGGAAACGACCCGCGTTATGAATCTGACCATTAACAAACAGAATGTCGCGCAGCACGGCAAACAGGTTTGCCTGTAGCGCGCGGATAATACGACCATCGACGAAGGCGTCTTCTGGCGGGTTGATCAGTTCCAGCTTCACGCCGCGTTCGCGGCGCAGCACGTTAATGTCGAAACTTTCAAAGCGGGACAGCAGCTCTTTGCTGTTATCGGTCAGACTGCCGGAGTTTAAAACGGCAAGCGAACAGTTACGAAACAGTTGATACAGGTCGCTGCTGGCCGTGCGTTTAAGCATATCGACTTCCAGCTGCGACAACATGTCCATTGAGCCAAGCGGGCTAATATGTGTAATCAAGTAAACTCCTTATGGGACGCAAAACGTCATTCCCTGTTGATTACAATAGCCCTGGCTTATGACCTTTCACAACCTTACGCGTGGAATCCGACCCGCAAAATTGTGAAATAATTCACTGTCGAACTAATCTGCCGGTTGCCGGAACGAAGTCAGTGTTGCTCCGCCACGGGTTGATATCCAGACCGCCACGGCGCGTATAGCGGGCATAAACGCTCAGTTTCTCTGGCTGGCAGAAGCGGAGCAGGTCATTGAAAATGCGCTCCACGCACTGCTCGTGGAATTCGTTATGGTGGCGGAAAGAGACCAGATAACGGAGCAGTTTCTCGCGATCGATTTTACGTCCGCGATATTGAATTTGTATGGAGCCCCAGTCCGGCTGATGGGTGATCAGGCAGTTTGATTTCAACAGATGACTGACCAGCGTCTCTTCAACCACCTTTTCCCCGCTGGCGGCGGACTGCAGAGGGTCAGTGGTGAACTGGTAGTTGTCGATGTCGATGTCCTGATCGTCAATGCAGGTGCCGTGGAAATGTGCGACAGGTTGTCCTTCCAGTTCGTCGAGACGGTACAGCGCAACGGTCACCTCCCCTTTGGCACAGGCGCGCAGATCGCTTTCCAGCGTCTGTTGTACCGCTTCCCAGGAGTCAAACCGCGTCTGGTTGAAGCTATTCAGGTAGAGTTTAAAGCTCTTGGATTCAATCAAATTCACGCTGGTGTAATCCAGTTCTACATGGCCTACCGCCACCTGCGGTAATCCTCTGGCATTCAGCCATGACAGTTCATACAGCGTCCAGATATCGGCACCGTGAAACGGCAGGCTGTCTAGTTTCAGTCCCAGCGGGTCGCGATTCAAACTGCGGGGTACGCCTTGTAGCAGGCTGGGGTCGTAAAGATCCCGGTAATCCGTTGATTTACCGAGCGTCAGGCCATCAAGAGCCTGATGGTTTTCATAAGAAGACATGTTTCACCGTCATAAACCAGATACACTATGCGCCAAGTGTATCCTGGCTTTTATAAAGAGAGAAACCGGTGGACGAACAGACAGCTCTGGCCCTGAAGGACTTTACGACGCGCTACTGCGATGAATGGCACGAAAAACACGCAAGCTGGCCCATGAGCGAAGAGCTGTATGGCGTGCCTTCTCCGTGCATTATTTCTACGACCTCTGATGCCGTTTTCTGGCAACCGCAGCCGTTTGAAGGTGAACAGAATGTAAACGCGGTTGAACGTGCCTTCGATATTGTGATACAACCTGCGCTTCACGCGTTTTATACCACGCAGTTTGCCGGAGATATGCGCGCGCAGTCAGGCAGTGAAACACTGACGCTGTTGCAGACCTGGAGCGTGGATGACTTCAGGCGGGTTCAGGAGAACCTGATTGGCCATCTGGTGACGCAGAAACGTTTGAAACTGTCGCCGACTCTTTTTATTGCCACACTGGACAATGAACTGGAGGTCATTTCGCTCTGCAATCTGTCCGGTGAAGTGATCAAAGAAACGCTGGGAACCCGTAATCGTTCCGTTCTGGCGCCTTCTCTTGCGGATTTCCTGACGCAACTTAAGCCTCTTCTGTAATCCATTTACCCCGTCAGTGTGTGAGAGATCTCTTACAAGCCCTGTAGGAGATCGCCAGGTAGTAAATGAAGATATCGCGAAACAAAAAACACCAATATTCTAATAAATCATCAAGTTAATCATTTTCTGTCAACTTTCATATGAAATTTTCCTTAAGGAATTGCCTATAAGCGCCTTGTAAGACGGCGTGAAAAAGGCGATTCTATGTTCGTCGACAGGGAGTCGCACAACGAAGTGAACATCAGGATGACGGCACTTCGACAGGACACACCAGGACGGTGTTACAGGGAAAGGCTTCAGGATGAAGTGAAGAGGAAAACGCGGGAGTGCGTTAAAGGACACCTCCAGGACGGAGAACGAGAGCCGGTCAGGATAGTCGGTGGGTCAGGATGGCCAGGACGCTTCAGGATGAAGTCATCACATCGGGGTGGTGTGAGCAGGATGCAAAATGTTCAGGATGAACAACAGGTCGCAAGACCAGAGGAAAAGTTGTCACGGATGAGCAGGGAGCACGAAAAGTAGCCGGAATGCTGCGAAACGAACCGGGAGCACTGTTTTTACAGTGCTCCCTTTTTTTGTTTCTTTTTTTACTGGTGGTATCCTTCGCGCCAGATTTTTCATCATTGAGGTGACTTTCATGACGACTCATGACCGTGTGCGTCAGCAGCTTCATGCACTTGAAGCGCTGCTGCGTGAGCATCAACACTGGCGGATGGATGAACCCGAAGCCCACCTGTTTACCAGCACCCAACCGTTTTGTATGGATACGATGGAGCCGATTGAGTGGCTGCAATGGGTTCTGATCCCCCGCATGCATGCGTTGCTGGACAGCGCGCAGCCGCTGCCCGAGGCGTTTGCCGTCGCACCTTACTATGAAATGGCGCTGACCGACGATCATCCGCAGCGCGAGATCCTGCTGGAGGCGTTGCAGGCGCTGGATGCGCTTTTCGCGCAAGATGAATCCTGATGCTGGAGATTCTGTATCAGGACGAGTGGCTGGTTGCGGTCAACAAACCCTCCGGCTGGCTGGTGCACCGCAGTTGGCTGGATCGCGACGAAAAAGTGGTGGTGATGCAGACCGTGCGTGACCAGATTGGTCAGCATGTGTTTACCGCGCATCGCCTCGACAGACCGACATCCGGCGTGCTGCTGATGGGCTTATCCAGCGAAGCCGGACGCCGCCTCGCGCAGCAGTTTGAGCAGCATCAGATGCAAAAACGCTATCACGCTATTGTTCGCGGATGGCTCATGGAAGAGGCAGTACTTGATTATCCATTGGTGGAAGAGCTGGATAAAATCGCCGATAAATTTGCCCGTGAAAACAAGGATCCGCAGCCTGCGGTGACCCATTACCGCGGCCTCGCCACCGTTGAAATGCCTGTGGCAACCGGGCGTTATCCGACGACGCGTTACGGGCTGGTGGAACTGGATCCGCAAACGGGGCGCAAGCATCAGCTCAGACGCCATCTGGCGCACCTGCGCCATCCGATTATTGGCGACAGCAAGCATGGTGATTTGCGTCAGAACCGCAGCGCGGCGGAACATTTTGGCTGCAACCGACTGATGCTACATGCCAGCCAGCTTTCACTGACGCATCCGTTTACCGGTGAACCGTTGACGATTCATGCGGGGTTGGATGCAGTCTGGATGCAGGCATTGTCACAGTTTGGCTGGCAGGGACTTCTCCCTGAGAATGAAAGGGTTGAGTTCAGTGAGCCAGCAGGTCAGGATGAAGGTATACGTTCTTCATCCAGGGAGTAATCAAGCATGGCGGAAATTGGGATTTTTGTCGGGACGATGTATGGCAACGCGCTGTTGGTTGCTGAAGAAGCCGAAGCGATCCTGACAGCACAGGGGCATAAAGCAACCGTTTTTGAAGATCCTGAACTGACGGACTGGCAGGAATACCAGGATAAAATCGCGCTGGTCGTCACCTCCACGACCGGACAGGGCGATTTACCTGACAGCATTGTGCCGCTGTTTCAGGGAATCAAGGACCAACTGGGTTTTCAGCCCAATCTGCGTTACGGTGTGATTGCCTTGGGTGACAGCAGCTATGTCAACTTCTGCAACGGCGGTAAACAGTTTGATGCCCTGTTGCAGGAACAAAGCGCACAGCGCGTGGGGGAAATGTTGCTGATTGACGCCAGTGAGCACCCGGAACCTGAAAGCGAATCCAATCCTTGGGTTGAACATTGGGGCACGCTCTTACCCTGAGAGTGAACCCTCCCCCTACCGGGAGGGACTCCCTTATGACACCAGGCGCGGGAACGACCTGTTTTTAGTCTACCCAATACTGAATCGTGTTAGCCTCGGGCAAACGCCCCTAAAATCCCTCAATGTTGGAGGGTTTTTAGGGGCGTTTTCATAGGGTCAAGCGACCTGTTTCACACTCCTGCCTTTTCCACGTAAGCCCCACGCGATTTCCGTTATATGTTTTCATTTCCGTGAAGTCGCTTCCACCACCCTGGGCTTTTGCCATAAACATAAGTGATACGTTACCTAAATGTTGGGTTCTTGCACGGTGAGCAAGAACCGGGTGCTTTTTATACTTCTCCTGCCAGTTATAAAAAAATGCAGTTAGCAAGGCGAACGACCTAATAAAAGCTGCAAAAAAACACGAAACGTCACCTCTGATCCCCTACCAGTTGTGCTGTTCAGAGTGAGCGTGACTAACGCGAAAATTCAGGAGTGCAACAATGAGTTCATTAAGTCAGGCTGCGAGCAGTGCGGAAAAACGCACCAATGCTCGCTACTGGATAGTGGTGATGTTGTTTATCGTCACCTCCTTCAACTATGGCGACCGCGCCACCTTATCCATTGCCGGTTCGGAGATGGCCAAAGACATTGGTCTGGATCCGGTCGGTATGGGTTACGTTTTCTCTGCGTTCTCATGGGCCTACGTTATCGGGCAGATCCCGGGCGGCTGGCTGCTGGACCGTTTTGGTTCCAAACGCGTTTACTTCTGGTCCATCTTCATCTGGTCCATGTTTACCCTGTTACAAGGTTTCGTCGATATCTTCAGTGGATTTGGCATCATCGTTGCGCTGTTCACTCTGCGCTTCCTTGTCGGTCTGGCGGAGGCACCGTCCTTCCCCGGCAACAGTCGCATTGTTGCGGCCTGGTTCCCGGCACAGGAGAGGGGAACGGCAGTCGCGATCTTTAACTCTGCGCAGTACTTTGCCACCGTTATTTTCGCCCCGATCATGGGCTGGCTGACGCACGAAGTGGGTTGGTCGCACGTGTTCTTCTTTATGGGCGGCCTCGGGATTGTCATCAGCTTTATCTGGCTGAAAGTGATCCACGAACCAAACCAACATCCGGGTGTGAACAAGAAAGAGCTGGAATACATTGCGGCAGGGGGTGCACTGATCAACATGGATCAGAAAGACGCCAAAGCCAAAGTGCCGCTCAGCGTGAAATGGGGACAGGTCAAGCAGTTGCTGGGTTCCCGTATGATGATCGGCGTATACATTGGTCAGTACTGCATTAACGCACTGACTTACTTCTTTATCACCTGGTTCCCGGTTTATCTGGTGCAGGCTCGCGGTATGTCGATCCTGAAAGCGGGCTTTGTGGCCTCGGTGCCGGCGGTGTGCGGATTTATCGGCGGGGTGCTGGGCGGCATTATCTCCGACTGGCTGATGCGCCGGACCGGCTCGCTGAACATTGCGCGTAAAACGCCTATCGTGATGGGGATGCTGCTGTCGATGGTGATGGTGTTCTGTAACTACGTCAACGTCGAATGGATGATCATCGGCTTTATGGCGCTGGCGTTCTTTGGTAAAGGCATTGGTGCGCTGGGCTGGGCGGTGATGGCTGATACCGCGCCGAAAGAGATCAGCGGCCTGAGCGGCGGTCTGTTCAACATGTTCGGCAACATCTCCGGTATCGTCACGCCCATTGCAATTGGCTACATTGTTGGCACGACCGGCTCCTTCAACGGCGCGCTGATCTATGTGGGCGTGCACGCGCTGATCGCGGTACTGAGCTATCTGGTGCTGGTGGGGGATATTAAACGTATCGAACTGAAACCTGTCGCAGGACAACTATCATGACGACACAATCCAGTCCCGTTATTACGGACATGAAGGTCATTCCGGTCGCCGGACATGACAGTATGCTCCTCAACATTGGCGGCGCGCATAACGCGTACTTTACCCGCAACATCGTGGTCCTCACCGACAACGCTGGCAACACCGGCGTCGGTGAAGCCCCGGGCGGTGAGGTGATCTACCAGACGCTGGTTGATGCTATCCCGATGGTACTCGGTCAGGAAGTGGCCCGGCTGAACAAGGTGGTTCAGCAGGTACACAAAGGCAATCAGGCCGCTGACTTTGATACCTTTGGTAAAGGTGCATGGACCTTCGAACTGCGGGTAAACGCGGTGGCCGCGCTGGAAGCGGCTCTGCTCGACCTGCTGGGAAAAGCGCTCAACGTACCGGTCTGCGAACTGTTGGGACCAGGCAAACAGCGCGATGCGGTAACCGTACTCGGATATCTCTTCTACATCGGCGATCGCACAAAAACCGATCTGCCTTATCTGGAGACCACGCCGGGTAATCATGACTGGTATCACCTGCGTCATCAGGAGGCGTTGAACAGCGACGCCGTGGTGCGTCTGGCGGAAGCCTCGCAGGATCGCTACGGCTTTAAAGATTTCAAACTCAAAGGCGGCGTGCTGCCAGGTGAACAAGAGATCGATACCGCTCGCGCGCTGAAAAAGCGTTTCCCGGATGCGCGTATTACCGTTGATCCCAACGGCGCCTGGCTGCTTGATGAGGCCATCAGTCTGTGCAAAGGGCTGAACGATGTGCTCACTTATGCAGAAGATCCGTGTGGTGCAGAGCAGGGATTCTCTGGTCGCGAAGTGATGGCAGAATTCCGACGGGCCACGGGATTGCCGGTGGCGACGAACATGATCGCCACCAACTGGCGCGAAATGGGCCATGCGGTGATGCTTAACGCCGTCGATATCCCTCTCGCCGATCCGCATTTCTGGACACTTTCCGGTGCGGTGCGGGTGGCGCAGTTGTGCGACGACTGGGGTTTGACCTGGGGCTGTCACTCTAACAACCACTTTGATATTTCACTGGCGATGTTTACCCACGTTGGCGCTGCTGCGCCGGGTAAACCGACCGCCATCGACACGCACTGGATCTGGCAGGAGGGCGATTGTCGCCTGACGAAAAATCCTCTTGAGATTAAAAACGGAAAAATTGCGGTTCCCCACGCGCCTGGACTGGGCGTTGAGCTGGACTGGGATCAGGTGCAGAAAGCGCATGAAGCCTGGAAAAAACTGCCAAACGGCGCACGAAATGACGCAGGCCCGATGCAATACCTGATCCCCGGCTGGACTTTTGACCGTAAACGTCCCGTTTTTGGCCGTCACTGATTTTGTATAAGGACTCAACAATGAATGCACAATTTACCACCCCGGTTGTTACGGCAATGCAGATTATCCCGGTTGCGGGCCACGACAGTATGCTGATGAACCTGAGCGGTGCGCATGCGCCGTTCTTCACGCGTAATATTGTGATTATCAAAGATAATTCAGGTCATACTGGCGTAGGTGAAATCCCCGGTGGCGAAAAAATCCGTAAAACGCTGGAAGACGCGATCCCACTGGTGGTGGGTAAAACGTTGGGCGAGTACAAAAACGTGCTGAATGCCGTACGCAATACCTTTGCCGATCGTGATTCAGGCGGTCGCGGTCTACAAACGTTTGACCTGCGCACCACCATCCACGTGGTTACCGGGATTGAAGCGGCACTGCTGGATCTACTGGGGCAGCATCTGGGCGTTAACGTGGCGTCGCTGCTGGGCGACGGTCAACAGCGCAGTGAAGTGGAAATGCTCGGCTATCTGTTCTTTGTCGGTAACCGCAAAGCCACACCGCTGCCGTATCAGAGCCAACCGGATGAGCAATGTGACTGGTATCGTCTGCGTCATGAAGAAGCGATGACACCCGATGCGGTCGTCCGTCTGGCAGAAGCGGCGTATGAAAAATACGGTTTCAACGACTTCAAACTGAAAGGCGGCGTGCTGGCAGGCGAAGAAGAGGCGGAATCCATTGTGGCACTGGCAAAACGCTTCCCGCAGGCGCGCGTCACGCTGGATCCCAACGGCGCATGGTCACTGAATGAAGCGATCAACATCGGTAAGTACCTGAAAGGTTCACTGGCTTACGCGGAGGATCCATGTGGTGCTGAGCAGGGCTTCTCCGGCCGTGAGGTGATGGCGGAGTTCCGTCGCGCTACCGGTCTGCCGACGGCAACAAATATGATCGCCACTGACTGGCGTCAGATGGGCCATACGTTGTCATTGCAGTCGGTGGATATTCCGCTGGCTGACCCGCACTTCTGGACGATGCAGGGGTCTGTGCGCGTCGCGCAGATGTGCCATGAGTTCGGTCTGACCTGGGGTTCACACTCCAACAACCACTTTGATGTTTCGTTGGCGATGTTCACCCATGTCGCCGCGGCGGCACCGGGCAAGATCACGGCGATCGACACCCACTGGATCTGGCAGGAAGGCAACCAGCGCCTGACCAAAGAGCCGTTTGAAATTAAAGGCGGCATGGTGCAGGTGCCGGAGAAACCGGGTCTGGGCGTTGAACTGGATATGGACCAGGTGATGAAAGCCCATGAGCTGTACCAGAAGCACGGGCTGGGTGCGCGTGATGACGCGATGGGGATGCAGTATCTGATCCCGAACTGGACGTTCGATAACAAACGTCCGTGCATGGTTCGTTAAGATAGATACCGGTCTCAAAAGGACCGGTTATTTTTTATCGGTAAACCGGGTGTATGCTTAGCTGAGTCAACATGCGTAAGGACGGCTTATGAAAATAGTGATCGCACCGGACTCGTATAAGGAAAGTTTGAGTGCTCTCGAGGTGGCTAACGCCATTGAGCAAGGTTTTCGCGAAATCTGGCCCGATGCGGATTACGTAAAACTGCCGGTTGCTGATGGGGGAGAAGGAACGGTCGAAGCCATGGTTGAGGCGACGACGGGACGCATTGTTGAAGTTGATGTCACAGGCCCTCTTGGGGAACCCGTTACCGCGTTTTACGGTTTATCTGGCGACGAACGCACGGCCTTCATTGAGATGGCGGCAGCCAGCGGCCTGGAGCAGGTGCCTGTCGCGTTACGCGATCCATTAAAGACAACCTCCTGGGGAACCGGGGAGTTGATTCGTCATGCGCTGGATGCCGGCGTAGACCATATTATTATCGGGCTCGGCGGCAGTGCGACTAACGACGGCGGTGCGGGCATGGTGCAGGCGTTAGGGGCAAAATTGCTCGATGCCCGGCAGAATGAAATTGGTAAGGGCGGTGCGGCGCTCGACGCGCTTGCGCAGATCGATATCAGCCAGTTGGATCCACGTCTTGCTGCATGCCGTATTGAGGTGGCATGCGATGTGACCAATCCGTTGACCGGTAAAGAGGGGGCGTCGGCCGTGTTTGGCCCACAGAAAGGGGCAACGGCAGAGACGATCGACCGTCTGGATACCGCACTGGCGCATTATGCTCAGATCATCGCCCGCGATCTGGACGTGGATGTCCTTGAACTGGCCGGCGGCGGTGCGGCAGGGGGTATGGGCGCGGCGCTGTACGCGTTTTGTGGTGCGCAACTGCGGCGCGGTATTGAGATTGTTACCGATGCGCTGCAGCTGGATGCGTGCGTTGCCGATGCCGATCTGGTGATCACCGGAGAAGGGCGCATCGACAGTCAGACTATCCACGGTAAAGTTCCGGTAGGCGTGGCGAAGGTGGCGAAGCGTTACAACAAACCGGTGATCGGTATTGCCGGCAGCCTGACGGCCGATGTCGGCATCGTCCATGAACATGGACTGGATGCCGTCTTTAGCGTGATTTACACCGTCTGTACGCTGGAGGATGCGCTGAAGAATGCCGCGGAGAACGTACGCATGACCGCGCGCAACGTCGCGGCAACGCTCAAAATGGGCCAGACGCTACGCTGAGGCGATTAGCAGGCCGGATGGCGCGATGCCTGTCCGGCCTAAAACAGCCATTTCCGCGCTTCACGCGCCACGTTATCCATCTCGTCAAGTAGCTCCAGAAACTCGGGTTCCAGATCCTCTTCAGGCATCCCTTCGCGTAACTGGCTTTCCAGCAGCTGACACAGATTCTTCATGCGCGGTACGCCGCTATAGCCGCAACTGCCATGCAGTTTATGAATCAGGTCGACTAAGCCTTGCGGGTTTTCTCCCACCAGTTGTTCTTCGATTTTATTACGCACTTCCGGCAGGAAATCGATCAGCATTTGCAGCATATCGCGTGCCAGATCCGGTTTCCCGGCGGCCTGGCGCAGCGCCAGTTGCCAGTCCAGCGTAGCATTCGGATTGAAGACCGGTTCGATCGGTTCTGCACCGATCTGCCGTGCCGGTGTGGCAGTGCCGGGTTTATAGCGCTGCAACAGGTTATACAGCTTCTCTTCTTCGATCGGTTTTGCCAGATAGTCATTCATTCCGGCACTCAGCAGTTTCTCTTTCTGGCCCGCCATCGCGTGCGCGGTGACGGCGATCACCGGGGTTTGTTGTTGATGCGGAAGCTGGTGGATCAGCTCGCAGGCCCGAATGCCGTCCATGTCCGGCATCTGAATATCCATCAGGATCAGATCGAACTGCATTTGCTTCGCGCGATCGACTGCTTGTTGGCCGCTATCACACAGCTCAACGTGCTGAACCAGATCGTCCAGCAGCGCGCCAATCAGCTTCAGGTTCGCCGGGTTATCATCGACCGCCATGACGGTCATGGCGATTTTGTTTTCGTCGGATACCAGCCTATTTTCGGGGTGGTTTTGACGACACAAATCCACCAGCGCCGGCAGCAGGCGCGTGGAGGTCAGGGGTTTCAGTAGACAGCTGGCCACGCCGTCCTGCTTGAGTTTTTCGGCATTCACCTGAGCATGGCACGGCAATGCCAGCATCAGGAATTCGGCCATTTTGGTCGCCTTAATCAACCGCTCGTGTTGCATCGTCAGCGGCTCTTTGAAGGTGACGGCAACGCCGAGCAGCATAAAGTCGTAATGCTCAACGGTCAGTGCGGAAAACGTTGGGCTGTAGACTACGTCCAGCGGCGTTTCGCTGAGAATATCCAGCGTACATTGCGCAGCGGCGGCATTCGGCTCGATGTAGGCAATACGTTTACCGGCCAGACATGCGGTGGCCGGGCCGTCGTTGATCACATTCGGATTCAGATCGAGATTGATATGGAACCAGAAGGTTGAACCACGATGCGGCTGGCTGTGGAAGGAGATATCGCCGCCCATCTCGTTGACCAGTTTCTGGGTGATCACCAGCCCCAGCCCGGTGCCGCCGTGGCGACGGGAAATACTGGCATCAGCCTGACGGAAAGCCTGAAACAGCCGCGACTGGTCGCGTTCCGGGATGCCGATGCCGGTATCGCGGATTTGTACTTCAATCTGCACTTTGGTGTTACTCAGCGAGCGCTTTTCCACCAGAATGTCGATATTGCCGCTTTCGGTGAATTTGATCGCGTTGCCGACCAGATTGGTGATCACCTGCTGTAAACGTAGCGGGTCGCCAATCACGTTATCCGGCACGTCATTCTTAATATTGAGCGTCAGCTCCAGCCCTTTGTCGTGCGATGAATGCGCCAGTAGCGTCACCACTTCATCGAGCGTATTGCGTAGCGCAAAGGGGATGCTTTCGAGAATGAGTTTACCTGCTTCCAGCTTAGAGAAATCGAGAACGTCGTTGATGATCGCCAGCAGGTTATTTGCCGACCGCTCGATGGTATTCAGGTGGTCGCGCTGGGTGGTATTCAGTTCGGTTTTCAGCGTCAGACGCGTGAAGCCGATCACGCCGTTCAGTGGGGTGCGCAGTTCATGGGACATGTTGGCCAGAAACTCAGACTTGATGCGCGCGGCTTCCTGCGCACGTTTTTTCGCCAGGTCCAGCTCGACGTTCTGGATCTCCATCTGCTCAAGCGTTTCACGCAAATCGGAGGTCGCCTGATCGACATTGTGTTGCATCTCTTCATGGTAGGCGGCGAGCGACATGGCCATCGAATTAATGCCGTTTTTCAATACATCAAGCTCGCCGAGCATAAAGCCTTCAACGCGGCTGTCGAGTTGTCCCCGCCGGATGCGGTCAACCGTATTGACCATGTTGCGAATTGGCCCCGTCACATCGCGCATCAGACGCCAGCCAAAGATCAGCGCAATGCCGATACAGAACAGCATCATGACGGAAGAGATGAAGATTTCTTTATACTGTTGTAAGCGGACCGACTTGAGATCGAGCTCAAGCGCCACATATCCCAACATGTTCCCCGCGTTTTTCGCGTCAGTGGCAGGAGACTCGTCCAGCGAATAGCTTTCCGAAATGATCGGCGTGCGCAGAATTAAAATATCGCCATGGCGCTCAACGTTCAGTCGGCGCGGGAACGGTGAACCCGGAGGCAGCTGCATCTCCGACGGATTGAGATTGAAATTTGAGGTGACGAAGAGGTGATTATTTTCGTCGTAGACCGAAATCGCCCGCACAATTTCTGAGTGGCGGCGATGTAAAACGCTGATGAGTTGTCCGATGGATTCGCGGTTTTGCAGGTTCATGCCGTATTCGGTAGAGACCGCGAGAGGCTCGATGATACTGGCACCGGCATCTTCCAGTTGACGCTGCAAGTCGTGGTAGCGATGCACAACAAAAAAGATACTGAGCAGTAAACCGATAAGCACGGTTGGGGCCAGGATCAGAATCATCATGCGAGCGCGCAGGCTGTAGTTGGTCATGGAGTTCCGTTATGGGACAATTAGGGTCACACTGTTAAATTGAGAATATTCTCGTCGATGGCGCAATTCTACTCTGCAAAACGGCGCGTGACGACGCGCCAGATCATAACCGTTACCGTCAATGACCTCGACCCTTTTGGTCAGGGCGTGGCGCGACACAACGGAAAGACGTTGTTTATTCCCGGATTGCTGCCGCAGGAAAGTGCGGACGTGGCGATCACCGAAGATAAAAAACAGTACGCGAAAGCCCAGGTTAAGCGCCGTTTGAATGATAGCCCGGATCGCGTCACGCCGCGCTGTCCGCACTTTGGCATTTGCGGCGGCTGCCAGCAACAGCACGCCAGTATCGAACTGCAACAGCGCAGTAAACGCGCCGCGCTGTCACGTCTGATGAACAACGATGTCACTGAGGTGATTGCCGATACGCCGTGGGGTTATCGCCGCCGCGCGCGTTTAAGTCTCAACTATCAACCGAAAACCCAGCAGTTCCAGATGGGGTTTCGTAAGGCGGCGTCCAACGAGATTGTCGATGTCAGACAGTGCCCCATTTTGGTGCCCCAACTGGAAGCATTGCTGCCCGATCTCAGAGCATGCCTCGGCAGCCTGCAGGGAATTCGCCATCTGGGTCATGTTGAACTGGTGCAGGCAGGCAGCGGCACGCTGATGATTCTGCGCCATACCGCGCCACTCAGCGCGCAGGATAACGAAAAACTGGAACGCTTTTCGCATTCAAAGGGACTGTCTCTGTATCTGGCACCGCAAAGCGAGATACTGGAAACGGTTTCTGCTCAGACGCCCTGGTATGAGTCAAACGGGCTACGCTTAAACTTTAGCCCGCGTGATTTTATTCAGGTCAATGAAGGGGTGAACCAGAAAATGGTGGCCAGCGCACTCGCGTGGCTGGACGTGCAGCCTGGCGATCGTGTGCTGGATCTCTTCTGCGGGATGGGCAATTTCACGCTCCCCCTGGCGACCCGGGCGGCGAGCGTCGTCGGTGTGGAAGGCGTGCCTGCGCTGGTAGAAAAAGGGCGCGAAAACGCACAACAAAATGGGTTACACAATGTGACATTCTTTCATGAAAATCTTGAAGAGGATGTTACCCGACAGCCGTGGGCCAAAAACGGTTTTGATAAAGTCTTGCTCGACCCTGCGCGTGCAGGGGCTGCAGGCGTGATGCAACATATTATAAAATTGCAGCCTGGCCGCATTGTTTATGTATCCTGTAACCCTGCCACGCTGGCGCGTGATAGTGAGGCGTTGTTACGCGCAGGATACCAGATACAGCGGCTGGCGATGCTCGACATGTTCCCCCACACGGGACACCTGGAATCGATGGTATTGTTTGAGCATTCAAAATAAATCTAATACCCAAAGGATTTCGGGTTGCATTGAGGCGGCAACTGAGAGAGTCCCAGGAGCTTACATCAGTAAGTGACTGGGGGGAACGAAGGAAGCTAACAAGGATGCAACGTGAAAGACGACGGGTATGGCTTGTCGACTTCGACAGGCCAGATCCCCTTAAGGAGAGGACAATGGTTGCGGTAAGAAGTGCACATCTAAACAAAGCTGGGGAATTTGACCCAAAAAAATGGATCGAAAGTCTTGGGATCACCAGCCAGCAGTCATGTGAACGCTTAGCCGAAACCTGGGCGTATTGCCTGCAACAGACGCAAGGGCATCCGGATGCGGAACTGCTGCTGTGGCGTGGTGTGGAGATGGTGGAAATCCTCTCGACGCTGAGTATGGATATCGACACGCTGCGAGCTGCGCTGCTGTTCCCTCTGGCAGACGCCAATGTCGTTAGTGAAGATACCCTGCAGGAAAGCGTAGGTAAGTCTATCGTCAATCTGATTCATGGTGTGCGTGACATGGCGGCCATTCGCCAGCTGAAAGCGACCCACACCGATTCCGTCTCCTCCGAACAGGTCGATAACGTGCGGCGCATGCTGCTGGCGATGGTCGACGACTTCCGCTGCGTGGTCATTAAACTTGCCGAACGAATCGCCCATCTGCGCGAGGTGAAAGACGCGCCGGAAGATGAGCGTGTGCTGGCGGCGAAAGAGTGCACCAATATCTACGCGCCGCTGGCGAACCGATTAGGTATCGGCCAGTTGAAGTGGGAGCTGGAAGATTATTGCTTCCGCTATCTGCATCCTGCTGAGTACAAACGTATTGCCAAACTACTGCACGAACGGCGTATCGATCGTGAGCACTACATCGAAGAGTTCGTCGGTCATCTGCGTTCAGAGATGAAAACGGAAGGCGTGAAGGCGGAAGTGTACGGACGCCCGAAACACATCTACAGCATCTGGCGAAAAATGCAGAAAAAACATCTGGCGTTTGATGAGCTGTTTGATGTCCGCGCCGTGCGTATCGTCGCTGAGCGTTTACAGGACTGCTATGCCGCGCTGGGCATTGTGCACACGCACTATCGCCATCTACCGGATGAGTTTGACGACTACGTTGCCAACCCGAAACCGAATGGCTATCAGTCGATTCACACCGTGGTGTTGGGGCCGGGCGGCAAAACGGTTGAGATCCAGATTCGCACCAAACAGATGCACGAGGACGCCGAACTGGGCGTTGCCGCGCACTGGAAATACAAAGAAGGTGCAGCCGCAGGTGGGGCGCGTTCAGGTCATGAGGACCGCATTGCCTGGCTGCGTAAGCTGATCGCCTGGCAGGAAGAGATGGCGGACTCTGGCGAGATGCTCGACGAAGTGCGCAGCCAGGTCTTTGACGACCGGGTCTACGTTTTTACGCCGAAAGGCGATGTGGTGGATCTGCCTGCCGGTTCCACGCCGCTCGACTTTGCGTATCACATTCACAGTGATGTGGGGCACCGTTGTATTGGGGCGAAAATCGGTGGGCGCATCGTGCCGTTTACCTATCAGTTGCAGATGGGCGATCAGATCGAAATCATCACCCAGAAACAGCCGAACCCGAGCCGTGACTGGCTGAATCCGAACCTGGGCTATGTGACGACCAGCCGTGGGCGCTCGAAAATCCACGCCTGGTTCCGCAAACAGGATCGGGACAAGAACATCCTTGCCGGACGGCAGATCCTGGATGACGAGCTGTCGCATTTAGGGATCAGCCTGAAAGAAGCGGAAAAGCATCTGCTGCCGCGCTACAACTTCAACGAGTTGGAGGAACTGCTGGCGGCGATTGGCGGGGGCGATATCCGTCTGAATCAGATGGTGAACTTCCTGCAATCACAGTTCAACAAACCGAGCGCCGCCGAAGAAGATGCCGCCGCGCTGAAACAGCTTCAGCAGAAAACGCATACCCCACAGAACCGGCGTAAAGACGATGGTCGTGTCGTTGTGGAAGGGGTCGGCAACCTGATGCATCACATTGCCCGCTGCTGCCAGCCGATCCCGGGCGATGAGATTGTCGGGTTTATCACCCAGGGACGCGGGATCTCCGTCCATCGGGCGGACTGCGAGCAACTGGTCGAACTGCGTGCGCATGCGCCGGAACGCCTTGTGGACGCCGTCTGGGGTGAAAGCTATTCGGCGGGATACTCGCTGGTGGTGCGCGTACAGGCCAACGATCGCAGCGGTTTACTGCGTGACATCACGACGATTCTGGCAAACGAGAAGGTCAATGTGCTCGGCGTTGCCAGTCGTAGCGATACCAAACAGCAGCTTGCCACCATCGACATGACGATTGAAATCTACAACCTGCAGGTGCTGGGACGCGTGCTCAGCAAGCTGAATCAGGTACCCGATGTGATTGACGCGCGTCGTTTGCACGGCAATTAATTTTACTTTCCAGGCCCGGTGGCGCTTCGCTTATCGGGCCTGTGTTTTCAGGATGTTCCAATGACTCAAATTGACCGCCTGCTTGGCATCATGCAACGCCTGCGCGACCCGGAAACCGGCTGTCCGTGGGATAACGAACAGACTTTCGCCACGCTTGCCCCTTACACCCTTGAAGAAACCTACGAAGTGCTCGACGCGATTTCCCGTGAGGATTTTGACGACCTGCGCGGTGAACTGGGCGATCTGCTGTTTCAGGTGGTGTTTTACGCGCAGATAGCCCAGGAAGAAGGGCGCTTTGATTTCAATGATATTTGTGCCGCTATCAGTGACAAACTGGAACGCCGCCACCCGCACGTTTTTGCTGATGCCCAGGCCCGCGATAGCAGCGAGGTGTTGGCCCGCTGGGAACAAATCAAAACAGGCGAACGGGCGCAAAAAGCGCAGCATTCTGCCCTCGATGATATTCCGCGCAGTTTACCGGCGTTAATGCGGGCGCAGAAAATCCAGAAGCGCTGTTCGAATGTCGGTTTTGACTGGACGACGCTGGGACCGGTGGTCGATAAGGTGTACGAAGAGATCGACGAGGTCATGCACGAGGCCCGGCAGGCCGTTGTCGACCAGGCTAAACTGGAAGAGGAAATGGGCGATTTGCTGTTTGCCACCGTCAATATGGCCCGTCATTTAGGCACCAAAGCGGAGACCGCGCTGCAAAAAGCCAACGAAAAGTTCGAGCGGCGTTTTCGTGAAGTCGAACGGATTGTGGCGGCGCGGGGTCTGGAAATGACCGGCGTTGATTTGGAAACGATGGAAGAAGTCTGGCAGCAGGTAAAACGCCAGGAAATTGATCTCTAAGGAGTTTGAGCGGTCAAGCGCGTTTTGTGTGATTTTTTAAATAACAAGCGCTTGATTTGCGTCAAAAACATTTACCTCAAAGAGGCTATTTTCTCTTCCCGTTATGTCGATGAAACACCGTGTATACTGCCTCTTCGAGTTATTCGAGTCGCAACAAGGCGGCGACTGAAAGAATCCCCAGGAACAGAGAAATGCTATGTGACTGGGGGTGAGTGAAGGAAGCCAACACCGGTGCGGCTTGGAGAACGAAGGAGAGGGGATAATGAAAGTTTGTGGCGTACGTCATGTTCGGGTATACTACTTTCCCGTCCTGGTTATTCCATCGTTTCACCCTAACTTCTCAGGTTCAGCATGACAACGAACTATATTTTTGTGACCGGCGGGGTCGTATCCTCTCTGGGGAAAGGCATTGCCGCAGCCTCCCTCGCAGCCATTCTTGAAGCCCGTGGCCTCAACGTGACCATCATGAAGCTGGATCCGTATATCAACGTCGATCCGGGTACCATGAGCCCAATCCAACACGGGGAAGTGTTCGTTACTGAAGACGGCGCTGAAACCGACCTGGACCTGGGTCATTACGAGCGCTTCATTCGCACCAAAATGAGTCGCCGCAACAACTTCACTACAGGTCGTATCTACTCTGACGTTCTGCGTAAAGAACGTCGTGGTGACTATCTGGGCGCGACTGTACAGGTTATTCCGCACATCACCAATGCCATCAAAGAACGCGTGCTGGAAGGCGGCGAAGGCCATGACGTTGTCCTGGTCGAAATCGGCGGTACCGTCGGTGATATCGAATCTCTGCCGTTCCTTGAAGCGATTCGGCAGATGGCCGTAGAAATTGGTCGTGAACACACCTTGTTTATGCACCTGACGCTGGTTCCGTACATGGCAGCGGCAGGTGAAGTGAAAACAAAACCGACGCAGCACTCTGTAAAAGAGCTGCTCTCTATCGGTATCCAGCCTGATATCCTGATCTGCCGCTCTGACCGCGCTGTCCCGGCTAACGAACGTGCGAAAATTGCATTGTTCTGTAACGTTCCGGAAAAAGCGGTGATTTCTCTGAAAGATGTCGATTCCATCTATAAAATTCCAGGCATGTTGAAATCGCAGGGCCTGGACGATTATATTTGTAAACGATTCAGCATAGAGTGTCCGGAAGCTAACCTTGCCGAATGGGAACAGGTTATTTACGAAGAAGCGAACCCGGCAGGTGAAGTTACGATTGGGATGGTCGGTAAGTACATTGAACTGCCGGATGCCTATAAATCCGTGATTGAAGCGCTGAAACATGGCGGTCTGAAAAATCGCGTGACCGTCAACATCAAGCTGATTGATTCGCAGGATGTTGAAACGCGCGGTGTTGAAATCCTGAAAGATTTGGACGCTATCTTGATCCCTGGCGGCTTCGGCTACCGTGGTGTGGAAGGGAAGATCGCCACTGCACGCTATGCGCGTGAGAACAATATTCCTTATCTGGGCATTTGCCTGGGTATGCAGGTTGCGTTGATTGAGTTTGCGCGTAATGTCGCCGGTATGGACAACGCCAACTCGACGGAATTTGTGCCAGACTGTAAGTACCCGGTTGTGGCGCTGATTACTGAATGGCGTGACGAAGACGGTAACGTTGAAGTCCGTACCGAGAAGAGCGATCTGGGTGGCACCATGCGTCTTGGCGCGCAGCAGTGTCAGCTTGGCGACGATAGTCTGGTCCGTCAGTTGTACGGTACGCCGACCATTGTTGAGCGTCATCGCCATCGTTACGAAGTCAACAATATGCTGTTGAAACAGATTGAAGCTGCGGGTCTGCGCGTTGCAGGCCGTTCCGGTGATGATCAGTTGGTCGAGATCATTGAGGTACCGAATCATCCGTGGTTCGTGGCCTGTCAGTTCCATCCGGAATTTACTTCCACGCCACGTGATGGACATCCGCTGTTTGCTGGCTTTGTGAAAGCCGCCAGCGAGCATCAGAAGCGTCAGGCGAAGTAAGAAGTAAAAAAGTTAGAACGGCAACGCGTACCAAAGGTACGCGTTGTTTGTCTGGAGTTTTAGTTTAACTTGTACTGAGGAAAACCTAATGTCCAAAATCGTTAAAGTCATCGGTCGTGAAATCATCGACTCCCGTGGTAACCCGACTGTTGAAGCCGAAGTACACCTGGAAGGTGGTTTCGTTGGTATGGCAGCAGCTCCGTCAGGTGCTTCTACGGGTTCCCGCGAAGCGCTGGAACTGCGCGATGGCGACAAATCCCGCTTCATGGGTAAAGGCGTACTGAAAGCTGTTGGCGCGGTTAACGGCCCGATCGCTCAGGCTATCCTTGGCAAAGATGCCAAAGATCAGGCTGGCATCGACAAGATCATGATCGATCTGGACGGTACTGAAAACAAATCCAACTTCGGTGCAAACGCCATCCTGGCGGTGTCTCTGGCTAACGCCAAAGCAGCAGCAGCCGCTAAAGGCATGCCGCTGTACGAGCACATCGCTGAGCTGAACGGTACTCCGGGCAAATACTCCATGCCGGTTCCGATGATGAACATCATCAACGGTGGTGAGCACGCTGACAACAACGTCGACATCCAGGAATTCATGATTCAGCCGGTTGGCGCGAAATCCCTGAAAGAAGCCGTACGTATGGGTTCTGAAGTGTTCCACAACCTGGCTAAAGTGCTGAAAGCGAAAGGCATGAACACCGCTGTGGGTGACGAAGGTGGCTATGCGCCGAACCTGGGTTCCAACGCTGAAGCGCTGGCTGTCATTGCTGAAGCGGTTAAAGCTGCAGGCTACGAGCTGGGCAAAGACATCACTCTGGCGATGGACTGTGCTGCATCTGAATTCTACAAAGACGGTAAATACGTTCTGGCTGGCGAAGGCAACAAAGCGTTCACCTCTGAAGAATTCACTCACTTCCTGGAAGACCTGACCAAACAGTACCCGATCGTTTCTATCGAAGACGGTCTGGACGAGTCTGACTGGGATGGTTTCGCATACCAGACCAAAGTACTGGGCGACAAAATCCAGCTGGTTGGTGACGATCTGTTCGTAACCAACACCAAGATCCTGAAAGAAGGTATCGAGAAAGGCATCGTTAACTCCATCCTGATCAAATTCAACCAGATCGGTTCTCTGACCGAAACGCTGGCTGCAATCAAGATGGCAAAAGACGCTGGCTACACGGCTGTGATCTCTCACCGTTCTGGTGAAACTGAAGACGCTACCATCGCTGACCTGGCTGTTGGTACCGCTGCAGGCCAGATCAAAACTGGTTCTATGAGCCGTTCTGACCGCGTTGCTAAATACAACCAGCTGATTCGTATCGAAGAAGCGCTGGGTGAAAAAGCACCGTACAACGGTCGTAAAGAGATCAAAGGTCAGTAATTTATTACTGTCGCTTTAGACTCTGAAAAACCCGCTTCGGCGGGTTTTTTTATGCCTTTAAAGCAGTAGCGGTAGGGTCGCGCTGGCAGTTTGCTGGCTCACATCGCTGTACTTTTCATCTAACGCAATCAGCGATGTAGTGAGCAGTTCTATCAACAGCATCACTCCCACCTTGGCGTTCAGTGCGCCGGCACTCAACGGACCTTCTGGTTTGGCCGCGACCAGTTGAATATCACTCAGCGACGCTAATGGACTGCGCGGCGTATTACTCAGCGCCAGTACGCGCACACCTCGCTTACGCGCTAGTTTTACGACATGCAGCAGATCGCGCGTGGAGCCTGAACTGGAAATCGCCACCACGAGCGTATTTTTACTAAGCGTTGTGGCGTTCATAGCAGCACGATGCATGTCGCTGAACAATTGTGCGGGTTTCCCCAGTCGCAGGAGTTTGTAATGTAAATACTCCCCCAGAATGGCGCTGGCCGCTACGCCATAAATCTGCACCGACTGAGCCTGATGCAGTGCAAGCGCGGCTGCTTCCAGTAAGGTCCTGTCGAGTAATTTTGCTGTGTCCTGCAGCGCTTGCACGGATTCATTGACCACATTGTCAATCTCATCACCGCTGTGCTCTACAGGCTGTCCTTGTCGGAGATCGAGTGCCAGCGCCATTTTGAATTCGTTATACCCCTTACACCCCAGCGTTCGGCACAGACGTGTGACGCTAGCTTCGCTGGTGCCGCTTTCACGCGCCAGTTCGGTAATCGTCAGGTAGACAACTTTTGCCGGATCGCTAAGTACAAACTCACCTAGCTTCTGTTGTGTTCGGCTATATCCAGCAACGCTCTGGCGCAATCTCAGCAGCAGGTTTTCATTTTCTGACATGCAAAATCCTTAATGCGTTTATCTGTTGATAGTGTGGCGGAAAGCAGGGGAGAGATGCCAGACATTTTAAAAAAGTATGATCGGCTTCCTGGATTGTGATGATAATTTTCATTTATAAAAATTAATATGGTAAAAATTTTCATCAATAATCGAGGAGATGAAAAAATGATGCAAATGTTTAGCGGCGCCTCATCGGGGGGATGGTTTGAAAAAGCGCAGCGGTTCGGCAAATCCTTCATGCTGCCGATTGCGGTATTGCCCGCAGCAGGACTGTTGTTAGGGATTGGCGGCGCGTTGTCAAATCCAAACACATTGACGGCTTATCCGTTTTTAGATGTCGACTGGTTGCAGGCAATCTTCACGATCATGACCAGCGCAGGTTCCATTGTGTTTGCCAACCTGTCGGTACTCTTTGCGGTCGGTGTTGCTGTGGGGCTGGCGAAAACGGATAAAGGCACTGCCGGGCTTGCGGCATTGCTGGCATTTCTGGTGATGAACGCCACCATCAACGCCTTGTTAACGCTCAACGGAACGCTGGCGCAAGAAAACCCCGGTGCAGTTGGCCAGGGGATGACGCTTGGTATTCAGACGCTGGAAACGGGCGTGTTTGGTGGGGTGGTGATTGGTCTTGTCACCTGCGCGTTGCATAGCCGTTTCAATAAAGTCTCACTACCACAGTTTCTCGGTTTTTTTAGCGGTTCGCGTTTTGTACCGATTATTAGCTCCCTCGCCGCGATTGGAGTGGGTGCGGTTATGACGGTGGTGTGGTCGCATTTCCAGAAACTCATTTTTGGACTGGGCGGTCTGGTGGATGCGACGGGCTATCTGGGGACGCTGTTGTACGGTTTCATCCTGCGTATGCTTGGTCCACTGGGTTTACATCATATCTTTTATTTGCCGTTCTGGACGACGGCGCTGGGCGGCAGCGAAATCGTCAACGGCCAGTTGGTTGAAGGTACGCAGCGAATTTTCTTTGCCCAACTTGCCGATCCGAATACGCAGCAGTTCTATGCAGGTACCGCGCGCTTTATGTCCGGGCGCTTTATCACCATGATGTTTGGTCTGCTTGGCGCATGTCTGGCGATGTACCACACCGCAAAACCGGAGAATAGAAAGGTTGTCGCCGGTCTGCTGCTGTCGGCGGCGCTGACCTCTTTCCTGACGGGAATCACTGAGCCTATTGAGTTCTCCTTCCTGTTTGTCGCACCCGTGTTATACGTCATTCACGCCTTCTTCGATGGTCTGGCGTTTATGATCGCCCATATTTTACATATCACGATTGGGCAAACCTTTTCGGGTGGGCTTATCGATTTCCTCCTCTTCGGCGTGTTGCAGGGGGAAGCTAAAACCAACTGGATGTACGTCCCCATGGTGGGAATACCGTGGTTCTTCCTTTACTACTTCACCTTCCGCTATTTGATTAACCGCTTTGGCTGGCTGACGCCGGGTCGTGAGAACGTAACCCCGATTGAATCCGGCCTGCCTCAAAGTGAACGCGCAGCGGCAGTCATCGCTGGGCTGGGAGGCAAAGAGAATCTGGAAGAGGTGGACTGTTGCGCCACGCGCTTGCGCGTGACGGTGAAAGAAAGCAGCAAGGTAGATGAAGCGGCGCTGAAAGCGACCGGAGCGCGTGGCGTGATTATTCGCGGCAACGGCGTTCAGGTGATTTATGGCCCGCACGTCACCATTATTAAAAATGAAGTCGAAGAGATTTTATCGTAATGAAAACAGTACTGGATTCCCTGAAAGGTAAATTAATCGTCTCCTGTCAGGCGTTGGAAAATGAGCCTCTACACAGTCCGTTTATTATGTCACGTATGGCGCTGGCGGCGGCACAAGGCGGTGCGGTAGGTATCCGTGCGAACAGCGTGGTGGACATTCGTGCGATCAAAGAGATGGTCTCCCTGCCGGTGATTGGGATTATCAAACGCGATTACCCTGGCAGTGAGGTGTTTATCACGGCCACTCTCCAGGAAGTGGATGAATTGATGACCGTTGAGCCGGAAATAATTGCTCTGGATGCCACTGCGCGCCCGCGCCCCGGTGGGCAGACGCTGGAAGAGTTGGTCACGCAGATCCGCGCTCGTTACCCGTCCGTACTACTGATGGCGGATATAGCAACCATAGACGAGGCGGTGACAGCCGAGCGTTTGGGTTTTGACTGTGTGGGAACCACGCTCTATGGCTATACCGCAGAAACTGCCGGGCATGTGCTGGCGGAAAATGACTGTGGGTTCTTGCGTGAGGTGTTGGCAGCGGTCAGCGTTCCGGTCGTGGCGGAAGGGAATGTCGATACCCCGGAACTCGCCGCACGTTGCCTGGCATTAGGCGCTCACACCGTGGTGGTTGGCGGGGCAATCACGCGTCCGCAGCAGATCACGGCACGCTTTATCGCAGCGATCGCCTCGTAAAGCACCGATGGGGCATGATACTTTGGCGGGGATCTGCGATAATTATCGTTTATCCCCATATTGAGAACGCTATGCAGTACCCGATTAACGAGATGTTCCAGACCCTGCAAGGTGAGGGTTACTTTACCGGCGTCCCCGCCATTTTTATTCGTTTACAGGGATGCCCGGTTGGCTGTGCCTGGTGCGATACCAAACACACCTGGGATAAGCTTGAGGATCGGGAAGTCTCCCTGTACAGCATCCTGGCGAAAACCAAAGAGAGCGATAAATGGGGCGCGGCAAGCAGTGAGGATCTGCTGGCGGTGATTGGCCGACAGGGCTACACCGCGCGTCATGTGGTGATTACCGGCGGCGAACCGTGCATCCATGACCTGATGCCGCTTACCGATCTGCTGGAAAAGAATGGCTTTAGCTGCCAGATAGAGACCAGCGGTACGCACGAAGTGCGCTGCACATCCAATACCTGGGTGACCGTTTCTCCGAAGGTGAACATGCGTGGTGGTTATGACGTTCTGTCACAGGCGCTGGAACGCGCAAATGAGATCAAACACCCGGTTGGGCGCGTGCGTGATATTGAAGCGCTGGACGAACTGCTCGCTACGCTGAGCGATGACAAGCCGCGGGTGATTGCGTTGCAACCTATCAGCCAGAAAGAGGATGCCACACGCCTGTGCATTGAAACCTGTATTGCGCGCAACTGGCGCCTGTCGATGCAGACGCACAAGTATCTGAATATTGCCTGATAAAAAGCCCGGTGCGTTAGCTTACCGGGCTTTTCTGTTAGCCGGATAAGACGCTTTACGTCGCTATCCGGCAAGACAAAATACTTACTCGCCGCGATAGACACAGCCCGCAGTACAGGTCTCTTTCACCATTACTGCGCTCAGCAGAGGGACTGCCGGTTTGACCTGATCCCAAATCCATTTCGCCAACACTTCGCTGGTCGGGTTTTCCAGACCGGGAATATCGTTCAGGTAGTAATGATCGAGCCTGTCATAAGTCGGCTTAAATGCGGCCTTTAACTCGGCAAAATCCATGATCCAACCGGTATGCGGGCAGACTTCACCGGTAATTTCAAGACGCACCATAAATGAGTGACCATGCAGGCGGCCACATTTATGCCCTTCTGGTACGTGGGGCAGACGGTGAGCGGCTTCGAAGGTGAAATCTTTAAACAAGGTGGTGGACATTATTTACTCTCAAGAATGCAAAAAAACGCCGTAGGGTACCGTAAAGTACATTTTTTATCATTAGTTAAAAGGGCGCTACGCATCAGAATGTCATATTTAGCTGACTAATATTAAATAATCACTGGTATATCATGTGGTTAGTTAATCGCTTTTGTCGCTAATAACGATAACTAAAACAGGTTAGTCCATTTGGTTATTTGTTATTTCCATCCCTTCTTTAATTGTTACTATCACCGCCGTTACCCTTATCTTCAGTTTGGGTTTTATTGCTTAAATCCGCTTTGCTTACTGGAACATAACGACGCATGACGACACAGGCCCCACCTTCCGCTTTGCTTCCGCTGAACCCGGAGCAACTGGCTCGCCTCCAGGCGGCCACCACCGATCTTACGCCCACGCAGCTTGCATGGGTTTCAGGCTATTTCTGGGGTACGCTGAATCACCAACCCGGCGCAGCCGTTGCAGCACCCGCTCCCGTGGCGGAAATGCCGGGCATCACGCTGATCTCCGCATCCCAAACGGGCAACGCGCGTCGTGTGGCGGAAGCGCTGCGTGACGACCTGTTGGCAGCAAAACTCAGTGTCACGCTGGTTAATGCAGGCGACTACAAATTCAAACAAATTGCCAATGAAAAGCTGCTGGTTGTCGTCACGTCCACACAGGGAGAAGGCGAGCCCCCGGAAGAAGCGGTCGCGTTGCATAAGTTCCTGTTCTCTAAAAAAGCACCGAAGCTCGACAACACCGCATTTGCCATTTTTGGTCTGGGTGACACGTCATACGAATTTTTCTGTCAGTCAGGCAAAGATTTTGACAGCAAGCTGGCCGAACTCGGCGGTGAGCGCCTGTTGGATCGTGTTGACGCTGATGTGGAATACCAGACCGCCGCCGCCGAGTGGCGTGCCCGTGTGGTTGAGGTGTTGAAATCACGTGCGCCGGTTGCGACACAGGCTCAGCCGGTTGCCAGCGGTGCAGTAAATGAGATCCACTCCAGTCCGTATACCAAAGAAGCACCACTGAGCGCGACGTTGTCCGTGAATCAAAAAATCACCGGACGTGATTCAGAGAAAGATGTTCGCCATATCGAAATTGATCTCGGTGATTCGGGTCTGCGCTACCAGCCAGGCGATGCGCTGGGTGTCTGGTATCAAAACGATCCGGCGCTGGTAAAAGAAATAGTAGAACTGGTCTGGCTGAAAGGTGATGAGCCGGTTACGGTCAATGGCCAGTCTCTCCCGCTGTCTGAAGCGCTACAGTGGCATGTCGAACTGACCGTCAATACTGCCAACATTGTCGAAAACTATGCCACCTTAACGCGCAGTGAATCGTTGTTGCCGCTGGTCGGCGATAAGGCGCAGTTGCAGCATTACGCCACCACGACGCCTGTCGTCGATATGCTGCGCTTCTCGCCCGCGCAGTTGGATGCTCAAGCGTTGGTCGACCTGCTGCGTCCGTTGACGCCGCGTCTGTACTCCATTGCGTCTTCTCAGGCGGAAGTGGAAAGTGAAGTGCACATCACCGTGGGCGCGGTGCGTTATGAAGTGGAAGGCCGCGCGCGTGCCGGTGGCGCATCCAGCTTCCTCGCCGATCGTGTCGAAGAAGATGGCGAAGTGCGTGTGTTCATCGAACATAACGATAACTTCCGCCTGCCGACAAATCCTGAAACCCCGGTAATCATGATTGGTCCGGGGACGGGCATCGCGCCGTTCCGCGCTTTCATGCAGCAGCGTGCCGCCGACGAAGCGTCCGGTAAAAACTGGCTGTTTTTTGGCAATCCCCACTTTACCGAAGATTTCCTCTACCAGGTGGAATGGCAGCGTTACGTCAAAGAAGGCGTACTGAGCCGTATCGATCTCGCCTGGTCACGAGATCAAAAAGAAAAAGTCTACGTACAAGACAAACTGCGCGAACAGGGCGCAGAACTGTGGCGCTGGATTAATGACGGTGCGCACATTTATGTCTGCGGCGACGCCAATCGCATGGCGAAAGACGTTGAGCAGGCATTACTGGAAGTGATTGCTGAATTCGGCGCGATGGACGCGGAATCAGCGGATGAATTTTTAAGTGAGCTGCGCGTTGAGCGCCGTTATCAGCGAGATGTCTACTAATGAGCGAAAAACATCCAGGGCCCCTGGTGGTCGAAGGTAAACTGGCAGACGCCGAGCGCATGAAGCTGGAAAGCAACTATTTGCGCGGCACCATTGCTGAAGATTTAAATGACGGTCTCACCGGTGGTTTTAAAGGTGATAACTTCCTGCTGATCCGTTTTCACGGAATGTACCAGCAGGATGACCGCGATATCCGCGCCGAGCGTGCAGAACAAAAGCTGGAGCCGCGTCATGCGATGTTGCTTCGCTGCCGTCTGCCGGGTGGCGTCATCACCACCAAACAGTGGCAGGCGATTGATAAGTTTGCCCATGACAACACTATTTACGGCAGCATTCGCCTGACCAACCGTCAGACGTTCCAGTTTCATGGGATTCTGAAGAAGAACGTGAAGCCGGTACACCAGATGCTGCACTCCGTAGGGCTGGACGCGCTGGCAACCGCCAATGACATGAACCGTAACGTGCTGTGTACTTCGAACCCGTACGAGTCTGAGCTGCACGCCGAAGCTTACGAGTGGGCGAAAAAGATCTCCGAGCATCTGCTGCCGCGCACCCGCGCGTATGCTGAAATTTGGCTCGATCAGGAAAAAGTCGCGACGACGGATGAAGAGCCGATCCTCGGTCAGACCTATCTGCCGCGTAAGTTTAAAACCACGGTCGTGATCCCGCCGCAGAACGACATCGATTTGCACGCCAACGACATGAACTTTGTCGCGGTGGCGGAAAACGGCAAGCTGGTGGGCTTTAACCTGCTGGTGGGTGGCGGTCTTTCTATCGAGCACGGTAACAAGAAAACCTACGCCCGTACGGCGAGCGAATTTGGCTATCTGCCGCTGGAGCATACGCTGGCCGTGGCGGAAGCGGTGGTCACCACCCAGCGCGATTGGGGCAACCGTACCGATCGTAAGAATGCGAAAACCAAATACACGCTGGAACGCGTGGGGGTTGAGACGTTTAAAGCGGAAGTGGAACGTCGTGCAGGCATCAAATTTGAGCCGATTCGTCCGTATGAATTCACCGGTCGCGGCGATCGCATTGGTTGGGTGAAAGGCATCGACAATAAATGGCACCTGACGCTGTTTATCGAAAACGGCCGAATCCTCGACTATCCGGGACGTCCGCTGAAAACGGGCCTGCTGGAAATTTCGAAAATCCATAAAGGCGAGTTCCGTATTACCGCGAATCAGAATCTGATCATCGCTGGCGTACCGGAAAGCCAGAAAGCGAAGATTGAGAAGATCGCGCAAGAAAGCGGTCTGATGAATACGGTGACGCCGCAGCGTGAAAACTCCATGGCCTGCGTGTCGTTCCCGACCTGTCCGCTGGCGATGGCGGAGGCTGAGCGCTTCCTGCCGACGTTTATCGATAAGATTGATGGTCTGATGGCGAAACATCACGTCAGTGACGAGCATATCGTGATGCGTGTGACAGGCTGCCCGAACGGTTGCGGTCGTGCGATGCTGGCAGAAGTGGGGCTGGTGGGGAAAGCGCCAGGTCGTTATAACCTGCATCTCGGCGGTAACCGAATGGGGACGCGTATCCCGCGGATGTTCAAAGAGAATATCACCGAGCCGGAAATTCTCGACTCGCTGGATGAACTGATTGGGCGCTGGGTGAAAGAGCGCGAAGCGGGTGAAGGCTTCGGTGACTTTACGGTGCGTGCGGGCATTATTCGCCCGGTGCTCGATCCCGCCCGGGATTTCTGGGAATAACCCATCCTTTGCCCGGTGGCGCTTCGCTTACCGGGCTTGCGGGTTTTGTAGGCCGGGTAAACGCAGTGCCGCCCGGCAAAACAGGCAAACGAGGTTCTTATGTCCAGACTCGATCTACACGCCCTCAACGCCCTGCCAAAGGTAGAGCGTGTGATGGCGCTGGCTGAAATCAACAGCCAACTGGAAAAACGTGACGCCGAGGGGCGTGTGGCGTGGGCGCTGGAGAATTTGCCTGGCGAATATGTCCTCTCATCAAGCTTCGGGATTCAGGCGGCGGTCAGCCTGCATCTGGTCAATCAGATCCGCCCGGATATCCCGGTGATCCTGACCGATACCGGCTATCTGTTCCCGGAAACTTACCAGTTTATTGATGAGTTAACGGACAAACTCGGGCTGAACCTGAAGGTCTACCGTGCGAGTGAGAGCGCCGCCTGGCAGGAAGCGCGCTACGGTAAGCTGTGGGAGCAGGGCGTTGAAGGTATTGAGAAATACAATGAGATCAACAAAGTCGAACCGATGAACCGGGCGTTGCAGGAACTGAATGCGCAAACCTGGTTTGCGGGACTGCGACGCGAACAGTCCGGAAGCCGTGCGCATCTGCCCGTGCTGGCTATCCAGCGAGGGGTCTTTAAAGTGCTGCCGATTATCGACTGGGATAATCGTACGGTTTATCAGTACCTGCAAAAGCACGGGCTGAAATATCACCCGCTGTGGGATCAGGGCTATCTTTCCGTGGGCGATACACACACCACGCGTAAATGGGAACCCGGCATGGCAGAAGAAGAAACCCGCTTTTTTGGTCTGAAACGCGAATGCGGTTTGCATGAAGGGTGAGTAAACACAGCCTGACTTAAATGCCTCCTGTTAATTTAACGACAGGGGGCTTTTTTTTACCTGGACGAAAGTTATTTAATGATACCCTGGTGGAAATTTCATTTGTTATTTAGATAATGTATTTTTGTTTTTATTTGGCAATAACATCTGATAATTGTGTATAAATATATCAGGTGCGCTATTTGTGAGGTGTGTCAATAATATTGCTCGTTACGGAGAGGATGATTAGCGCCTTCACATTCTTAGTGGGGTATCTGTGGCGATATTTAATTATTGGGGTAAAACCAATAAGGGGGATCAATATGGCGGCGATGATTATCACTTGCTTTGCTGGCATTCTTTAGATGTTGCCGCCGTCGGTTATTGGATGGTGATATATAATATATATTCAATTGATACCTATCTTCAGAAATTAGGTTTACCGAATACAGAAAAGGCAGCACAGTTTTTTGCCTGGATTTTATGCTGGCACGATATCGGTAAATTTGCCGATTCATTTCAACAATTATACCAGCATGATGAGTTGAACTCGTCAGAAAAACAGTCATGCGCTTATGAAAAAGTCCCGCATGCCACCCTCGGTTTCTGGTTATGGACGCATTATTTAAGCGACTGTCCGGAGTTGCTCCCATTCTCTGAACTGCCTGCTCGCAAGCTTAAACGCGCTGTTGCGTTATGGATGCCATTAACGACAGGGCATCATGGCCGCCCACCTGTTGCTGTTCAGGAGCTGAATAATTTTCGCCAGCAAGATAAAGAGTCTGCACGTGAGTTTCTTCTGGCCGTTAAATCATTATTCCCGCTGATAGAGGTCCCCGAATGCTGGGATGATGATGACGGTATTGAAATATTTAACCAACTCTCATGGTTTATTTCAGCCGCAGTTGTCCTTGCCGACTGGACAGGCTCTTCCACCCGCTATTTCTCGCGGGTAGCTGAGAAAATGCCTATTGAGCAATACTGGCATTCAGCACAATGTAAAGCGAAAAAGGCTATTTCTGTTTTTCCACCTTCACCCGTTGCTGCTCATTTTTCAGGACTCAGGGGACTGTTTCCCTTTATTCAGCAACCGACCCCATTGCAACAAAAAACCATTGACCTGGATATTGATCAAGACGGAGCACAGCTATTTATCCTCGAGGATGTGACGGGGGCGGGAAAGACTGAAGCCGCATTAGTTCTGGCACACCGACTCATGGCTGGCGGGAAAGCGAAAGGCATTTATTTTGGTTTGCCAACAATGGCTACGGCGAATGCGATGTACGAACGTATGGTGAAAACATGGCGAGCACTTTATCAAACGGATTCTCGCCCCAGCCTGGTATTATCGCATAGTGCCCGCGCATTAATGGACGGTTTTAACCAGTCTGTCTGGTCTGACGATTTATCAGATTCAGTGGAACCGGATGAAACGCAATCCTATGCCCAGGGATGTGCGGCGTGGTTTGCCGATAGCAATAAAAAAGCGTTATTAGCTGATGTTGGCGTAGGGACGTTGGATCAGGCAATGATGTCCGTCATGCCATTTAAGCATAACAATTTACGCATGCTGGGATTGGGAAATAAGGTTCTGATCGCCGATGAAATTCATGCCTACGATGCATATATGTCGAGCATACTGGAGTGCCTGATAGAAAAGCAGGCGCGTGATGGTAATTCCACAATCTTACTTTCTGCGACGCTATCACAACAACAGCGCGACAAACTGGTAGCCGCCTTTTCTCGTGGTACCCGGCATCGCGTAGAGGCGCCTGCATTGGGCTATGGTGATTATCCGTGGCTCACCCAGGTGGCGAGTAATAACGTTATTTCGCAGCATGTGAATACGCGTAAAGAGGTCGAACGCAGCGTCAATATTGCCTGGTTGCATGATGAGCTTGCCTGTATTGCCCGCATTGAAACGGCTGTCAGTGAGGGGCGCTGTATTGCCTGGATTCGAAACTCGGTTGATGACGCCATTCATGCCTTTCATCAGTTACTCGCGAACCCACGGGTAGGCGACCAATACGGAGTCGGGTTTTGAGTTCCAGACATGGGGGGAAAACCGACGTATTCCGGTAGATTTAGACGGGTTGAGATTAGTGTCATTCCTTCCTGTTTAAATTCAATAGATTACGAGTTCTTTAACATTATGGAATTGTTGTTTTCAAGTTGGTAGATTGTAGGTATTGAATAAAATTTTTTAAAATCAGTCATATATGTTTAGTGTGTTCCCCGCGCCAGCGGGGATAAACCGGGTTTGGACTGAGTTATCCACATAGTGGAAATGTGTTCCCCGCGCCAGCGGGGATAAACCGGTTATCACCACGTCGCCGGATGGTGTGAAAACGTGTTCCCCGCGCCAGCGGGGATAAACCGTTGGCGAATACTGCAGGGACAATGATGAACGAGTGTTCCCCGCGCCAGCGGGGATAAACCGGTCTGACCCGAACCAACAAATATGGGCAGTTCGTGTTCCCCGCGCCAGCGGGGATAAACCGGCTACCAAAGAAGAAAAATACGCGGAGGCTTAGTGTTCCCCGCGCCAGCGGGGATAAACCGGCGAAGGGTTGCCAGTGTGTTCGGATCAGGGCGTGTTCCCCGCGCCAGCGGGGATAAACCGCTGCACTTCTTGGGCTTGTCGGAACGCGGGATGTGTTCCCCGCGCCAGCGGGGATAAACCGTGTCGCCTGATTCGCCGAAACATGACGATAAAGTGTTCCCCGCGCCAGCGGGGATAAACCGATGCCCGCAGCGATTCCGATAGCGGTGATCAGGTGTTCCCCGCGCCAGCGGGGATAAACCGCTGGGACGCCTGAAAACGCCGACCGTCTCCGGGTGTTCCCCGCGCCAGCGGGGATAAACCGAAAAGGGCCGTGCAGCACTGGCTAACATGAATGTGTTCCCCGCGCCAGCGGGGATAAACCGGGACTGAGCTGGCCACGTTCGCGGTGTGAACCGTGTTCCCCGCGCCAGCGGGGATAAACCGTGACAACTTTGCGGGTCAGCGGCGGACGTCGGGTGTTCCCCGCGCCAGCGGGGATAAACCGACTGCGTATTTGGCTTTGGGTCTGCCGTTGTTGTGTTCCCCGCGCCAGCGGGGATAAACCGACACCCAAAAAGAGCACAAAATGACAATTTTGGTGTTCCCCGCGCCAGCGGGGATAAACCGAGTGTCCGCACGCGGCCCGGTCGGAACAGGTCGTGTTCCCCGCGCCAGCGGGGATAAACCGAAAAACGGGAGCAGGGTGTCGTTGCCTTAAATGTGTTCCCCGCACTTGCGGGGATAAACCGTGTTTTTATTTGCTCTTTATCGGCTTCCCGTTGTGTTCCCCGCGTCAGCGGGGATAACCGTGGATTTACGGCATTAAATGGAGTCGACGGAAGTGTTCCCCGCACCAGCGGGGATAAACTAAAGCCTAAAATAAAAATCTGAAAATGTTCTCTCGGGCTGTTTTATAACTTTCTTTGTTTTACCCTTGGTGACGTTATTGCCGGAGGCAGTGACGTCAATTTAAAACTGAGGGATTAAACAGATGAAAAAAGTTATTTTCGTTGCGGCGCTGACGCTGGTGTCTGGCTCTTCTGTTGCGGCAATTACTGATACCTGTCAGCAATATTTTGATGATGTTGATGCGTTGATTGTTCAGGCTTCAAAAACCAGCGATCAGGCTAAACAGCAGATGGAAGCGATGAAACCTCAACTGGAGGAGGCTAAAAAGCAACTCGCAGAATTACCGGCTGAAAATCAGGATGCAGGCTGTAAACAAGGCGCTGCCGCGCTGGTGCAAATGAAGCAGTCCATGGGCATTCAATAACGTATTATAAGAAAGAGCGTAATTGAAAAAAAACGACGCTCAGAATAGTGTCACTCTTCGCGTCTTTTGCCGGATAGCAATGTCGCTTTATCCGGCCACAGAATTAACTCGCTTTTGCTAATTCTTTCACTAGCGGCAACATAATGCGCATTACGTCGCGATTGCGATGCTCAATGCGTCCGGGAAGGGCTTTATCAATGTGCTGTTGATTATCCAGACGTACGTCGTGCCAGCTATTTCCCGCCGGGAAAGAGGCGGTTTTGGCTCGCTGCTGGTAACCATCTTTCTTGCCAAGATTCCAGTTAGTCGCCTCAACGGAAAGCACCGATATTCCCGCTTTATCGAAGACCTCTGCATCATTGCAGCAGCTTGTGCCTTTTGGATAATCCTTATTCAGGCCTGGATTGCTGGTGGCGGCAATTCCATGATTGCGCGCTATGGCCAACGCCCGGTCGCGGGTTAATTTGCGTACGGCTTCTGGGGTGCTTTGCCCGCTATTAAAATACAGTTTGTCGCCGACGATCAGATTATCGAGATTAATCACCAGTAGCGTATTTTTCTTCTCTGCCGTGCTCATGCGCTTCAGCAGGTTTTCGGCCCCCAGTTTTCCCTCTTCCTCGCCGCTGGTGGCAATAAAACGAATACCGTATTCCGTCGGCACATCTTTCAGTCGTTCTGCCAGTTCAAGCATAACGCCCAGACCGGCTGCGTTATCATCCACCCCTTGCAGAGTGAGCCCGCCAAGATTCGCGTCGGTGTCGGCGTCACTTTGCGGCGCGTAGGTATCCAGATGCGCCATGATAATAATCTGCTGCGGGGCTTTGCCTTCATGGGCTGCAATAACGGTACTGCCGGTGACGTTATGCCAGTTTTTGCGGTTATTTTTGGCGGTATAAATGTAGCGACTGTTAAACGTGCGGATATCACTGCGATAGCCCATTTGCTCAAACTGCTGGCGTAAATAGTCGGCAGACAACATCTCTGCAGGAGAACCGGTCATCCTTCCCGGGAAAACGGTCGCAATATGACGGGTCTGCGTTGTCGCAAATTCGCCCGGTTTTGGCGATGACGCCTGAGCGGGGACAATAAAGCATACGCCGAGCGCCAGGAGGACGGAAAGACGGCGCGTTGCGGAAAACATAGTGAGTCCTTAATAGCCAGCGGGGGAAGCCCTGAATACAAAGCAAAAATTTTAACTCATTTAGTATGAAACTGTGACCTCGCTAAAACAATTTCATTTGCTCTTAAATGCCCGAATTCCGGCGGGTTAAGCACTTTTTGATATTTGCTTTGCCAGATCGTTATTCCTTTGAGGAACTACTCATTCCAATTCGTAATTTCATTCGTTCTCCTGCGCTCCCTATAGTCGGGTTATCTGACGCGCTCGACATTAGCGGTATTGTAAAGGAACGGTTATGGACCAAAAACGACTCACCCACCTGCGACAGCTGGAGGCCGAAAGCATCCACATCATTCGCGAGGTGGCAGCAGAATTCTCGAACCCGGTAATGCTGTACTCCATCGGTAAAGATTCCAGCGTCATGCTGCATCTTGCCCGTAAGGCATTTTACCCGGGATCGTTGCCGTTTCCGCTGCTGCATGTCGATACCGGCTGGAAGTTCCGCGAGATGTATGAATTCCGCGATCGTACCGCCAAAGCGTACGGCTGCGAGCTGCTGGTACATAAAAACCCGGAAGGGGTGGCGATGGGCATCAACCCGTTTGTTCACGGCAGTGCCAAACACACCGACATTATGAAAACCGAAGGGCTGAAGCAGGCGCTGAACAAATACGGTTTTGACGCCGCATTTGGCGGTGCGCGCCGCGATGAAGAAAAGTCGCGGGCGAAAGAGCGTATTTACTCCTTCCGCGACCGCTTTCACCGTTGGGACCCGAAAAACCAGCGCCCTGAACTGTGGCACAACTACAACGGGCAGATTAACAAAGGCGAAAGTATCCGCGTCTTTCCGCTGTCTAACTGGACGGAACAGGATATCTGGCAGTACATCTGGCTGGAAAATATCGAAATCGTTCCGCTGTATCTGGCGGCAGAGCGACCGGTGCTGGAGCGCGACGGCATGTTAATGATGATTGATGACGATCGCATCGACCTGCAGCCTGGCGAAATGATCAAAAAACGGATGGTGCGTTTCCGTACCCTCGGCTGCTGGCCGCTGACCGGCGCCGTCGAGTCAAACGCGCAAACGCTGCCGGAAATCATTGAAGAGATGCTGGTCTCGACCACCAGTGAACGTCAGGGCCGCGTGATTGACCGCGACCAGGCGGGCTCTATGGAGCTGAAGAAACGTCAGGGGTATTTCTAAGGAGCCGCCATGAACACCACTCTTGCACAACAAATCGCTAATGAAGGCGGCGTCGAAGCCTGGATGGTTGCCCAACAACATAAAAGTCTGCTGCGCTTTCTCACCTGCGGTAGCGTGGATGACGGCAAAAGCACCCTGATCGGTAGACTGTTGCACGACACGCGGCAGATTTATGAAGATCAACTGTCATCGTTGCATAACGACAGCAAACGTCACGGTACGCAGGGCGAGAAGCTGGATCTGGCGCTGCTGGTGGATGGCCTGCAGGCCGAGCGTGAGCAGGGGATTACCATTGACGTGGCGTATCGCTATTTCTCCACCGAGAAGCGCAAATTTATCATTGCCGATACCCCTGGGCATGAGCAATACACCCGGAATATGGCGACCGGTGCGTCAACCTGCGATCTGGCGATCCTGCTGATCGACGCCCGTAAAGGCGTGCTGGATCAGACTCGTCGTCACAGCTTTATTTCTACACTGCTGGGGATCAAACACCTGGTGGTGGCGATCAACAAAATGGATCTGGTCGACTACAGCGAAGAGACTTTTGCGCGCATTCGTGAAGATTATCTGACCTTTGCCGAACAGTTGCCGGGGAATCTGGATATCCGCTTTGTCCCGCTCTCCGCGCTGGAGGGTGACAACGTCGCCTCCCAGAGCGTCAGCATGCCGTGGTACAGCGGCCCGACCTTGCTTGAAGTGCTTGAGACGGTTGAGATCCAACGCGTGGTCGATAGCCAGCCAATGCGCTTCCCGGTGCAGTACGTAAACCGTCCAAACCTCGATTTCCGCGGCTATTCCGGTACTCTTGCCTCTGGTTGCGTGAAGGTGGGACAGCGCGTGAAAGTGCTGCCGTCCGGCGTGGAATCCAGCGTGGCGCGGATTGTCACCTTTGATGGCGATCTGGACGACGCCTTTGCCGGTGAAGCCATTACCCTCGTCCTGAAAGACGAGATTGATATCAGCCGTGGCGATCTGCTGCTGGCGGCGGATGAAAGCCTGCCTGCCGTACAGAGCGCCGCCGTTGACGTGGTCTGGATGGCGGAACAGCCACTGGCACCAGGGCAGAGTTACGAAATCAAAATCGCCGGTAAAAAGACCCGTGCTCGGGTTGACCATGTTCAGTATCAGGTGGATATCAACAATCTGACGCAGCGTGAGGTGGACAATCTGCCGCTGAACGGCATTGGCCTGGTGAATCTGACCTTTGATGAGCCGCTGGTGCTGGATACCTATCAGCAAAACCCGGTGACGGGCGGGCTGATCTTTATCGATCGTCTGAGCAACGTCACCGTGGGAGCCGGTATGGTTCGCGAACCGATTGTGCAGGAGACCGCCGCACCGTCAGAATTCAGCGCCTTTGAGCTGGAACTGAATGCGCTGGTACGACGTCACTTCCCGCACTGGGGCGCTCGCGATCTGCTGGGAGGAAAATAATGGCGCTGCATGACGAAAACGTCGTCTGGCATGCTCATCCCGTCACGCCGCAACAGCGCGAGCAGCACCACGGTCATCGTGGTGTTGTGCTGTGGTTTACCGGGCTGTCCGGGTCCGGGAAATCGACCGTCGCCGGGGCACTGGAAGAGGCGCTGCATCAACTGGGCGTCAGTACCTATTTGCTGGACGGTGATAACGTTCGCCACGGCTTGTGCAGCGATCTGGGGTTTAGTGATGCCGATCGCAAAGAGAACATCCGTCGCGTGGGCGAAGTGGCAAACCTGATGGTGGATGCCGGGCTGGTGGTACTGACGGCGTTTATTTCTCCGCACCGGGCGGAGCGGAAAATGGTGCGCGAACGCGTCGGTGAGGGGCGCTTTATTGAAGTGTTCGTGGATACGCCGCTGGAAATTTGCGAAGTCCGCGATCCAAAAGGCTTATACAAAAAAGCGCGCGCCGGCGAGTTGCGCAACTTCACCGGAATTGATTCCGTTTACGAAGCGCCTGAATCGCCAGAGGTTCATCTCAATGGCGAACAATTAGTAACAAATTTGGTTGCCCAATTATTAGACCTGCTCAGACAGAGCGATATTATCAGATCCTGAGACACCTGACCTGTGTGTACGGTCAGCCAAGGTTACAGGATTCACTATGCGCGATAGCCAGAACATCACACTCACAACGACAGACGCGTTTGCTACTGATGACGAAACCACCTGGTCGCTGCCGGGCGCGGTGGTGGGTTTCGTGTCATGGCTGCTGGCGTTGGGGATCCCCTTTCTGGTGTATGGTCCTAACACGTTGTTTTTCTTCATCTACACCTGGCCTTTCTTCCTGGCGTTGATGCCCGTTGCGGTGGTCGTGGGTATCGCGCTGCATTCCCTGCTTAAGGGGAAATTGCGCTATAGCATTGTCGCAACGCTGCTGACCGTTTGCGCGATGTTTGGCACACTCTTTATGTGGCTGCTGGGCTAAAGCGCGACTGCTGTCCATAATTCAAACCGTAACTAACCATGAGATGATGTTCTCAGGGTTCTGGGTATACGTTATAAAGGGCAATTGTGGTACATTTGCCCGCGTTGTTGCGGCTTTCCCGCCCGCAAACGTCGTGTCGTTTGTGGAAGTATGGGAGGATGATGCCGTTTTTCAGGGGGCAGGATGGGTAAACTAACGCTGCTGTTGCTGGCTCTACTGGTCTGGCTACAGTATTCGCTGTGGTTCGGTAAGAACGGCATACATGATTACAGTCGCGTCAATGATGACGTGGCGGCGCAGCAGGCGACAAACGCCAAACTTAAAGCACGTAACGATCAGCTCTTTGCCGAAATTGACGATCTCAATGGCGGTCAGGAGGCTATCGAGGAGCGCGCGCGCAACGAACTCAGCATGACTAAGCCGGGCGAAACGTTTTATCGTCTGGTGCCCGACGCGTCTAAACGCACGCAAACTGCGGGGCAAAATACTCGTTAAACCAGCCCAGGAAATTACATGGCAGCCACTTTTTTGGATGTTTGCGCCGTGGTGCCGGCGGCCGGATTTGGTCGCCGTATGCAAACGGAATGTCCGAAACAATATCTCTCGATCGGCAATAAAACTATTCTCGAACACTCGGTCCTTGCGCTGTTGGCGCATCCCCGCGTGACCCGCGTGATCATCGCGATAAGCCCCGGCGACCGCCGCTTTGCCCAACTTCCACTGGCGCAGCATCCGCAAATTACCGTCGTGGACGGGGGAAATGAACGTGCAGACTCCGTGCTGGCCGGATTGCAGGCCGCCGGAAACGCCGAATGGGTGCTGGTGCATGACGCGGCGCGTCCCTGTCTGCATCAGGATGATTTAGCACGCCTGCTGGCGCTCAGCGAAACCAGCCGCACCGGCGGGATACTTGCCGCACCGGTGCGAGATACCATGAAGCGCGCGGAGCCGGGCAAAACGGCGATCGCCCATACCGTTGAACGCAACGATTTATGGCACGCGCTGACGCCGCAATTTTTCCCTCGCGAGCTGTTGCATGATTGCCTGACGCGCGCGCTGAATGAAGGGGCGACCATCACCGATGAGGCTTCAGCGCTGGAATACTGTGGCTTCCATCCACAGCTTGTTGAAGGGCGGGCTGATAACATCAAAGTGACCCGTCCGGAAGATTTAGCGCTGGCTGAATTTTACCTGACCCGAACAATTTAGACACAACATCATTCGGGATGCCTCGAGGCAGCCAATAAAGAGGCAGCTTGAAGGATGGCGTGTATAACAGGAGAAAGCATAATGCGAATCGGACACGGTTTTGACGTACACGCCTTTGGCGGAGAAGGTCCAATTATCATTGGTGGCGTACGCATCCCGTATGAAAAGGGGCTGCTGGCGCATTCTGATGGCGATGTCGCGCTACATGCGCTTACCGATGCGCTGCTTGGCGCGGCGGCACTGGGTGACATTGGCAAGCTGTTCCCGGATACCGATCCGGCGTTTAAAGGTGCAGACAGCCGTGAGCTGTTGCGTGAAGCCTGGCGTCGGATCCAGGCCAAAGGGTATGTCCTGGGTAATGTCGATGTGACCATCATTGCTCAGGCGCCGAAGATGCTGCCGCATATCCCGCAAATGCGTGTATTTATTGCTGAAGACCTCGGTTGTCACATGGATGATGTGAACGTGAAGGCCACCACCACGGAAAAACTCGGCTTTACCGGGCGTGGGGAAGGGATTGCCTGCGAAGCAGTAGCGTTACTCATTAAGGCCGCGAAATGACAGAGTTTGAAAATCTCACGTATCTCTACGGTAAGCCGCAAGGCTTCGGGCTGCTGAAAGCCAGTCCGGAAGATTTTGTGGTGGTCGAAGATTTGGGTTTCGAACCGGATGGTGAAGGTGAACACATTCTGGTGCGTATTCTCAAAAACGGCTGTAACACCCGTTTTGTGGCTGACGCGCTGGCGAAGTTTCTGAAAATTCATGCCCGTGAAGTGAGCTTTGCCGGGCAAAAAGATAAGCATGCGGTTACTGAGCAGTGGCTGTGCGCACGCGTACCAGGCAAGGAGATGCCTGACCTGAGCGCCTTCCAGCTTGAAGGCTGCAAGGTGCTGGAATATGCGCGTCACAAACGTAAGTTACGTTTAGGCGCGCTGAAGGGCAATGCGTTCACGCTGGTGCTGCGAGAAGTCAGTCATCGTGACGAGGTAGAATCCCGTCTGCACGCGATAAGCACCGGTGGCGTACCGAACTATTTCGGTGCTCAGCGTTTCGGCATTGGCGGCAGCAATCTACAAGGCGCGCTGCGCTGGGCACAAAGTGATACACCGGTTCGGGATCGCAATAAACGCAGTTTTTGGTTGTCGGCGGCCCGCAGTGCGTTGTTTAATCAAATTGTGAGTCAACGTCTGAAAAAAACAGACTTTAATCAAGTTGTTGACGGCGATGCGCTACAATTAGCGGGGCGCGGAAGCTGGTTTGTCTCCACACAAGAAGAGTTAGTGGAATTACAGCGTCGCGTCGATGAAAAAGAACTGATGGTGACGGCTTCGCTCCCCGGCAGCGGTGAGTGGGGAACCCAGCGGGATGCGCTGGCGTTCGAACAGTCCGCGATTGCCGAAGAGACGGCGTTGCAGTCACTGCTGTTGCGTGAAAAAGTCGAGGCCTCGCGAAGAGCGATGCTGCTCTATCCGCAGCAATTAAGCTGGAACTGGTGGGATGACGTCACCGTCGAGTTACGCTTTTGGCTGCCGGCGGGGAGCTTCGCCACCAGCGTTGTGAGGGAACTGATCAACACAATGGGTGATTATGCGCATATTGCTGAGTAACGATGATGGGGTCCACGCGCCCGGTATACAAACGCTGGCGAAAGCCCTGCGGGAGTTTGCTGACGTACAGGTCGTCGCCCCGGATCGGAACCGCAGTGGTGCGTCAAATTCGCTGACGCTTGAATCCTCCCTCAGGACGTTTACCTTTGAGAACGGCGACATCGCCGTGCAGATGGGGACGCCCACCGACTGTGTCTATCTGGGTGTCAATGCGCTCATGCGCCCGCGTCCGGACATTGTGGTCTCAGGAATTAACGCCGGCCCCAACCTGGGGGATGATGTTATCTATTCCGGCACCGTCGCGGCGGCAATGGAAGGGCGCCATCTTGGCTTTCCGGCACTCGCCGTGTCGTTAGACGGGCATCAGCATTATGAAACCGCAGCGGTCATCACCTGTCGGATCTTACGCGCACTGTGTCGGGAACCGCTACGCACCGGGCGGATCCTCAATATCAACGTGCCCGACTTACCGTTGGATCAGATCAAAGGCATCCGTGTGACGCGTTGCGGCAGTCGCCATCCGGCGGACAAAGTGATCCCGCAGGAAGATCCGCGCGGTAACACGCTGTACTGGATTGGTCCACCGGGCGACAAATGCGACGCCGGGCCTGATACCGATTTTGCGGCAGTGGACGAAGGCTACGTGTCCATTACGCCGTTGCATGTAGATTTAACCGCGCACAGCGCGCATGATGTGGTTTCCGACTGGTTAGATAGCGTGGGAGTTGGCACGCAATGGTAAGCAGACGCGTACAGGCGCTTCTTGATCAATTGCGCGCGCAGGGGATTCGCGATGAGCAGGTGCTTAATGCCCTGGCCGCGGTGCCGCGTGAGAAATTTATCGATGAAGCGTTTGAACATAAGGCCTGGGACAATATCGCGTTGCCGATAGGTCAGGGACAGACGATTTCGCAGCCGTATATGGTGGCGCGAATGACCGAACTGCTCGAACTGACCCCGCAGTCGCGGGTGCTGGAAATTGGCACCGGTTCCGGGTATCAGACGGCGATACTGGCGCACCTGGTACAGCAGGTTTGTTCAGTCGAACGTATTAAAGGTCTGCAATGGCAGGCGCGTCGCCGCCTGAAGCAGCTCGATTTACATAATGTTTCAACTCGTCACGGTGATGGATGGCAAGGCTGGCAGGCACGCGCGCCATTTGACGCTATTATTGTGACGGCAGCTCCGCCGGAAATTCCAACCGCGTTAATGACGCAACTGGATGAAGGCGGCATTCTCGTCTTGCCCGTGGGTGACGAGCATCAGTTTCTGAAACGGGTGCGTCGTCGGGGCGGCGAATTTATTATCGACACCGTGGAGGCGGTACGTTTTGTTCCCCTGGTTAAAGGGGAACTCGCGTAAGAAGCGGTTCTGAATACCTGGAATTTTCCTGGAGTTTTTGGAACTGGTCAGCGTATCGTGGTCACATTTTCCAGTGCCCATTTGCTGTCTGCACGATTATACGTCACTGGTTGTTAACCAATTTTTCCTGGGGGATAAATGAGCGCGGGAAGCCCAAAATTCACCGTTAGCCGCATTGCGGCACTGTCACTGGTTTCGCTATGGCTGGCGGGTTGTTCAAATTCATCGAATCCGCCTGCGCCGGTAAGCTCAGTCAATGGTAATGCCCCGACGAATACCAGTTCTGGCATGCTGATTACGCCGCCACCGAAAATGGGGACGACGACGCCCGCTCCGCAGACACCACAAATTCAACCGGTGCAGCGCCCGACGACGCAACCGACGCAAATTCAGCCGGTCGCCGAACAACCCGTGCAGACGGAAAACGGACGTATTGTCTATAACCGCCAGTATGGGAACATTCCGAAAGGCAGCTACAGCGGTGGCAGTACATATACCGTTAAAAAAGGTGACACGCTTTTTTATATCGCCTGGATCACCGGGAACGATTTCCGTGACCTGGCGCAGCGCAACAACGTCCAGGCCCCGTATGGCCTGAACGTCGGACAAACGCTGCAGGTGGGCAATGCATCGGGGGCGCCAATTACCGGTGGTAACGCGATCACCCAGGCCGATGCAGCAGAGCAAGGAGTTGTGACCAAACCTGCACAAAATTCCGCCGTCGCTGTTGCTTCGAAACCGACAATTACGTATTCTGAGGATTCAGGTGAACAAAGTGCTAACAAAATGTTGCCGAACAACAAGCCTGCTGGGACAGTCGTCACAGCGCCTGTAACGGCTCCAGCAGTTAGCGCAACCGAATCGACAGCAAGCAGTTCGTCTACCAGTTCGCCAATCTCCGCATGGCGCTGGCCGACTGACGGCAAAGTGATCGAAAACTTTGGGGCTTCCGAGGGGGGCAACAAAGGGATCGACATTGCAGGCAGTAAGGGACAGGCTATTACCGCGACCGCCGATGGGCGCGTGGTTTATGCCGGTAACGCACTGCGCGGTTACGGTAATCTTATTATCATCAAACACAACGATGATTACCTGAGTGCCTACGCTCATAACGATACAATGCTGGTCCGGGAACAACAAGAAGTGAAGGCAGGACAGAAAATAGCGACGATGGGTAGCACCGGAACCAGGCTGACACTTGCTAGTTCCGTCAAGGGATCACGGGTAGGAGCCACCTTATGAGTCAGAATACGCTGAAAGTTCATGATTTAAATGAAGATGCGGAGTTTGATGAGAACGGAGTTGAGGTTTTTGACGAAAAAGCCTTAGTTGAAGAGGAACCCAGTGATAACGATTTGGCTGAAGAAGAGCTGTTATCGCAGGGGGCCACACAGCGTGTGTTGGACGCGACTCAGCTTTACCTTGGTGAGATTGGTTATTCGCCACTGTTAACGGCCGAAGAAGAAGTGTATTTTGCGCGTCGCGCACTGCGTGGAGATGTCGCCTCACGCCGTCGGATGATTGAGAGTAACCTGCGTCTGGTGGTGAAAATTGCCCGCCGTTATGGCAATCGTGGTCTGGCGCTGCTGGATCTGATTGAAGAGGGTAATCTGGGGCTTATCCGTGCCGTCGAGAAGTTTGACCCGGAACGCGGGTTCCGCTTCTCAACATACGCAACCTGGTGGATTCGCCAGACGATTGAACGGGCGATTATGAACCAAACCCGTACCATTCGACTGCCGATTCACATTGTTAAAGAGCTGAACGTCTATCTGCGTACCGCGCGTGAGTTGTCCCATAAACTGGACCACGAACCCAGCGCGGAAGAAATTGCAGAGCAACTGGATAAACCGGTTGATGACGTTAGCCGTATGCTCCGTCTTAACGAGCGCATTACCTCGGTAGACACCCCGTTGGGTGGCGATTCCGAAAAAGCGTTGCTGGATATCCTGGCCGATGAGAAAGAGAACGGTCCGGAAGACACCACGCAAGATGATGATATGAAACAGAGCATCGTCAAATGGCTGTTCGAACTGAACGCCAAACAGCGTGAAGTGCTGGCACGTCGTTTCGGTCTGCTGGGTTATGAAGCGGCGACACTGGAAGATGTAGGCCGCGAAATCGGTCTGACTCGTGAACGTGTTCGTCAGATTCAGGTTGAAGGCCTGCGCCGTCTGCGTGAAATTCTGCAGACTCAGGGGCTGAATATCGAAGCGCTGTTCCGCGAGTAAGCACTGTTCTAACAAGAAAGGCCAGCCTCCTTGAGGCTGGCCTTTTTCTTTCTGGCTTATTTTGCTGTGGTTTCGCGGGCGAAGGCCGACGGGAGCATTTTCATGCGCCCTCTGATTCGTTAATCAGGCATCATTTTCTTGATCAGCAGGGCGAATTGCGCGCGCTCGTCGTCACTCAATCGCCCTAAAAATTCATCATCCACGCTGTTACCCAGCGGCATCGCGGAAGCCAGTAACGCTTCGCCCTCTGCAGTCAGGTAAACGAAGCGGCGACGTTTATCCAGCGGATCGTTTTCACGCTTCACCAGCCCGCGTTTTTCCATTCGGCTTAGCATTTCTGCCAGCGTCGCTTTGGTACTGACGGCGGCTTCCATCAGATTAACCTGCTCAATGCCCGGACGTTCCGCAATGGCACGCATTACCGCGTACTGCGGTTTGGTGAGGTCCGGCAACGCATGCTGCCAACGCGCCGTATGTTGCTGAAACAGCTGGCGTAACAGGTGAAACGCTTTATTCCGTAACTCCATGAAAACTCCAGTCTAAAAATCATCTCTCCTATCATAACGGGTAACGCCGCATTTTTTAACGAAGAGATCTTAAGCGATACGTGCGGAAAAAAACGGGAGTTCTTGTCGCCGCTGTTTCACGGGGGTAATTTAATCATAACGTTCGTATACGAACAAATTGTGGAGTGATGGATGAGACTGATTGTGGGGATGACCGGGGCAACAGGCGCGCCGCTGGGCGTGGCACTGCTGCAGGCGCTGCGGAAAATGCCGGGTGTGGAAACACATCTGGTGATGTCGAAGTGGGCCAAAACCACCATTGAACTGGAAACGCCATACCGGGCGCGCGATGTTGCCGGACTGGCGGATTTTTGCCACAGCCCGGCGGATCAGGCGGCGACAATCTCATCTGGTTCGTTTCGTACTGACGGCATGATCGTTATTCCCTGCAGCATGAAAACGTTGGCCGGTATTCGCGCCGGCTACGCTGAAGGCCTGGTGGGGCGCGCCGCCGACGTAGTACTGAAAGAAGGACGCAAACTGGTGCTGGTGCCGCGTGAAATGCCGCTCAGCACGATACATCTCGAAAACATGCTCGCGCTTTCTCGCATGGGTGTGGCGATGGTGCCGCCGATGCCCGCTTTCTACAACCATCCACAAACCGTTGATGATATTACGCAACACATTGTGGCCCGCGTACTGGACCAGTTTGCGCTGGAGCATCCGCACGCGCGTCGCTGGCAGGGGTTGCCACAGGCACAGAATTTTTCACAGGAGAATGAATAATGGCATTTGATGATTTGCGCAGCTTTTTGCAGGCGTTAGACGACCAGGGACAACTGCTGAAAATTAGTGAAGAGGTGAATGCAGAGCCGGATCTGGCGGCGGCCGCCAACGCGACTGGCCGTATTGGCGACGGCGCGCCGGCGCTATGGTTCGACAATATTCGCGGTTTCACCGATGCGCGTGTGGCGATGAATACCATCGGTTCCTGGCAAAATCATGCCATTTCATTGGGCTTACCACCGAATACCCCGGTGAAAAAGCAGATTGATGAGTTTATTCGTCGCTGGGATCAGTTCCCGGTCGCCCCGGAACGCCGCGCGAATCCGGCATGGGCGGAAAACAGCGTTGATGGCGAAGAGATTAACCTGTTCGATATTTTGCCGCTGTTTCGTCTGAATGACGGCGATGGTGGGTTTTACCTGGATAAAGCCTGCGTAGTCTCCCGCGATCCGCTCGACCCGGACAACTTCGGCAAGCAGAACGTCGGCATTTATCGGATGGAAGTGAAGGGCAAGCGTAAGCTGGGCCTGCAGCCGGTCCCGATGCACGATATCGCGCTGCATCTGCATAAGGCGGAAGAACGCGGCGAGGACCTGCCGATCGCCATCACGCTGGGTAACGATCCGATCATCACGCTGATGGGGGCGACGCCGCTGAAGTACGATCAGTCCGAATATGAGATGGCGGGGGCATTGCGTGAAAGTCCGTATCCTATTGCCACCGCACCGTTGACCGGGTTTGATGTGCCATGGGGATCGGAAGTGATCCTGGAAGGGGTGATTGAAAGCCGCAAACGTGAAATCGAAGGGCCGTTTGGTGAGTTTACCGGTCACTATTCCGGCGGTCGCAACATGACGGTGGTGCGTATCGATAAGGTGTCGTATCGCAGCAAACCGATTTTTGAATCCCTCTATCTTGGTATGCCGTGGACGGAAATCGACTATCTGATGGGGCCGGCCACCTGCGTTCCGCTGTATCAGCAACTGAAAGCGGAGTTTCCGGAAGTGCAGGCGGTCAATGCCATGTATACCCACGGCCTGCTGGTGATTATCTCGACTAAAAAGCGTTATGGTGGTTTTGCGCGAGCAGTGGGATTGCGTGCGATGACCACGCCACATGGGCTGGGATACGTGAAGATGGTGATCATGGTGGATGAAGATGTCGATCCGTTCAACCTGCCGCAGGTGATGTGGGCGCTGTCGTCGAAGGTCAACCCGGCGGGGGATCTGGTTCAGCTACCGAATATGTCGGTACTGGAGTTGGATCCGGGTTCAAGTCCGGCGGGGATCACCGATAAGCTGATCATCGACGCCACCACGCCGGTTGCGCCGGATAACCGTGGTCACTATAGCCAGCCGGTGTGTGATCTCCCGGAAACCAAAGCCTGGGCTGAAAAGCTGACCGCCATGCTGGCCAACCGTAAATAAGGAGTTTCAGATGATTTGCCCACGTTGTGCCGATGAACATATTGAAGTCATGGCGACCTCGCCCGTGAAAGGGGTCTGGACGGTGTATCAGTGCCAGCATTGCCTCTACACCTGGCGTGATACGGAACCGCTACGTCGTACCTGCCGCGAACACTACCCGCAGGCGTTTCGGATGACGCAGAAAGATATCGATGACGCACCGATGGTACCGAGTATTCCGCCGCTGCTGGCAGAAGATAAGCGTTAACGGAGTGCCGGATGGCGGTTGACGCCTAATCCGACCTGGGAAAGTACAGTATCGTTAGTGTGTAGGCCCGATAAGCGCAGCGTCATCGGGCCTTTTTCTTACACCAGACTCTTCAGTCGATAGATCCACTCCAGCGCCTGGCGGGGCGACAGCGAATCCGGGTCCAGATTTTCCAGCGCTTCAACGGCTGGAGAGGTCTCTTCGGGAACGGACAGCAGCGACATCTGTGTGCCATCCACCTGTGTTGCTGCTGCGTTCGGCGAAATGCTTTCCAGTTCGCGCAGTTTCTGCCGCGCACGTTTGATCACCTCTTTCGGAACGCCCGCCAGCGCCGCGACCGCCAGGCCGTAGCTCTTACTGGCTGCACCATCCTGAACGCTGTGCATAAAGGCGATGGTATCGCCGTGTTCCAGCGCGTCCAGATGCACGTTGGCGACGCCTTCCATTTTCTCCGGCAGTTGTGTCAGCTCGAAGTAGTGCGTCGCAAACAGCGTCAGCGCTTTGATCTTGTTTGCAAGATTTTCCGCGCACGCCCACGCCAGCGACAGGCCATCGTAAGTGGATGTCCCGCGTCCGATCTCATCCATTAACACCAGACTGTTCTCGGTGGCGTTATGCAGAATGTTGGCCGTTTCGGTCATCTCAACCATGAAGGTAGAACGCCCGGAGGCCAGATCGTCCGCTGCACCCACGCGGGTGAAGATTCGATCGACAGGACCAATCTCCACCTTCTGCGCCGGTACGTAGCTGCCGATATAGGCCAGCAGGGCAATCAGCGCGGTCTGGCGCATGTAGGTACTTTTACCGCCCATGTTTGGCCCGGTTATGATTAGCATCCTGCGCTGCGGCGAGAGGTCCAGGGGGTTGGCAATAAACGGCTCATTCAGCACCTGTTCCACCACCGGATGGCGGCCTTCGGTAATACGAATGCCTGGTTTATCGCTAAAGGTTGGACAGGTGTAGTTCAGCGTGTACGCTCGCTCGGCCAGGTTTACCAATACGTCGAGCTCTGCTAACGCACTGGCGCTCTGTTGCAGATCCGCCAGATGGGGCAGCAGCAGGTCAAACAGTTCGTCATAGAGCTGTTTTTCCAGCGCCAGTGCTTTGCCCTTGGAGGTCAGAACCTTATCTTCGTACTCTTTGAGTTCAGGGATGATGTAGCGCTCGGCATTTTTCAGCGTCTGGCGGCGGACGTAGTTGATTGGTGCGAGGTGGCTCTGTCCACGGCTAATCTGGATGTAATAGCCGTGCACCGCGTTAAAGCCGACTTTCAGTGTATCCAGTCCGGTACGCTCACGTTCACGAATTTCCAGTCTGTCGAGATAGTCGGTCGCGCCGTCTGCCAGTGCGCGCCACTCATCGAGTTCTTCGTTGTAACCTGGTGCGATCACGCCGCCGTCACGGACCAGTACTGGCGGCGCGTCAACGACCGCACGTTCCAGCAGTTCCCGCAGTTCAGTGAATTCACCCATTTTCTCACGCAGCATCTGTACGGGGGCGCTGTCCACTGATTCCAGTTGCGCACGCAGTTCTGGCAACTGCTGGAAGGCGTGGCGCATGCGGGCGAGATCGCGCGGACGGGCGGTGCGCAGTGCCAGACGCGCGAGAATACGTTCCAGATCGCCCACCTGGCGCAGCACCGGCTGCAGTTCGCCGGTCGCGTCCTGTAGTGATCCGATGGTTTGCTGGCGTTCTGTCAGGATTTTCGTGTCACGTACCGGCATGTGCAGCCAGCGTTTGAGCATACGGCTGCCCATCGGCGTCACGGTGCAGTCGAGCACGGAAGCCAGCGTGTTCTCTACGCCACCCGCCAGGTTCTGAGTAATCTCCAGATTGCGGCGCGTCGCGGCATCCATAATGATGCTGTCCTGCTGGCGCTCCATGGTGATAGAACGAATATGCGGCAGGGACGTGCGTTGGGTATCCTTGACGTACTGCAACAGGCAACCGGCGGCGCAAAGCCCGCGCGGCGCGTTTTCAACGCCAAAGCCAATCAGATCGCGGGTACCAAACTGCAAATTCAACTGCTGACGTGCAGTATCAATTTCAAATTCCCACAGCGGGCGACGACGCAATCCGCGACGGCCTTCAATCAGCGCCATCTCCGCGAAATCTTCGGCGTACAGCAGTTCCGCCGGATTGGTGCGCTGCAGTTCGGCGGCCATCGTCTCGCGATCGGCGGGTTCGCTCAGACGAAAACGGCCTGAGCTGATGTCCAGCGTGGCATAGCCGTAGCCTTTGCTGTCCTGCCAGATGGCGGCAAGCAGATTGTCCTGACGCTCCTGTAACAGCGCTTCATCACTGATGGTGCCCGGTGTGACAATACGCACGACTTTACGTTCAACCGGCCCTTTGCTGGTGGCAGGATCGCCAATCTGCTCACAAATGGCGACGGATTCTCCCTGATTGACCAGTTTGGCGAGGTAGTTTTCGACCGCATGATGGGGAATGCCCGCCATCGGGATAGGCTCGCCTGCGGAGGCGCCGCGCTTAGTCAGCGAAATATCGAGCAGTTGCGACGCCCGTTTTGCATCGTCGTAAAAGAGTTCGTAAAAATCGCCCATGCGATAGAAAAGCAGGATCTCCGGGTGCTGAGCCTTCAGCTTGAGATACTGCTGCATCATCGGTGTGTGGCTAGAGAAGTCCTTATCAAATGACTCATTCATATTGATTTTGCTCGTTTTTTAAGTCTTTTGGGTACTCAGGTGGCCCCATGTGAAACCCTTAAAAACCCATGTGAACCGATAAATTTGTATACCATATGTATTCTAGTTAGTATCTGGTATACACACTTGAACTGCTGGTATACATCGATGAAAATGACACTCAATCAATCGATTATAATCAATAAGTTATCTATCGACGTGAAACCGAGCCTTGATCCGCAAGGCAGAGTAGTCTTCTTACCCAATCCAGAACGAAAACCGTATCTTATCACTGATAATCACCGGGATTCACCAGTTGGTTTTGGTGTCAAAATTAGTGCCACGAAAAAGACCTACTTCATCCAGCGGCGTGTGTCATCAGCAGAAAACAGGTCTTCTACGGGTGGTAGGGCACCTCAAGAGGTTATCAGGTCTACTATTGGTAATGTCTCTGATTTTGCCAGCATTGAACAGGCACGCGATGTAGCCCGCAATTTTGTGCAAACGATGAAGTTGACCAAAAGGAATCCTAATGCAGTGAGGCGGGAGGCCGATGCTTCAGAACTCACTATCAGCGAAGTCTTTGCTCAATACAGAAATCATTTGATGGGTAGATCTAAACCAGCGAAACCCAACACACTCAATGTGCTGAGCAAAGCAGAAAACAGGCTTTCTGAATGGTCAGGGCTTCGAGTGAAGGATTTAACAGGCAATGAAATTCTTCGTAAGTTTGATGAAATCGCAAGTAGAGCAAGGACGGCCGCAGAGCAAACATTCCGCTGGGCTAACGTTGCTGTAAAACACGCAATCGAGATTGAAGCAGGGAATGCTCAGACCCAGCAACGACAACCCTCTTTGTCCTACAATCCATTCTCTATCTTGAAAGTTCAGAAGAAGTTCAGGACTCGATCAGAACTGGAAGACAGCTACAAAGCAAAAGGTGTCAGAAATCCGCTTTCGCCAAAAGATACTCTTGGACGATTTTTAACAGCATTATATAACAAGAGAAGCTTCAACCGTCTTGGCTGTGATTACCTTCTGCTGACTATCCTTCTTGGTGCTCGTAAGGAAGAAACAGCTTCTCTGTGCTGGCGAGAGTCTCTTACAAAGGAAGAAGCAAAAACGACAAGCTATGTCGATCTTGAAAAAAGAATTATTCGGTTTTATGACACTAAAAACAGGAATGATCACGAATTGCCTATATGCGATGCTGTTAAACGCATCCTTGAAGACAGGCACGATATCGTATTTGATGCGGAAACTCGTTCAGAGAGACGGAAATGGGTTTTTCCCGCACGTTCGACCAGAAGTAAAGTTGGCCATTATTCAGATAGCAAAAGTTTACGTGAATACCTTTGCGTAGAAGCAGATATCGTCAAGCTTGGTATGCATGATCTGCGTCGAACGTTTGGTCGTGTTGCAGAAGAACTTACTTCTTATGCTGTTGTTAAGCGATTACTAAATCACCGAAACACAACTGATCCAACAGAAAGATATGCGGAACCAGATCAGGAACGAGTGTTTGAAGCTCTTCAACGGATTGAGTTGCACATGCTGATGACAGCACCTAAGTTATACAATACATTGTTAGCTTCAGCACAGTATCCGCCGTTGCCAGAGGTTCAATAGAACAAAGCATAAGCAGTGTTTGAGCCTATGGGGACTAACAACGAAATTTTGATACCTACGTCATAAAAAGTAGCAGGGATAGAAATTATAGTTCCTTTCTGTGATTAAAAACATTCATTATTTAAGCATGATAATTATTTTGCTGTTAATTTATGAGGATTAGAATTATATGGATGACTCAATAAAAATAAGAATCAACAACCAAATCTTTAAGTACGAAGTTAGACTACCTTCATCTGGTGTTGATGATAACACATTTACACTGGATTTTTTTGATGGCAAGTATCGTCAAGATGACTTGGTTGGATTGATCCGAGATGTTGTCCCTTACTTCTCCTTAACAGCAGATGAAATGAAAGAGCTAGATCCCTCTGAGATCAATAAACGCAGCTTTACTCGAATCTCTGATGCCAGACGACAGGCAAAGGGAGATTATGGAGAGTTAATGCTATTTTTAATTCTGAGTATTTTCTATGATGTTCCGAAATTCGTAACTAAAGCAAGATTACGTTCTACAACGAGAGAGCAGATAAAGGGATTTGATTGCGCTCACTTCTCTGTGGATAATGGTAAAATTACTCTTTGGCTAGGCGAGGCAAAATTTCACCAATCCATCAGCGGAGCTATTTCATCAGCACTAAGTTCATTGTCTGAGCATCTTAACGACAAAAGCAGAATAGCAAGTGAACTGAAATTATTAGGTGGTGAAATAGAGATAAATAAGACACTTGATAAAAATCTTTACCTGCAATTGAAAAGCTATGTTGATGGTGGAAAAAGTTTAGATTCAGTCGAAATTGCCGTCCCTGTATTATTGACTTACGATAGTAAATATATACTTCAGTGCTGTGGTAAAGGTAAGGTTATAATTAATCAAGACCCTTTCCTCTCAGAGCTGGGAACTGAACTGACTAAACATTTTGAAGATATATATAAAAAAAGCTGGCCAAAAGACTCCAACATCAAATTAGTGTTTTTCCTTTTTCCTTTTGAAAATATTGCAAAGTTGAAAGAAAAGATTGAGTTAGTTGAACAGGCGATGAAGTTTTAATAACGAGGATGCTATGAGTATTGAAAATTTTGAAATGGAATTAGATAAAATCAAAAGCTCAAAAGGCAAGAAAATCAATCTAGTTGAAGATTTTCTAATCGATATTTACCGTCGCCTTGATCATACTGAGAATTATAATTCGTGTATTAAAGCTATATGCCATATTGCAAACCTTCAATTAGAAGATGCTATGGTTCAACAACTTTTACACGATTGCATCATTAAATCGAGAATATTTTTATATGATGATATGTTAGGGAATAGTGATATCGGTTATAACCCAAACATTTCTCCACAAGACATATTTTTAAAATCTTTCTATACAAGTTCGGTGTCTGAAACAACGCTAACTAAACCGCAAAAAGAGATTTTTATTGAGTTTCAGAAGAGTAGGCGATTGATTGTAAGCGCTCCAACTTCATTTGGGAAAACTAGAATAATTAGAGAGATCATTTCTCACAATGAATACAAAATGGTTGTTATCATTATGCCGACAGTATCATTACTTTCTGAAGCGTATAATGATTTCAAGCATGAATTCTCTGATAGATATATAGTGTCAAAGTCATCTAAAATAAAAATAGAGGAAAAAAAAGAATATATCCTTATTCTTACGCCAGAAAGAATGAGTGTTTTAATGCAAGATAATATTAATTTGAGAGTTGACTTTTTTGTAATGGATGAGATTTATAAGGCTGACTATAAACTAAATGATGATAGATATAAAGTATTTGCTGATATATTATATAGACTAACAAAAAGCGGTGCAGACTTATACTTGATTGGTCCATACATTAGCGCATTCAGTGAAAAGTTCAGAAGTAAGTTTAATATCAAGATGCTGAGGTATGATATTGAAATAGTCCAAAAAGATTATTATGAACTTGATGTTGTTTCCCGGAGAGGTTCACACCTTATCGAGGGGGTTGATATTCGTGTCGTTGGTGATAAATATAAAAATCTTAAAAAAATAACTGGAAATGATAAAATTGATGGTAAATATTTGATATATAGATATCAAAAACAATATGTGGAAAGTTTAGCTGAAAAATTCATAAAAGATTTAGATGATAAAGAATACAACAGAAGCCTCGTCGACTATCTGGAGAATAATATCTCTAAGAGTTGGTCATTGGTTCAGTGCTTAAAGAAAGGTGTTGCCTTTCATCATGGTGCAATGCCGAGGCATATACAAGATCTACTTATAGATGAGTTTAATAAAAATAACGAAGAAGGCGTTAAGTATTTGTTTTGCACAACATCGCTAACTGAAGGTGTAAACTCCACTGCCAAAAATGTCGTTCTTTATGATCTAAAAATTGGAGATGGAAATCAAATAAAAAGTCTCGATAGAAGAAATATAGAAGGTCGGGCTGGCCGATTTATGCAACACTTTCTTGGTAGAGTTTTTTATTTCGACCATGTTGATAGGGATATTAATGAGGATACTAATGTAGAAATAGAGTTTGTGGATAGTAGTAATCCAGATATAGAAACATTGGTTCAGTTAAGCGAGAGTGATATAAGTGAAGATTCTCGAAATAAATATAAAAGTTTTGTTGAGTATCTAAGTGGGTTAAATATCCCACTCAATCTTTTAAAGGATAATAAGTTCGTCGATATCAGCGGTCAGATAACATTGATAGAGCATTTGAGAAATGATGCTAATTTTGCTAATTATCACTATTCCACTCAATATCCTGTCATTGAAAAGCTGGAAAGTATTCTGTCAATTATCTATGATTGCTTATTTACTAAAAGCAATCGTGGCAGGAATTTTGATGGTGATATAGGGAAAAAAATATTATTGGATTTGACTAAGTATTATATTTATAAGCAACCCTCTTTTCCCGTTCTTCTAAACTCTGGAACTCTAAAATATTTAAGGGAAAAAGAAAATGCTCGTATAAGGCTAACCTTTGATCTAATAACAAAGTACTTTGAATTCATTTGGCCCCGGTATATAAAAGCTTTTGAGAGCCTATTCAATTTTGTAGCAGGAGAGAAACGGACAAAGAATATAAGTCTGGATTACATTGTTTCTCTTCTGGAGTATGGTACTAATAATAATCATGAAATTATCCTGCGTGATGCAGGTATACCAAGAGAGATAATAATAAAAATATCAACTATATTTTTTAATTGTGAAAGTTATCAGGATGTTCAATCAACATACAAAAAAAGAAGGGGCGAAATAATAAATAAGTTGAGCAATATAGAATTAAGAATTTTAGACAAATATATTTGAAGTTTAACAGCCCTTCTTACTGGATAGCGGGGGATGATTAATGAGCGTTATTGAGACATTAAGAGAGCTTTCTGAAGTGTGGTCTTTGTTTAGTGATATGCCTGATGATACAACACTTAACGTCGATCTTGCTGCGCTTTACCTTGGTATCAGTGTAAAGTCATTAGCAAGATACAGGCAAAACGGTGGTGGCCCACACTACATTCAATATCAGTCAGAAGATAGCAAAGCCCGGAATCAGAGAGTAAATTATCTCCTGAAAGATCTCCGTTCATGGCGGGATAGCCACAGGGTAAGCAGCACAATGCACGCTGCCCAGGTTAGGGGGTTAGCTTTTACCTCTCTTTCGGATTTTTGTGAGCCTCAACCTTTTTGGTGCATCACTAACGGTCGCGGTTCTGCAAGCAAAATCATATCCCATGCATTGACTCTTCCTGATGATGATTTCAAACAGCTTCTATCAGATCCTGATGCAGAGGTCGCTTGGATCTCTGTAGAAGAAGCTCTCTTTGTGGATTGGACTAATGTGGATGAAAGGAAGGAATGGAATGATTTGTTCAATGAGGTTTTAACCTACTTAATAAAAAGCTCAAATGTGGCTCTGGAAAAGCAAAATATTGAAACAGCTCTTAAATCAAAAGGAATGTAAAGGAAATGAATACTGATCTTGCTTATCGCTATGCAAATGCTGAGTCGTTTTTTAAAATGATCGAAAGCCAGGAGTTGTGGTTTACTGATTTGCGGAAGATGAACGATTGGGATGAATATTCGGCCGGATTTAGGATTGCCCGTGATTTGATAATGAGTGAATTTCCAGATTATGCCAGCGTGTTAGAAAATATCTCACGAGAGAAAATGCACGACTATTTCATGATGCTAATCTGTTCTTTTTCACATGATGGCGACTGTTTGAGCATGTGGCGCGGTTATGGGGATAACGGAAGAGGCGCTGCGGTCGGCTATAGTACAATCGACATACAGAATGGTCATTTGGCGCAAAGGTATCTAAAAAAGCAATCTCCTATTCAAGGAAAGGTTATTTTCTACTCCATTATTTATTCGGAAGAAGAATATAAAACACTGATAAGGTATTACATAAAAAAAAATTTCACCATTCCTGACAACCTTCCACAAAGTGAAAAGGAAACCTTCCTAAATGTTCGGTCTCGTATGTTTGGACATCTTCTTATAAGGTTGTTTACCTGTTATAAAAATGATTTTTTCAAAGATGAAAGAGAGGTTCGGGGGTTTATTGAAATAAGTGATACCGTAGATCCATACGATATTAATAAACGCAATACTGATTTTGGTGAGGCATCGTATCATAAGATAAGTTCGTCCTTTTGTGGTGAGCCATCAATCAGAGAGGTTGTTCTAGGACCGCTCTATGAAAAGTCAGATGAGGATGTTCGCTCAAAACTGGATGCTGTAGGATTAATGGACGTAAAAATCAGACGTTCCAGAGGCACTTATCGATAGGTAAAAGAAAAATTGTGAATATTGTAGAGACTCACAAGGACTAAATGTAGTTGGTGCTTGTTTACCCTTTTGACTTTTATCTTTCATACTATTTAAGATGCTAATAGTAGGGAGAAGAAGCATACATACTGACGTTTGGAACGGCAAGAAGTAGAGTAGCGCTTCATTCCATCAGGGATGGGCACGTAGGGGTTCTGGTAGCGATAAAGTAGGATGCGAGGGAAGGACAAACACGAGCAATGGAGTACTGTTCGTGTCTGTGGATACTCCTATTTTTTTCTATACATCTCTACGTTGAAGTTTTTGCCGAAGGGATTTATGGCTTCTAATAGCTTTATGTCATGGCCATCATTTTTTATAGTGTAAGACTGACTTGCTCCAGGTGCTGTGAAATCTTCTATGGTTTTAATTTTCTGATTGGAAATTCGTTCCATCATATCAAAATCTTGGGATTCCAACACTTTTCCTTTATAAACCATTTTAGTGGGAGAAGACTTTAACGAATTAAGTGTTGTTATTAGCTCTTTATCGTGAATATTCCACTCTCCAGCACCATTAATAGCAAAAGTTATGATGGTTGCACTATCTGGTTGAAAAGACATATCAGCATTAACATTGTATTTCCCATTAGAAAAATATGATGTCTCTCCATTTACTCTAACTATAACCCCTCCAGTATCATATGAATAATCTGATTTCCATGTGCCAATGATGTCATCACTTTTGTGCGTATCTGGAGCTTTGGGAAAGAAGTAAGCACACATTCCAACAAGGGCAGCAATAAATAATACCATCTCCATGACTAATTTCATTTTTTTATTCATGATGATATATCCGTTAATATTCGGTTTATGATTATAGATGAATCTTATCATTTTTCAGTGCAAGTTAAAAAGCAATATTTACCTGTCAATTCAAAATAAATTTGAATTCTTAATATTTATTGTGTTTATATAGTAAAGGGATGTTTTGAGGAAGTGTAAATTAAAAATGTAGGAAATTATCATTACGTTTACTATTTGCTTTACAAATCAAGATTTATTATTTTATTTCAATGAGTTATTGCTATTAGGTAAATAGAAAGGATTTTATATTCACCTTAAGGTGAATATAAAATCTCCGGGGCTTGAGTGCTTGTCATTCCTGATATAATCAATAAGATGCAATAAAATTTGTAAATTAAATGATTTGAGTGTTTTATTATATGTTGGAAAACAACACTTTGTAAATAAAGGAGGAATTATGTCTGTTGAATATGGTTTAAAATGTTTTACTTTAAATAGTGGAGAGAGATATTGTCAGGTAATTGAAAAAATAAGTGGAGTTCCATTATATTATCCGAATTTGTATATTACTCTTGAAAGTAGAAATAAAGGAGCATCTATATCAACTATTGAACTTGTGGCTGGTAGTTTACTATCTTTTGAACGATACTTGTTTTACGCAAAAATAGATATTAGAGATCGTATTACAGATTTTTCATTTCTATCTAATGCAGAATTAGATGCGCTTTATAATTACATATCCAAAAGGCACAAAAGGCTGAAAGTTGTAAATATACGAAGGTTGCCAGAAGTTGCGGATAGAACTCGACACTTTAGAATTACGACCATTGTTAACTATCTGAAATGGTATATATCAGAGGTTATACCATTTATGTCAGATGAGCAGATTCTTAAAACTGATTTGTTCATCAAAAGAATTGAAAGTAGAAAGCCACGAATAAAACAATCATACTACTCAGATATTGAAAATAAAACTCTGGATGAGAAACAGCAGAATGAACTAAAGAAGATTATCGATATAGGAAGTTTGAAAAACCCCTTTAAACATGAGGTGCAATTGAGAAATTATTTACTTATACATATTCTTCTTGAGCTTGGCATAAGATGCGGGGAAATATTAAACATCCAAATTAAAGATATCAATTTTGATAAAAGCATCCTTTCCATTATTAGAAGGGCAGATGAGATAAAAGATCCAAGAAAAAAACAGCCATTAGTGAAAACTAATGAAAGAACATTACCTCTTTCCCCACATTTAGTTTCTAAACTCAAAGAGTATATATTTGATTATAGGAAGCAAACACCAGGGGTGAGTTCTAATGCATATTTATTTATTACCCATAAAAAGGGTTCTACATTAGGTAATCCTTTATCAATTTCAGCCTATCATAAGATTATAGATAAAATACGTTCATCAAGTTTATTACTAAAAAAGTTCACCGGACATACGCTGAGGCATACATGGAATTATAACTTTTCAGTGATGGCAATTAATAAGCAGAGAAACTTAAAATCGCACAATGCTGAAAAATACAGATCATATCTAATGGGATGGGAACAAAACTCTGGGACTGCTCAAACATATAATAAGAAGTTTATAGAGAGTGAATCTCATAAAATAATGATAGAGATGAGCGAGGCATTTTTTTATGGTTTAGGAGAGAATAACGATGGCAGATAATCACTTTATTGCAAGTTTCCAAAATGAAGTAATGTATGCAAAAGATAAAAGCTATAATTTTAATATTTATAATGATAATTGGACTATAGGCAAGCAAATTATTTTTAATTTTGAAAAGGTTGACTCTGTTATACCAGAGGGTTTTAAATTTATTTTTAGGAATGTCATGGCCACTTTCGCTCAAAACTATAGCGCGTCTTACGCCAAAAAAATGTTCTGGAGTGCTTATGATTTCTTTAGGAAAAACAAACGATGTCAATGGGAAGAGATCACGCAGCATGATCTAAAAAATTATTATTCTTTAACGTATAATGAAAACTATACGTATGTAGAGAGCATTAAATATTTTTTTATTAAATGGTATGAATTAGGATTTATTGGTATAAAACATCCAACTTATGTTTTTATCCTTTCATGGAAAATAAAAAAGAAAAACGTTGGTAAAGCCGTTAGAACATTAGACCCTGAAGGCGGTCCTCTCACTGATGAAGAATTAAACGAACTACATAGTAAGGCTATGAATGGGTATAATGACGGAAAAATAAATCTTTTTGATTTTGCTTTACTTAACATTTTATTATGTACGGGTAGAAGGCCATCACAAGTATCACAGCTTAAATGTTGTGATATAAAAGAACATCATGGTAAGTTTTATCTAAAAATACCTCGAATCAAGCAAGGTCAAAATTTCCGACAAGATTTTAAATCTGTCGAGATCCCAAGAGGGCTGTATGAAATAATTTGCATGTTAATACAGGAAAATATATCAGTCTTTGAATCGCGATTATCGTTAATTTTTACGGAAAGACAAGTAAACTCATTGCCATTATTTCCAGAGTACTCAAGATTTAAATTTGATGACTTGTATCTTGAAAATGAAATATACGATGATGATTATCTTCATGTGCATTCAGAAAAGATATCCAGAAGATTAAAATTTATATGCATCACTAATGATATTCGTTCTCACAGAACCAATAAATTATTAAAGTTAAACTCAAGAAGGCTTAGGTATACCCTTGGCTCCAGAGCCGCAAGAAAGGGATGTGATGCCTACATGATAGCTCATTTGTTAGATCATTCATCGACTAAAACTGTTCAAACATATATTAATAATTTACCTGAAAATGCTAAAAGAATCGATAGCATGTTGTCAGTTCTAATGCTTCCGTATGCTAATGAGTTCTGCTGTTTAGAGGGGGTTGGTAGTCGATATTGGTTTGATAATATCTTTACCCGAATACAAATCCTTCTTGGGCAAATTAAACCAGATGGCGATATTGCTGAATCATTACATCAATCTACTGTCTTGATAGAAAAGAGTCATAGGGTTAAGGAGTAAATATGAATATAGAAATTTTAGAATTCAATAGGGATAAGTTTATAACAGAGTGTAAGATTGCATCTCATGCGCTAAAAGAATTTTCATGGGATAACAACAAATGGAGTAGTTCTTTATTATTCTATGAATTAAATTTAAATCAAAAGAAAAGAACAAATAAAAAATATCTTAGCAGAGAATTTATCGATATAGCTAAGTCAGTAATTTGGCATGAATGTTTAGATAACCCAGCAAAGGGGGTAAATTATATAATATCTTTGAGGTTAATTGAGTCAGCATTAATTACTTATAATGAAAAAGCTAATATTTGTTTATTGACTTATAAAATTATCGAGTATGCGCAGACTCTCGCTTTTAAAAGATACACTAATCACAATGCGAGCAAACATTGTAACAATATGCTAAAAATAGTTCGCCTATTAGTATCGAAAAAAATTATTTCTCCAAACTTAAGATTTTCAGGATGTTATTTTAAAGAGTATTATGATTACGTTACAACTGGTAAGAACGAAAAAAAATTGCCGAACGAACATACTATTTTTTTTCTCTGTAATCTATTTTCAAAAAAATTAACTAATCCAAGGGATATTTTCACTACATCAATTTTTGCATTACTCATGTCTGCCCCTTGGAGGATCTCTGAGGTTATCAATTTAAGGCATGATTGTGAAGTTTTACAGCATAGTGAGGATGGGGTAGCCCGTTACGGGCTTCGTTATATTGGTGCTAAAGGATATGGTGAGGATATTAAGTGGATACCTTCCGTTATGCAACCAATAGTTAAAGAAGCTTTGAGAAGATTGCGTGTTTTATCTAAAAATGCTCGTTTTGCTGCATCTATTTTAGAAGACATTATTGAAAACAGAAAAGTTAAGCGAACTTTATTGAATAAAGATTTAGGTGATAAAATAATAAGGTTATACAAGATGCGCGATAAAAAAAGCTTAGTTAAGATGAACGATGTCCAGAACATGGCAAGTTTATTAGAAAGCAAGAAGCCTAAAGGTTTTCCATTTATAAACGGAAATAAAAGTTTTAAGTATAGTGATATGCTATGTCTTTTAAATAAGGACCAACTTCATGCGATAAAACAAACCTCGATATTTGAAATATATATGCCCAACCCCACGTTTTTCAGAATGGATTTTTATTCAAATAGAGATGGGGAACAACCGAATCGTTGGGGTAATATATTTCAAAGACATGGTTTATCCGAACAGCAAAATTATCATTTGAAAACACATCAAATAAGACACCTTATCAATACTCTTGCACAGAGGGGCGGGCTATCAGATATAGATATTGCGAAGTGGTCTGGAAGAACCCATGTTAAACAAAATAGAGTATATGATCATATGACAGATGATGAGTTATTTACAGCTTCAGTGTGTTTTATGAAAGATGAAGAAGTGAGTAAAGAGACTGTACTTAAAAATACTTTTGGCGAGAGCTTTTCTTACATGAAAAATATTATAAATGAAATAAAATATTTCCAGAGAAATATTGGAGATGATGCGATGAATTTAAGAGATACAAGACTACTCACCGCTCTCTTACCCCACTTAGAAGAAATCTATTACAATTTAAAGAAAAGAGAGGATAAGCATGGAAAGAAAATTCAGTAGTATACAGATTCAAGAAATTATAGTTCTAATTAACAACTGGTCGAAAAATAAAATCACATGGGAAGGAATTTGCGAAGCGTCATGCAAGATCTTGGGAAGAAAACCTACAAGACAAGCCCTGTGTGCTCATTCAGAGATATCTGGTGCTTATCTGCTTAAAAAGAAAAAACTAAAACATTCTCATCATCATTTGAAAATGCCAGTATCAATAAAAATCGCGGCTATAACGATTGAAAATCTTAGGGATGAAGTTCAAAGATTAAAGAAAGAAAATGAAAATCTAAGTTATCTCTTTTCAGTCATGCAATATAATGCACGCCTTCATGGATTATCAAAAGATGATCATTTAGCACCTATACCTACTATCAATCGAAGAAGAAGTGATTGTAAAAGAATATGAACGCATTCAGTGTGTTTTGTAAAAAAATTCTTACACGCATATTGATTTTTTCGAGGTTTGTGATATTTAAATATAAGAGGGAATTTTATCAATCGCAAGGATGCAAGTTATGGAAAAGCTAAATAGCATGGAACGTTTTCTAATACTCTTTGAACGCTTCATTAAAAAGCTCGAAGAGTCCGGGTTGTCAGAATCTGACATAATAGATAAATCTTATCTGTTTTGTGTCGGTTTCTATATCAAGTATAAAAATGACATTGATAATATAGAGTTAGCTAACAGAGATGTCGTTTTATCTTTTATGCTTACCTCTTATTACTGCTTCATAAACAATATGGAAAATAGAGTAGTCGATTCTGATAAAATAAGAAGAATGTGCAGTCTTCTTATTCACTTTATTTTGAATAACAAAACAAATAGTGAAAATGTTTTCATTAACGAAAAAAGAAAATATGATCGTTCTATTTTGGCAAGGTCATTAAAAGAAAGAAATCTCAACTATGCAGCTAACTATAATAAAAACACTTAAAACAGAACTTGTCCCTATATAGATTCTGTTTTAAGTATAAGATGCTTAATTTCATGCTGCATTTAAGTTTTGATCAAAGATCTCAATCCATTGATTAAGTTGTGCTTTGAGATCATTAAGACCCTTACGAGAGTTAAAAGAATCATTGCGGGGATAGAACTGAATGTGCCATTCAGGGTTTTTAATGTCTTTAACTCGGATAAACAAACCTGACTCAGCAATATTTTGACCTAATGTTTTGCCATTTTCACTGATACCCTTTAAACCACCACCTGAAATTTCACCACCATGTGTGATGTTGTAGCTCCACTCTTTAATTTCCTCGAAAGAATACGTTTTTGCTCCCTCCTCGTTTTTTAGGAAAACCTCTTGTTTATTTGTGTCTAACCGGATTTCACAATCATTGAATTTATGAAGATAGATCCCATCATTATTTTCGTTAAGATAATTAACTGTTGCAGAGTTATTCTTTCTGACAACATATTTGCCATATGCTGTAGCCAGAAGCATTGAACTGACGAAAAACAGAGGTACCCAATAAACTGACATAACCTTAGCACCTCCAAAATAGGCAACAAAAATAGGGAGTGTAATCGCCAGTAATACACGCTTCATCATGAAGTATTTCATACGTTTGTTCCTGTACGATGTAAAAAGAAATTGAAAATAGGCTAGTAAAATCAATCTATTAGCCTACATTTCGTTCAAGGTACATTTTGGACGAAGCGATAAAGTTATCAAATCATTTGTACCGATCGATATTTTCATCTTGATAGTCTATAGCTATCATATGTAATGTATCGATCGATTATGACGATCAATTAATTGTACTAAAATCAATGATATAGTGGTTTTCAGAAAGATTAATGCTAAATTCTTGACCTAAAAACGTTTGTTTTTGTAGTTTTTTCAGCAGAGAGAACAGATGGTAGGTATATAGAAAGTGGAGAAGTAGAAAAGATCTTTGTTGGTTTGTTTTTGTGTTCAAGGAAAGAGTTATGCAATCTTTTTACGATACCAACTATGCTATCTAACCAGGGGATTGCTTCTATCCATCTCATAGTGAGATTTATATAACTATTGGTAGCTGTTATTGTTTTAGCATCCAAATTTTCTTTCAACAGTGGTTGAGGTCGTTCAGGTAAGGGAAGCAATATGTCGCTCGTATCCACAGCACCAAAATAAACTATTGCATCAGACTCCATCGTTTGGATTCTATCAATGCGTATGAACTGTTCTAAGTTTTTCCATGAATACTTTTTACCAAGCTGGGAAGCCTTGAATGAAATGTTGGCGTACTCAAACGAAAAACCGTTCATTTTTCCGGTTGAAGCTCTGTTGGAAATTGCTTTTATCTTTTGTGCTGCAAGCTGCTGCACAAACTCGTGTTCTGAAATCTGGCTTGTGAGTATTGTATCTATAGCTTCCTGTATGATCGTCTTTGCGCATTTCTCGCCAGTTCTCTCTTCTAACATTGCTTCATTACGTGATTTTTTACGTTTGGCAGGTGAGGAAGAAGGTTTCATAGCATCAGTTCCTTTAGTTCTTGTTAGCTGGTAGTCCTTTTCAAGCTCCTGGATGATACGTGTGCTGATAAGGTTCTCATTTTTACCTAAGTAGAGCTTCCCGGATGTTGCATCGATGCGACTTGCTACTATGTGAATATGTTGGCCATCTTTATCATCATGAAGCACGTATGCACGTAGATGCGTTTCAGAGAAGCCCATACGCTCCATATAGCCATCGGCTATCTGTTTCCATTTCTGCATTGGTAAACTCTCACCAACAGGAAGACGTAAAGAGTTATGCCATACAGGTTTACTTACATCGGATCGTAGGAGCTTCGTAGCGTTGAATTCTGCACTTAGTGCTTCTGCGAAGCTTTCTATGACATTGCCACCGACTACATACGGATCTGACTTGTGGTGCGAAGCAGGTTTTAATAAATAAGAAATTAGCCCATTAAAGGTTTTTCCTCTTTTGATTTTTTGCATTCCCTTCACTGATCTACCTCCACAAGTCAGCAGTAATCAGACTCATGCGAAGCTCCGAAATCTGGCGCTTCACTGCGAATAGTTCTGTTTGCGTCAGGGAGCTTCCTTTACTCTTGGTGTCAAGGTGTAGGACAAGTCTGTTTAGTTTCTGGGACATGTCAGCCAGTGATTTCCATGCTTCCATGTTTACAGCAGGAATGGCTACAGGAAGTTTATTTAGAAAAGTTAAACGAAGCCATTCACCTTTGCTTTTTTCGCCGCGCCTTGCATTGAGAAGCTGTAGTTCCTGATGGTTCAGTCGAACACTGATGCAATGAGTTCTCAGTGATTTATTTGAGGTATTCCTGTTATTATTATTCCTTGAGGGTAAGGCTATAATCTCTTTCATAGAAGCTCCTTTTCTTATGTGAATATTTGTATTCTTTTTATGGTGAACAATTCCTTTGCGACACTTAATATTGTTATATTTGAAATAAAATTAATGTCAATGCATAGTATTGATTTTGCTTTTGATTTTTTTCAACCGAAGGGCGAAAAAAACAAGGGAGAACTCGAAGAAGCAGCGTAGCGCTTCGTAGAGTTAGCCCTTGCTTTATGTATTTTATTTTAATGAGTAAATCAGATTCCCTTGTATATGTTGTCGGGATCTTTCTTGAATCCAAAAAGTTTATATGACATATCTTCTACCATACTAATTAAACTCAGTTCATCTTTACTCAGTGTTAACTTTTCACTTAAGTAAATTAATTCTATAGGATATACACCTTTAATATAAGAATTAATTGTTAGCTTACCTATGGCTTTTGCAATCTGTATAGGATTATCGAAATTCCCTTTCAATGCTCTATTGAAATTTGATATTAAGACATCAACTATTTGGATTCCTGTCGAATCTTTTGAGCTACAAGATGTGTGTTTTTCAAAAACAGAACTGATATAGAAAGGATTAGCATATTCACTGTTGGTTATTGGAGATTCCACATTGAATTCATTCTGATTATCAATTATTGATTTTTGTATCTCATCTTTATTCAACTTTTCCATGTATTTTTTGAAATGGGATAAGTCATGATTCAATACACAATAAGGGCGTAGTAAATTGTCTAACCTAAGTAATGGGATATATAAGTCATTAAAAACTGCATCGTATAAAACTTGCTTGTTGTTTTCTTTTTGATCAAAAATAAAATTAAAATCATTTAGAACTGATGGCATTTCTTTTGCGTAAAATGAGAGACATTTTTCAACAGTATTTCGGAGTGAAAATATATGAATTAGACATTGATTAAAATTTTGATCGCTTAGTGATTTTATTCTATGAATAACATCATTTTTTGTTTGCTCATTCGTATCCGATTTTTCTATCGAGTTTATTAGGTTAAGCTTTGTATTGCTTAGTATTTCTTTTGATATATTTTTGCTATGAATGGAAGACATGTGGAAAACACATTTGTTCTCAAAAAGAAAATCAATTAGCTCATCAAAGAACTTAACATCGAAATCTCTTCTAAAAAAGTTTTTTAATTCATCATCCTCTTTGAGACCAATTCTATCTTTGAGACTTTTAATAAAGGCTGCGATTTTATCCTCTTTTTGCTGAGGTATTGCGAGTATACCCACTGAATTCCATGTTGAATTTTCTAGTGAAAAATTACCTGATTCATCAATGTAAAAATTCATTCATACTCCATATATGCTATTTATTACGGTTAAAAAAATTTGTATTATTTTTCATAATATTACTATTATGATTAAAATAAACAATATCGCCATCAAGAATTTATGATATTGATCAACCATTATTATTTGCGAGGGTTAAATTCAAAACCTAAAACTATCAGATAAATTGACTTTTTATAAAAATATAGTATTTCTATAAAATATAGGAGTGTATATCTCCTTCTATAAAATACGTATATTAACTGTGGAGGCTGAAATGATAACTTTAGTAAATAAAGCAAAAAATAAATATTCACATGGTGGAATACAAAAGAACTATTGGAGCAAGTCATTTTGATAGCACTTGTTCCGATGAACTATGGTATTTTGTTAGCAGTTATAACTTGGTAATGAAAATAGTAAAAAATTAAATTGGATAGGAGATGGATATGAAAAGAAAAAAATTATTAATGCCAAAAATTTCCGTTAAGGGATGGTTTGCATTTGTGATTATGTTGTTTATAATTTTAAACGTAATTATGTTTTTTCAATGGGATAGTGATGTAATCTATTTTGGTATGTTTAATGCTATTGTTATATATTTGGACTCTTTCTTCATTGTTGCTTTTATTGTGAATGCCGTCAGCTTTATCTTTAAAAAAGGCATTTATGAAAAATGATTTTTATTTCTTTCTCTTTTTCTCTTTTTTTTCCTCTCTTTCTTCAGTTATCCACTCTGTTACGAATTCAAAAAGTGTAATCAAAGTATTTGCTATGAGGCTATTAGTTATAGATACGAAAACAACAACTTTTAGGAAGTAAATGTTTTTTTCTGTTTCTAACAACTCTAATGAAGGTAATGCCTCTAAATCTTTATTTCCAGTTAAGAGATATAGAAGTGCGAATATTGCTGTTGATAAGGTTAGAATGAAATTATTAGCGTGCTTATATGATCTTTTTTTCAAGTATAAGCAGAATGTTATTACTGATGATATTATAATCCATATGGTTAAATAAGATCGTGGAAATTCTTTTATTAACTTATCGTCAGTTAATATGTTTACAATAATGCCCACTAATGGTAAGACAACAACAAGAATTAAAAGGAATGCTATTGGCATTATTTTTTCTTTTTTATTATTCATAACGCTATCTTTGTAGATTGACATCTTGATAGTGTATCTAATGGGGATGAAAATTTGAAGTTTGTTATACGATTTCTTTTAGTAAATGTAATGCCTTGAACCACATTTGAAAGTATCCCAGCAGTAAACTAGAACCTGCTCATAAAATCATTTGCCCATAAATTTCAATAAGTTAATAAATGAAAAATGATGCTGCTGCATCATGGGGGTATGGGCGTCGAGATTATCGATTGTACTCATGGAGTTGTGTCCAGTCCCTGAATGTAAATGGGTTGCGATACTTTTAGTTTTTGTTGTTATCGCATAAGGGGCACATGATAGCGGAGATACGCATTTCAGGGAAAGCCAGGATCGCCGACTTCTCGATCCTTCTTCCGTTTCAGAATTTTACACCGATTGTTGTTGTCGCAATTCCGAACGCCGGTCGCGTAATGCGGCAAACACAAACGCAACAATAAAGATAATCGTAAACAACACCACGATCGTGGGGGCGGGAGCGCTGTCGAGGAAAAACGACAGATAAACACCAAAAAACGAGGTGACCACCGACAATCCCGTCGCCAGTAGCAGTGCGTGAGCAAAGCGTCGGGTGAGGAGAACGGCAATCGCGCCAGGGGCGATCAGCAGGGAGATCGACAAAATGATCCCTACCGATTTCAGCGTTGCCACGATGGTCAGAGCAATCATGCACAGCAGTCCGTAATGCAGCAAGGTCGTGTTAAGCCCGCTGGCTTTTGCCTGATGCGGATCGAAAGCGTGCAGCAACAAGTCTTTCCACTTGAATGCAATGATCAGGGCGATACCCAGCGCAATGAACGCCGTTTGCCCAATATCGCTGAGCGAAATCCCTAGCATGTCGCCAAATAAGATATGGTCCAGGTGGACCTCTGACTGGATAGAAACGTACAGCACCAGTCCGGCACCAAACATCCCGGAGAAGACGATCCCCATGATGGTGTCGCGTTTGATCCGGCTATTGTCGTCGAGATATCCGGTCGCTACGGCGCAGAACAGGCCGGCAATAAACGCGCCGATCGCCAATGGCATGCCGACAATATAAGCCAGTACGATCCCCGGAAAGACCGCATGACTCATAGCATCGCCCATGAGCGCCCAGCCTTTGAGCACCAGAAATACCGACAGCAGCGCACAGGGAATCGCCACAAGGGCGGAAACGGTCAGCGCATTGACCATAAAGTCGAACTGAAAAGGTTCCAGCAGAGTGGTCAGGAACATGACGGCTCCTTACGGCGTGCGCGGCGACGGTTCGCCAGCAGGCCATGTTTGGGGGCGAAAATAAACGCCAGCAGGAACAGCAGCGTTTGCAGTACCACGATGATCCCGCCGGTGGCACCGTCCAGCCAGTAGCTGAGCCAGGCACCGAAGAAACTGGTCACACTGCCGATCGCAACAGCAATCATAAGAAGGCGGGGAAAGCGGTCAGTCAGCAGCCAGGCGGTGGCACCGGGCGTCACGACCAGGCAGATCACCAGAAATGCCCCCACGGTTTGCAGCGCGGCGACGGTGGACACTGATAACAGAGTGAAAAACAGCAGCTTCAGACGAGCCGGATGCAGACCAATGGATCGAGCGTGGTTTTCATCGAAAAAGGTGACCATCAGATCCTTCCACTTCAGCAACAGGATGAGCAGGGAAACCGCGCCAATAATCGCCAGTTGCACAATGTCTTCCGGCGCGATGGCCAGCACATTGCCGAGAATGATGGTCTGAATATTCACCGACATCGGGTTGAGTGACACCATAAACAGCCCGATGCCAAAGAATGACGAGAAGATCAGGCCAATAATGGCATCTTCTTTAAGCCGCGAACGCTGGTTCAGAAACAGCATACTGCCGGCTGCCAGGCCACCGGAGAGAAAGGCGCCGAGCGAAAAGGGTAAGCCGAGCATGTAGGCACCGGCAACGCCTGGCACGATGGAGTGCGACAGCGCATCGCCAATCAACGACCAGCCTTTAAGCATTAAATAGCAGGAGAGAAAGGCGCACAGGCCGCCCACCATCGCCGATACCCACATCGCATTGAGCATGTACTGATAGCCAAAAGGCTCAGTCAGCCAGTTCATGATGACTCTCCACTGCCTGCCGTGCGCCGGGAGATAAACGGACGTTCGTCGTCGGTAATGATGTGCTCTTCGCCGCCGCTGAGCGCGACGTGACGCAGGACGCCACTGAACGCCAGTTCAAGGTTTTCGGTGGTAAAGGTGGTTTCGGTCGGGCCGCTTGCCAGCACGGTGCCTTTTATCATCACCGTATAATCACAAAACTCGGTAACTGAACCGAGATTGTGGGTGGAAACCAGCATGGTGCGCCCCTCATCGCGTAACTCGCGTAGCAGCGCAATAATGCGGGCTTCAGTTTTGACGTCGACGCCGGTAAAGGGCTCATCCAGCAAAATCACCTGACCATCCTGAGCGATGGCTCTGGCGAGGAAGACGCGTTTTTTCTGCCCGCCGGAAAGCTCGCCAATCTGCCGGTGGCGGTACTCCAGCATATCCACCCGCGCCAGCGCCGCGTCAACACTGGCATGATCCTGAGCCTTCGGACGACGCAGCCAGCCCATATGCCCGTAACGACCCATCATCACCACGTCTTCCACCAGCACCGGAAACGACCAGTCGACCTCTTCGGACTGCGGAACGTAAGCAATCAGATTCTGCTTCAGCGCGTTATTTACCGGCTGTTGCAGGATGGAAATCTCGCCGTCGGCCAGGCGGACAAAACCCATCAGCGCCTTGAACAACGTTGATTTTCCCGACCCGTTGACCCCCACCAGCGCGGCAATCGAACCGCCCGGTACCTGAAAAGTGGCATCGCGTAGTGCGGTATGACCATTGCGATACGTCACCGTCACCTGATTCACGGTAATCGCAGATTGACTCATTTCTGACTCCTCAAGCCGTCATTGATGCCACTGATGATGGTCTCGGTGGTGACGCGCAGCAGATCGAGATAGGTGGGAACGGGGCCATCGGCGGCGCTCAGAGAATCGACATACAGCACGCCGCCGTAATGTGCGCCGGATTCCCGCGCGACCTGACGGGCCGGTTTATCCGACACGGTGCTTTCGCTGAATACGGTGGGGATCTGATGCGCTCTGATCGCATCGATCACTTTACGTACCTGTTTCGGTGTTCCCTGCTGATCGGCGTTGATCGGCCAGAGATACAGCTCTTGCAGATCGTTATCACGGGCAAGATAGGAGAACGCCCCTTCGCTGGTGACCAGCCAGCGTTTATCGGCAGGAATTTTTTCCAGCGCAGCATGGAGAGGGGCCAGCGTCTGGTGAATTTGTGCTTTGTAGCGTTCAGCATTTTTCTGGTAAATCGCGGCGTTATCCGGATCGTATTTCGCCAGCGCGTCACGAATATTGTCGACGTAGATCATCGCGTTTTCCGCCGACATCCAGGCGTGAGGATTAGGTTTACCGTTATACGGCCCTTCGCTGATGCCCATTGGTTTCACCCCATCAGACACAGTTACGTCCGGCACTCCCGACAAATTCTGGTAGAAGCGGGCAAACCACAGCTCGAGATTCAGGCCGTTAGAGAGGATCAGTTGCGCACCTTGTGCCCGCTTAATGTCACCCGGCGTGGGTTGATACTCATGAATTTCCGCCCCGGGTTTGGTGATCGAACTGACATTTGCCGCCTCGCCCGCCACGTTTTGCGCCATGTCAGCAATGATCGTGAAGGTGGTAACGACGTTGAGCTTCTCTTTGGCGTAAGCCGGTGATAGCACGAAGATGGCCAGCACAGCAGCCAGCAGAGACGAGGTCAGACGGGAGAGGTGCGACATAGTATCCCTCATAAAAAAGTGGTTAATTATTCATCGAATATAGCCTTTGCTATGTTATATAGCACAAGGCATACATAAAGATAGTGTTAAATGAAAATAATTCTTATTTGAGTTGCGGGGAGGTGTCACCTTCGGGTGATAGTGTCGCGAGAATTTAAGTTGTAGAATAAATGCACCTTAATGTTGTGGAGGGCGCATCATGTCCGGCAAGCGTATCGCTCGCGAAAAACTGACGATTAAAAAGATGATCGCGCTGTATGAGAGCCAGTGTCCGCAGGCCTCCGACGAGTCGGGGCACTACGACGCGCTGTTTGCTTATGCGCAAAAGCGTCTGGATAAGTGCGTCTTTGGCGAGGAGAAACCAGCCTGTAAACAGTGTCCGGTGCACTGCTATCAGCCCGCGAAGCGTGAAGAGATGAAGCAGATCATGCGCTGGGCGGGGCCGAGAATGCTCTGGCGTCATCCGATTCTGACCGTTCGTCATCTCATCGACGATAAACGTCCCGTACCGGAACTACCGGAAAAATACTCCCGTAAGAAGTGAAGCGAAATGCCGGATGGCGGCTTCGCCTTAATCCGGCCTACGGATAATTGCCCACCCGACATCCAGCAACGCGTGCCTCAAACCAGCGCGTCTTTATCAATACCTAAACGCTTCATGCGAGAAAGCAGTGTTGTGCGCTTGAGTCCGAGGCGCTGAGCCGCCCCTTTCGGGCCCGCAACCACGCCATTGGTCTCTTTCAGCACCCGCAGGATGAGCTGATACTCGTCCTCGCCGTCCTGCGCGACTTCGGTCGCAACGGGCGGTTCGCCAGGTGAAAGCATGCCGATATCCGGCAGCGAGAGTTGCAGCACGCTTCCCCGCGTCAGTAGAACGGCGCGCTCTACCACGTTTTCCAGTTCACGCACGTTGCCCGGCCATTCCATATTGCTGAGGATGCGCAGGGTTTCCGCCGGGATGCTGTCAATGTTACGTCCCAGTCGGCGAGCGATTTTAAAGGTGAATGCTTTCACCAGCAGAGGGATATCTTCTGGGCGTTCGCGCAGTGGCGGAAGCTGGATCGGAAAGACGTTGAGGCGATAGTAGAGATCGCTGCGAAACTCGCGATCCTCGACCATCTTTTTCAGATTGCGGTTGGTGGCGGCGATCAGACGCACGTCGGTCTGGATCAGCTTATTGCTGCCCAGACGCTCAAATTCCTGTTCCTGTAAGACGCGCAGAAGCTTTGGCTGCAATTCCAGCGGCATGTCACCCACTTCATCCAGGAACAATGAACTTTTATCCGCCAGTTCAAAGCGGCCAATGCGCTGTGCGCTGGCACCGGTGAAGGCGCCGCGCTCGTGGCCGAACAGATCGCTTTCCAGTAGACCGGCGGGCATGGCGGCGCAGTTCATCTTCACCATCCGGCGCGCGTTACGCCCACTCAGATTGTGGATCGCACGGGCAATCAGCTCTTTCCCGGTGCCGGTTTCTCCGAGGATCAGTACGGTGCTGTCACTCTGTGCCACCATCTCGACCTGCTTGAGTACGCTGTACATCGCCTCGCTGCGCCCAATGATTTCGCCAAACTCGCTATCGACATTATTGAGTTGTTCGGTGAGCGCCAGGTTTTCATCCACCAGTCGCTCTTTCAGTCGATGAATTTCCTGATAGGCGAGAGCGTTATCCACGGCGATGGCGACGCGTCCGGCAATCTGGCGCAACAGGTTCAGGTTGGCGGTGGTAAACACTTTTTCTTCGCACTGTGCCAGCTTAAGGACGCCGAGCATGGTGTTGCCCGACATCAGCGGCAGCAGGCACAGCGTCTGGATCTGGTTGCCCCATGTATCGAACAGCATACGTTCATACGGGGCCAGCGCGTCCCGTTCGTTCAGGTTAATTAACAGCATCTCTTTGCTTTTAAACACCCGTTCCGTCAGGGTTCCAGCTTCATCCACTTCACTTTGTTCGTGTGCGGGATGGTTTTCATCGAGGTAGTGAGTGGAGTAGATGCTGAGCTTATTTTTACGGTGGCTGCGCAGGACAATGCTGATGTCGTCGATATTGAAATAGTGATGGATCTCTTTAGCAACTTCACTGACCAACTCATCCATGTCGAGCCGGGAGAGTACGGCGTTGGTGATGGCGACCAGAATGCGAAAGTTGTCGCGTTCGCGGCACAAGAGATCGTAATCGACGTTGTTCGTGACCCGGCACTGAATTTGCTCTGCCACCACGCCGACAATCTGGGTGAAGGTTTGCAGACGCTCGTACTCTTTTTCGCTCCAGGGTCGATCGTCATTGCGGATAAATTCGCAGCCGCCAAAAATGCGCCCATCCGCCGCCAGAGGCAGCAGGCAGTAGTGGCCGAACGGTGCGTAAAGTCCGCCAACGGCCAGTTGCGGCCAGGTTTCAGAAAATTCGTGATAATTACAGTGCAGGGCATCGGGGCGAGAGAGAATACGGCGGACCGGGCCGTGGGCCAGTATGGTTTCGTCTTCGTAGACGACGGGCTTACCGTTATCACGCGTGGCGTAATACGACGCGCGCTGCGTTTGCGCTTGCCACAGCACAATTGCCGCGCTGTCAGCAAGCGCCGAGCGCTTTACCAACTGCGAAAGCGCCTCGCTTAGCGATTGCAGATCGGGTTGTTGTAACAATGTGCGAGTGATGTCGAACAATCCTTGCTGCCCGAGATCGCTCATCGGTGTATACGACATATTGCTTTTCCAGGAAAGTACCGCTGCGCGGTGCAAAAGGTAGATGAATTATAGGTATTCTTTTTAAACGTCTGCCGGATGGCGGCTACGCCTTATCCGGCCTACGGACAACGCGTTACCCGTAGGCCCGGTAAGCGTAGCGCCACCGGGCAATATAATCAGCAAATACGCGGCAGCGGCTCGGCATGCGGTAAATCCAGTGTGCGCTTCACGCCGTAAAGACCGGCCAGGCGCACGCCTTTACGTTCGACCACTTCGCCAATCAGTGCCGCATCACGCCCCAGTGGATGGGCATGCAACGCCGCCAGTACCTGCCCGGCCGCCTGACGTTCAACGGCAATGACCAGCTTGCCTTCGTTAGCAAAGTTAAGCGCATCCAGACCCAGCAGTTCACAGACGCCACGAACGGCGGGTTTCACGGGAAGGGCGGATTCGGACAGCTCAATGCCAAAACCGCAGGCGGCGGCAAACTCATGGGCGACCGCGTTCACGCCGCCACGCGTCGCGTCGCGCAGGGCTTTCACGCCGGGAATATCGCGCAGCGACTGAATCAGCGGAGTTAATACCGCGCAGTCGCTGACCAGTTCGCCATCCAGTCCTAACTGTTCACGCAGATTAAGAATAGTGGCTCCGTGATCGCCCAGCGTGCCGCTGACCAGCAGCACGTCGCCCGCAGCCAGGGTTTGCGCGCCCCAGTGAATATTGGCCGGAATCGCCCCCATGCCTGCGGTGTTGATGAACAGTTTGTCTGCCGCGCCGCGCTGAACGACTTTGGTGTCGCCAGTGACGATCGCAATGTTGGCCTCGCGTGCGGTGGCGGCCATGCTGCTCACCACGCTTTTCAGCGTCTCCATCGGCAGCCCTTCTTCGAGGATAAAGCCGCAGGAGAGATAGCGAGGGATCGCACCGCTGACGGCGACGTCATTGGCAGTCCCGCAGATCGCCAGCTTACCGATGTTGCCGCCGGGGAAAAACAGGGGATCAATGACGTAGCTGTCGGTAGAGAACGCCAGCCGATCGCCTTCAGCGACCAGTTGCGCCAGTTCAAGCCGCGCCTGATCTTCCTGCTCCGCCAGCCACGGGTTAGCGAAGGCCTCCATAAACAGGCTGTTAATCAGTTGCTGCATGGCCTGACCGCCGCTGCCATGGGCGAGTTGTACGCTGTTCATGCTTCACACTCCTGCTGACGATACTGATACCACGCGGCGCATGCGCCTTCTGAAGAGACCATCAGTGCGCCGAAGGCGGTCTCTGGATTACAGGTCTTGCCAAATAACGGGCACTGATGCGGTTTACATTTCCCGGTCAGCACGTCGCCGCAGCGCGCGCGCGGGTCGTCGTAAACCTGCTGGGGTGCCGGGCGGAAATGCGCTTCGGCATCAAAACGCTGATAATCGGGCGTCAAATGCACGCCGGACGATTCAATCACCCCCAGGCCGCGCCACTCGCTGTCGCCGGTGACGCAAAATACGTCGGCAATGGCCTGTTGCGCCAACAGATTGCCGGCGTCCGGTACCACGCGGCGGTACTGGTTTTCGACCTGACTGTGGGCCGCTATTTTCTGCTCAACCAGCATCACGACGCCTTGCAGTAGATCAAGGGGTTCGAATCCAGCGACCACCAGCGGACGATGAAACTCGCTGGCAATAAAATGATAGGCGTTGGTACCGATCACCATACTGACGTGGCCCGGTGCGAGGAATGCGTCGATACCGTTATCGGGCTGCTCCAGCAGGCTGCGCAGGGTCGGAATGAGCGTGATGTGCTGACAGAAGAAGTAAAAATTCTGTACGTCGCGCAGTTTTGCCTGTTGCAGGGTAATGGCGGTCGTCGGCATGGTCGTTTCAAAACCGAGACCGAAAAACACCACTTTACGCGTTGGGTTTTCCTGCGCCAGTTTGAGCGCATCCATCGGCGAGTAGACGATGCGAATATCCGCACCGCGCGCTTTCGCCTGTAACAGCGACCCTTGTTTCCCCGGCACGCGCATGGCGTCGCCAAAGGTACAGAAAATCACCTCCGGATGGCTGGCAATTTCTACGCAGCTGTCGATACGTCCCATCGGCAGTACGCAGACCGGACAACCCGGGCCGTGGATAAACTCCACGTTATCAGGGAGCAACTGGTCGAGACCAAATTTGAAGATCGCGTGCGTATGGCCACCGCAGACTTCCATAATGCGCAACGGACGTTCGGCGGTGTACGGCAGATGCGCGGCGCGTTCACGCAGGTGCTCAATCAGTTGCATCACCTGTTCCGGCGCGCGGTATTCGTCAACAAAACGCATTATTTTTCCTCGCCATACAGCAAAGCGCCGACGTCCGGCTCAACATCAAACATGTTCTGGAGCGCATCGAGCGTGTCGCGCGCTTCGGCTTCGTTAATCACGCTCATGGCAAAACCGACGTGGACCAGTACCCACTGGCCCAGACGAGGTTCACCGTGCTCATCACAACTGCCGACCAGCGTCAGATCGACGTCGCGCTGAATGCCGCAAACGTCGACTTTCGCCAGGTTACCTTCGATAGTGCGGATTTGGCCGGGAACGCCTATGCACATCGCTGTGCCTCCAGCCAGTTCAGCCACTGATCCATCCCTTCGCCGCTGGTGGCGGAAATCAGGATGATCTCGATATCCGGATTAACTTCCCGGGCGCTGGCAAGGCACTTCTCAACGTCGAAATTCAGATACGGTAGCAGGTCGACTTTGTTGAGCAGCATCAGCGAGGCGGCGGCAAACATATGCGGATATTTCAGCGGTTTGTCTTCGCCTTCGGTAACAGAAAGC
>DXKH01000050.1 GCA_019415335.1 Citrobacter sp. | reverse complement strand
CAATGGCACCGATAATAATGCTGCGGCTACTGGCACCTATTTTCGACATAGTAAACAGCGCAATGCGTTTATCCAGCCCGGTAATGGTCATTGCCGCCGCGATAAACATTGCTGCTGCCACCAGCGCCAGAGCAGAATTAGAAAAACCCGACAGAGTCATTTTCAGCGCTTTCGCGGTGCCAAGGATCGTGTCCGGGTGATTCATATCCGGGGCAAAACCAACCATAAAGATAATCAGTGCGGAAATAACAATTGCACTGGCGGTGTAATCCATCGCTTCGCTGATCCAGACAATAATGGCAAACACCAGAATGGCGATCATATTTTGTCCGGCGACGGGCAAGGTATCGCCCAGTGGCAGAAGGGTAATAATAATTCCGGCAATGATCGCCAACCACAGGCCGGGATTAGGGATAATTCGACGCTTTTGTGGTGCGCCATGTGATATTGATGACATATTCACCTCATTGTGAAAAATAAAAAACCTGCCTGGCTATTGCAGGAGCTATGCCATCTTTAATTTTTTAATAACGCTTTGTTATTTAATGATTTTACTATTTATTCTTTTTATTTTGTGCGCGGTTTTCCGCACAGTAAATAAAAGGTGATTCTCTTACCACACAGATAAAAAAAGGGAGCGATATGCTCCCTTGATATTCATTTATGGATTACTTAATAACATTCCATAACGTTTCGCCAAGCAACGCCGGGTTTCTTGTCCATGCCATGCCTGCTTTATCGAACGCACGGAATTTATCCTCCGCACTGCCGCTACCGCCAGAAATAATGGCTCCGGCGTGCCCCATGCGTTTTCCTTTTGGTGCAGTAACACCGGCAATATAACCTACGACCGGTTTATTCATTTCATGGCGAATAAATTCTGCAGCGCGCTCTTCCGCATTACCACCAATTTCACCGATCATAATTACTGCGTCTGTTTGCGGATCATTTTCGAATAAACGCAGCGCATCAATAAAGTTAGTCCCCGGAACCGGATCGCCGCCAATACCAATACAGGTGGATTGCCCAAGTCCCAGCGCCGTGGTTTGCGCTACAGCTTCGTAGGTTAATGTACCGGAGCGGGAAACAATCCCAATACGCCCTGGGCGGTGGATTTCACCAGGCATAATCCCGATTTTGCACTCGCCCGGCGTGATAACTCCTGGGCAGTTTGGCCCAATCAGCCGCACATCCGGGTGGCAGTCAAGCAACCGACGAACTTTCACCATATCCAGTGTTGGTACACCTTCGGTAATCACCACAATCAATTTGACGCCAGACTCAATAGCCTCAACGACAGAATCCAGCACAAACGGCGCAGGCACATAAATTACGCTGGCATCAGCCTCAGTTTGTCGCATCGCTTCTTTCATTGAATCAAAAACCGGGCGATCCAGATGCCGTTGCCCGCCCTTACCTGGCGTCACTCCACCCACAATCTGCGTACCATACGCAATAGCCTGCTCTGTATGAAATGTGCCGTTTTTGCCGGTAATGCCCTGCACCAGTACCCGCGTGTGTTTGTTGATCAAAACGCTCATCTTAACCTCCTGTTAATTCAGTAACGCAATGATGCGTTTCGCGGCATCATCCAGAGAATCGACGGCTTCCACCGTCAGGCCACTTTCTGCCAGTAACCGCTGCCCTTCGGCAGCGTTATTACCGGAGAGACGCACCACGACAGGCAGGGTGATACGGGCCTCATTCAGAGCATGAATAATGGCTCTGGCGATCATGTCGCAACGGACAATCCCACCAAAAATATTAACCAGAATGGCTTTCACTTTGCTGTCGGAAACAATCAGCCGAAAGGCTTCACTGACGCGCTCCTGGGTTGCGCCACCGCCAACATCCAGGAAGTTTGCCGGTTGTTCACCGTAGAGCTTGATGATGTCCATGGTTGCCATAGCCAGCCCTGCACCATTGACCATGCAGCCGATATTTCCGTCCAGCGAGACATAGTTAAGATCAAGCTTCGCCGCCTGGCTTTCGCGCGGATCTTCCTGGGTTTCATCGCGTAGCGCCTGGAGTTCCGGGTGGCGATACAGCGCGTTATCATCCAGCGATACTTTCGCGTCTGCACACATAAATTCGCCCGTTTCCCGCAACACCAGAGGGTTAATTTCCAGCAGGGCAAAATCCAGTTCGTTAAAGGCTTTCCACGCCTGATTAACCAGGCGACTAAAGGCAGCAAATAGTCCGTGTTCCAGTTGCAGAACGGCAAACATTTCGCGGATATGGCAAGGCTGCACGCCTGTCAGTGGATCAATGCTGACACTGCTGATTTTCTCCGGTGTCTCATGGGCGACTTTTTCAATTTCCACACCACCTTCCGGGCTGACAATAAACGTGACCCGCTGGCTTTCACGATCCACCACCATGCCAAAATAGAGTTCCTGGCGTACCGGATAAATGTTTTCGCACAGCAAAATACTGCTGACATACTGCCCTTCTGGCCCGGTCTGATAAGTCACCAGTTGCGATCCCAGCATTTGCTGTACAAAAGCCTGTGCTTCCGGCAGCTGCTTAAGCACTTTTACGCCGCCAGCTTTACCGCGCCCACCAGCATGTACCTGCGCTTTCAGTACCGCGCCTTTACTCGGGCAGGCAATATGTTGCCAGGCATCTGCCAGTTGCGAAATCTGTTGGATAGCTATCTCTTTTGGACACGGCATCCCCATGCCAGCCAGTAACGATTTGGCCTGATACTCATGTAAATTCATATATTCCCTCAGTGGTATGTGTTATCCGTGTAATGCTTTATTATTCAAGGCCATTGCTGCTTCGTGGATGACTTCGCTTAATGTCGGATGCGCATGGATCGCACAGGCAATATCCTCGCCAGAGGCGCTAAAAGTCATCGCCAGCGCAATTTCATTGATCAGCTCCGATGCCTGCGGGCCAACAATCGCTCCGCCAAGTACGCGGTCAGTGTGTTTATCGCTGTATAACGTGCAACGCCCACCTTCCTGGCCTAATGCTAAGGCGCGACCGTTACCGGCAAACAGAGAATTTCCTTTGTTAAAGACTCTGCCAGCGGCTTTCAGTGAGGCCTCGTTTTCCCCTACCCACGCAACTTCCGGTTGGGTGTAAATCACCGAAGGGATCAGCGCAAAATTAATCGGCTCTACCGCCAGTCCGGCAATTTGATCAGCAACCACCACACCTTCAGCCATCGCTTTATGCGCCAGCATCGGCCCTCGCACGACATCACCAATTGCCCACAGCCCGGCTTTCCCGGTACGGCATAAGTTATCGACGGCAATACCGCCACGGTTATCGGCTTCAAGACCGAGTTGCACGAGATCGACACCAGAAAGTCGCGGTACACGTCCAATGGCAAGAATTAATTTATCGAAGCGGCTTTCTTCTCGCTTCTCACCCTGCCGCCAGCGCACATGCACACCGTCATCCCGTTGTTCAATAGCCTCAATCTCTACTGCCAGTTGCATTTTCATCCCACTGGCAATCATTGCTTTACGGACTTCGTTCGACAGGCGAGCTTCCAGTGCAGGCAAGAACGTTGGCGCCATCTCCAGCAACGTGACGTCTGAACCGACCCGATTCCACACAGACCCCAGTTCAAGGCCAATCACGCCAGCGCCGATCACACCGAGACGCGGCGGCACGGCGGTTAACGCCAGGGCGCCGCGATTATCGAGAATTTGCTGATTATCAATGGTAACGCCAGGCAGTTGACGCGGCTGAGAACCTGTTGCAATCACCACATTACGGGCGCGGATTTGTTGATCGCTTACACGTAATTGCCAAATCTCATCCTGAGCATGTTCTAACGTTGCGAGGCCGCACAGGTGCTTCACTTTATTTTTCTTAAACAGCAAACCGATGCCCATTGTCAGGCGGCTTACTATGGCGTCTTTACGTTGAATCATCGCAGCTGCATTGAAAGATACGCCGTCAACATTAACGCCATGAATGCTCGCCTCATGCTGCACTTGCGCGTACAGTTCGGAAGATTGCAGCAACGATTTTGACGGAATACAGCCGACATTGAGACACGTACCGCCCGGCGAAGGTTCGCCCTGTGCATTAACACCATCATCAATACATACTACGGAAAGCCCATTCTGCGCAGCCCGCAGTGCCGCTACGTAACCACCTGGCCCACCCCCCATAACTGCCACATCAAAAATTGTACTCATCGGCGCCCTCCTTAAAGATCCAGCAACAGTTGTTCCGGTGATTCCAGTAGCTCACGTATTGCCACCAATGTCTGCACGGCTTCCTGACCATCGATAATGCGATGGTCATAGCTGAGAGCAAGGTACATCATGGGACGAATAACAACCTGGCCGTTTTCTGCGACCGGGCGCGGCGTGATGGCATGCATCCCAAGAATGGCCGACTGCGGCGGGTTAATGATTGGCGTTGACATCATCGAACCAAAAGTACCGCCGTTGGTGATAGAGAACGTGCCGCCCTGTAACGCCTCCAGCGGCAATTTGCCATTGCGTGCCTGTGTGGCGTATTCGGCAATTTGCCGTTCAATTTCCACCAAAGAGAGTGATTGCGCATTGCGTAACACAGGCACTACCAGGCCGCGGTTGCTGCTCACTGCAATGCCGATATCGCAATAATCACGCCAGATAATCTCGTTGCCATCGACGCTGGCATTCACTACAGGGAAGCGCTCCAGCGCCCGGGTAACGGCCTTAACAAAGAAGGACATAAAGCCCAGCTTCACGCCGTGCTTCTCGGCAAAACGATCTTTCCAGCGGGCGCGTAAATCCATCACGCTCTGCATGTTTACTTCGTTGAATGTGGTAAGAATGGCGTTATTTTGTTGGGAAGCCAGCAGACGCTCAGCAATTCGCTGACGTAAGCGCGACATCGGCTCACGACGTTCCTGACGAGCACCCGGTGTCAAGGGTTTAGCTGGCGCGATCTCCGCCACCCGTTCAGGCTGAATGGCTGGTGCAGGAGTAACGCGCTGCACATCCTCTTTCAGGATACGTCCATTTCTCCCGCTCCCCGCAACGTCAGCAAGTTCGACACCACTACGCTGTGCCTCCAGCCGTGCGGAAGGCATCGTCAGGGTTTCGGTGACTGGTGTGACGGTTTCTTCTATGACAGCTTGCGGCTTAAGATGCGCCAACAGTTGCGCGGACGTGACCGTGCTACCTTCGCTGACGATAATATTGCTTAACACGCCATCGTGCGGGGCCGGTATTTCCAGAATGACTTTATCGGTTTCCAGCTCGGCAATCACATCATCGCGTTTTACGTGCTCGCCTTCTTGTTTACACCAGGTTGTCAGCGTGCCTTCCGTGACAGATTCCGGTAATACAGGGACAGTAATTTCGATCATAAAATGTTCTCCTTATTATTTTTGTGCGCCTTTCATGGCTGAATATCTGCAAACGCAGCAGCAAGAAATTCGTCGATTTGTTGTTTATGTACACGCCCATACCCCGTCGCCGGAGCTGCCGCTGCCGGGCGGCCTGCATACTGCCAGTAAGGAGTGTTAATTTTCAGTGCCGCCAGCTCATGACGAATCTGCCGCCACGCGCCCTGGTTTTCTGGCTCTTCCTGCAACCAAATCCATTCGCAGCAGTTCGGCCAACTCGCCAGAACATCATTCAGTTCTGCGACCGGGAACGGGTAGAGTTGCTCCAGGCGAACAATCGCCACTTCGTCTTCATGCTCACGCTGCTTACGGGCTTCCAGTACGTCGTAATAGACCTGGCCGCTACACAAAATAACGCGCTTAACTTTCTGGGACTGATGCAATTGCGGATCGGTGATTACCGGTTTATAAGCGCCATCAGTGAATTCACAAAGCTCGCTCATAGCGCCTTTAAAACGAAGTAAACGCTTACTCATCATTATCACTAACGGTTTGCGCATTGGGCGTAATGCCTGACCGCGCAACAAATGGAACATTTGTGCTGACTCACTGGGCATCACCACCTGCATGTTGTTTTCTGCGCACAGTTGCAGCCAGCGCTCAGGACGCGCAGAAGAGTGCTCCGGCCCTTGTCCGTCATAGCCATGCGGCAGAAGAATGGTTAAACCGCTATAGCGATCCCACTTGGTTTCGCCAGACGAGATAAATTGATCAATAGCAACCTGAGCGCCGTTGGCAAAGTCACCAAACTGTGCTTCCCAAATAACCAGTTGCTGAGGCGCAGACGTTGAATAGCCATATTCAAAGGCTAAGAGCGCTTCTTCATTAAGCACCGAATCATAAACATCGAAAGATGCCTGACCAGCGCGGATATGCTGTAACGGCAGATAACGACAGGCTTCAGTTTGATGATGTACCACTGCATGGCGATGACTGAACGTGCCACGCCCTGAGTCTTCACCAGAAAGACGCACACCAACACCCGCATCCACAAGCGATGCATAGGCCAGCATTTCAGCCATTCCCCAGTCTACTGGCTGAGTACCTGCGGCCATATCCTGGCGTAACGCCAGTTGCCGTTTAATGGTAGGATGTGCGACCACATCGGGTGGCAGTGTAGAAATGATTTCACCATACGCTACCAGCTTTTGCCGAGGCAATGCCGTAGATACCGGGGCGCTCCAGTGAGGGTTGGTCAACCCATACCAGTTAGCGCTAAAAGAGTGAATTGCAGGTTTGAGAGGCTGCGGTTCACGTTTCTGGCAGCTATCCAGCCAGTCGCGATAGCGTGCCGTCATCTCATCTTGTTGCGCCTGAGTTAACAGGCCGCGGCGGGCAAGAGATTCACCATAACGGGCGAGCGTACCAGGGTGAGCATCCACTGCCTGATACATTTGTGGCTGGGTAAGACGTGGCTCATCGCTTTCGTTGTGTCCGTGCTTACGGAAGCAGCAAATATCGATGATGATGTCGCGCCGGAAGGTGTCTCGCCATTCGCACGCCAGTTCCATTACCTGGCAAACAGCGTCAACGTCATCGCCATTAACGTGGATAATTGGGGCCGCTACCATTTTGGCAATATCGGTGCAGTACCGTGAAGAACGCATATCCTGCAAGCGGGAAGTGGTGAAGCCAATCTGATTGTTAATCACCAGATGTAGCGTACCGCCAGTGCCGTAGCCCTGAGTCTGCGATAAGTTAAACGTGGTTTGGTTGACGCCGAGGCCGCCCAACGCGGAATCCCCATGAATAAGTACGCCCACCACTTTTGCCTGACCATCCTCACCACGGCGTTCCTGCCTGGCTCGCACCTGGCCCAGCACCACCGGATTCACGATCTCCAGATGTGAGGGGTTATACGCCAGCGCCACATGCAGCGAACCGGCAGGTGTTTCCAGATTGCTGGAATACCCCATGTGGTATTTCACATCGCCTGAACCACTGCCGATCGTCTGCTTGCCTTCAAACTCAGCAAAAAGCTGTGCCGGGTCTTTATTCAACAGATTAACCAGAACATTAAGTCTTCCCCGGTGCGCCATGCCAATGACCATTTCCTCCACACCTTGCGCACGCAGGCATTTTGTCAGCGTATCGAGCGCCGGGATTGCACTTTCGCCCCCTTCCAGAGAAAACCGTTTCTGCCCAACATAACGGGTATGCAGATAACGCTCTAACGTCTCTGCCGCCATCAGTTTTTCAAAACGAGCAATACAGGTTTGTACATCTGCTTGTGGCGCATTGCTGCTCTCAATCCGTGATAACAACCAGTTGATTTCTTCACGATTTTCCAGATGAGCAAGTTCATAAGCCTGGCTACCGGCCCAGGCTTGCTCTAGCAGGTTAAGCAGTTGCTTAAGTGGCATTTGCGTGGTGTGTGCGCCAAAGGTGACGCTAAACTCCTGCAACAAGTCTTCTTCGCTTAATCCCCAAAAACCAGGCAGGAGGGAGGGAACGTCAGCCGGGGGATTCAAACCAAGTGGATCAAGCTTTGCGCGCAGATGCCCCTGCGTGCGCCAGGCATTGATCAGTTGTATTACCGCAGCCTGTTTTTTTAAGGTCGCACCGCTGATATTGTTATCACCGGATACGCTTTGGACAGTCAGTTCAGGTGAAAGAAAAAAACGCCGCCAGTCTTCCGGGAGTTGTTCCGGCGTACGCAACCAGGTCTGGTAGTACTCTTCAAGCCAGGTCGCGTTATCTCCACTAAGCAGCGTGCCGGGCGAGGTCATGTTCTCCATGTTTTTCTCCTGATGGTCATAGACAGCTGCATTACTGCACAATCCGTACCAACATTTAAAAACACTAATTTTCAAAAACTTATAGAAAATAGATGATGTAAAAGTGGGCGAAAAAAGGGACAGAATAGTAGGGGATGGCTGGAGTCAGGAACAGGCGGAGAGATCCGCCTGTTGATTAAAATCACATCACCGCAGCAAACGCCTTTGCCACGCGATGCACATTTTGCGCGTTAAGCCCGGCGACACACATGCGACCGCTGGCGATGAGATAGACACCAAATTCTTCACGTAGTCGGTCAACCTGAGCGGTTCTTAAACCGGTATAACTGAACATGCCGCGCTGATTAAGCAGATAATCGAAATTGCGTTCTGGCATCTCTGTGCTCAATACCTTCACCAGTTCCTGACGCATTGCCAGAATGCGAGTTCGCATCTCTTCTACTTCCGCCAGCCAGCTGGATTTCAATGCCTCGTCATTCAGCACCGCAGCCACCACCTGCGCACCAAAATTCGGCGGGCTGGAGTAGTTGCGGCGAACGGTTGCTTTCAATTGCCCCAGTACGCGGCCTGCGGCTTCGGCATCTTCACACATAACAGAAAGTCCGCCGACGCGCTCGCCGTAAAGGGAGAAAATTTTCGAGAACGAATTGCTCACCAGAGCGGGTAATCCAGCGCTGGCAATGGCGCGAATGGCGTAGGCATCCTCTTCCATACCGGCACCAAATCCTTGATAGGCAATATCAAGAAATGGGATAAGCTCACGGGCTTTGAGAATTTCAATCACCGCATCCCACTGCTCATTAGTGAGATCGGCACCCGTTGGGTTGTGGCAACATGGATGCAGCAACACAATACTGCGGGCAGGTAATGTTTTCAGCGTCGCCAACAGGTCATTAAAGCGCACGCCGTTAGTCGCTTCGTCATACCAGGGGTAAGTACTTACTTCGAATCCA
>DXKH01000005.1 GCA_019415335.1 Citrobacter sp. | reverse complement strand
AACGCCAGAAATGGTGGAAAAAATAGCCTAAATAGGCTGATTCGATGTGTTTGCGGGAAAAAAATCGGCCCAGATCCGCGAAATTTTAATCAGCGAGTCAGCTTGGGAAGAAATGACCTGCTTATTCGCACCTTCCCTAAGGTACCAGCACTGGCTCAATGGCTACATACGGCACCTGGTTTACGATTACGATATAAAAGCTCAAGGATGATGAATTCTTTTCTTTATGATTTCGACGTTATTTGTCTCCTGCAACACCACGGGGTTGCTATAACCAGCGACGAACCCGTTGGGTATAGCGTTCCCATTCCAACCCGAAACGTTTTCGAAGCTGTACCTCTTCAACATGGATATGTAATCTGGCTACTACAAACATAAACAACGGTACAGCAAGTATCCCCACCAGGCTGCCAAAGCAGAGAGCAACGGATAACTGGAGCCCGCTCATTCCAAGGTAAATAGGGTTTCGACTCCATGCGTAACAACCGACAGTTACCAGCTTGGTGGTTCTATCCGGATGAAGCGGATTAAGCGTCGTGCCGTTCGTGCTCATCTGCCAAGCGGTGTGCAGTATCATGGTAATACAAACACCGGTCAGCAACACGCTTAGCACTATATTCACGATGTCGAAGGTAAAACGCGGGATTGCAGTCAACACATCAGTGACGAAAAACAGCAATAAGATGAGTGGGGGCGGAAACCATACTCTCAATCGAGTCACGAAGTTACGCATTACACAGACCTATCTCTGAACTAAGCAGCCTGATGGCTGCAAAATGAAAATCCAGTCCTTGCCATTCCTATAGTGACCATGAATCTGACATTATATGCCTGATCTGAAAAGTTATTTTTTTCATAACTGTCCTTATAACGGTGCGGGGTCAGTCCACACCTCTGTTCAGGTGAACAAATTCAGCAGACCACTTCACTGTTAAACCTGTGGCGATTCAGGGTGCCATGTGTATGGCACCTCATCTCTTATTTACTTATTGACTCCGTTACCGCCTGCCAGGTTATAAAGCCACCACTCAGATTATATGTCCTGAAGCCGTGGGCCTGAAGAATACGGTATGCCACATGCCCGCGCAGGCCACTCTGGCACCCTATAAAAATCTCTTTATCTTTAGGCACTTTTTCAAGATTCTCCCGCAGGGAATCCAGTGGAATGGATAGCGCGTCAGGATATTCGCCAAATTGTTTCAGTTCGGCAGGAGAGCGAATATCAAGTAAACAATAACTGCCCGGTTCCCGTTGTAACACATCGCTGACATGACATATGACCGTATCTCCTTTCATTACATTTGTCGCCACCATACCAGCCTGGTTAACGACGTCCCTTGCACTGTTAAAAGGTGGAGCATAAGTCAGCTCAAGATGTTCGAGATCGTTGACGGTAAGCCCCGCGCGCTGTGCGACAGACAGGACATCGATGCGTTTATCAACCCCTTTTTTCCCTGATGCCTGAGCCCCGAGAATTTTACCGGTATCGGGGCTGAACAGCAGTTTCAGACTGATCATCGTTGCCCCCGGGTAGTAACCGGCATGATCAGCGGCATGGACGTAAACCTTCTCGTATCGGGTGCCATGAACTTTCAGCTGCTTTTCATTCGCACCGACGCTGCCAATACTCAGCGAAAATACCTTACAAATGGATGTCCCCTGACTGCCATGGTAAAGGCTGTGACGATCTAGCATGTTATCAGCAGCAATGCGTCCCTGGCGGTTGGCGGGCCCTGCCAGAGGAAAATTAGCGGGTTCCTGAAAGACAAAGTCTGGAGTTTCAACGGCATCCCCCACGGCGTAGATGTCAGGGATACTGGTCTGCATACAGGCATTGACGCTTATGCCTCCCCGTTTACCCACTGCGAGCCCGGCTCCTGTGGCAAGGCTGTTCTCAGGTTTTACCCCGATGGCGAGAATAACCATGTCGGTCTGCAGAAACCCACCCTCAGACAGTGCAACGCGGAATCCCGTCTCTGTCCGCAGTACCTCGGTGAGCGCCGTTCTGAGACGCAGATCCACGCCATGACTCCGGATTTCCTGATGCAGGGCAGATGCCATTTCAGGATCAACCGGAGCCATAACCTGTTCCCCCATCTCCAGCAGGGTCACACTGATCCCCCGTTCGCTCAGAGCCTCCATCACTTCAAGTCCGATAAATCCCCCCCCGACAAGCGTGGTGTGAGCTACGTGATGTTGCTCAATCCACCCCAGGATAGCATCCATGTCAGTAAGATTTCGCAGCGTAAAGACACCCTCTTCCTGTAGCCCGGGCAAAGGAGGGACAACCGGAGCGGCGCCGGTACTGAGGAGCAGACGATCCCATTCTTCGCTATAGACCTCCCCTGAGGTCAGATTTTTAACCGTCACCGTTTTATTAACCGGATCCACTGACGTCACTTCATGACAGATACGGACGTCTATGTTAAAGCGGGATTTAAAATCCTCCGGGGTTTTCAGAATCAGTGACTGCCTTAAAGGAATTTTTCCGCCTATATGATAAGGTAATCCACAGTTGGCGAAAGAGACATCGCTTCCCCGTTCAAACACAACAATACTGACATCCTCTGATAACCGACGAGCTCTGGCTGCAGCGGATGCCCCGCCGGCAACACCACCAACAATCACTATTTTCATTACATCCTCTCTGTTCACCCGGGGCAAAAATGCCTGCCAGATATAATCGTTTCCCCGGGCCGGCAGGACGCTGCAGACCTGACGAACACGATGGCAAAATTACGATACCGTCAGTATACTAAATTATATTATATAAAAACACATAGTATGAGAAATCAGCAATGCTCATGAATGAAGACACAAAACGTCAGACAGATATGAAGAATGCGGCCCTGAGGGCAGCAGATGTCTTACGGGGACTGGCCAACAGCGACCGGTTGCTGTTGATGTGTCAGTTAAGCCTGGGGGAAGCGAATGTGGCCGGGCTGGAAGCGGCGGTCGGTATCACTCAGCCGACCCTGTCCCAGCAGCTGGGTGTAATGCGCCGCCTGAAGCTGGTCGAGACCCGACGGGCAGGTAAAATGGTATATTACCGTATTGAGGATAACCGTATCATGACGTTGTTAAATACCTTATATGATCTCTACTGCCCGCAGGCAGGCACCGGTAAAGGAAGCCATAACAACGAATAATATGATCCTGCTTTCCCCGTAAACCGTTTTATCCGTGCATCATTAACCCTGTTCAGGCTGTGAAATGCCAGACCGGAACCTGCGATACCTTAACGGGAAAACAACAGTGGTCCGGATATACCAGCCGATGATGCCCGTCACGGACTGTATTTCTCGTTCACGCATTCACTGATTAACCCACTGATTCAATGGTGTTTAATACTGTGACGGTCAGAAAAAACAGCCACAGGAACACGGATGATTCTGCACTGTCAGTAATAGCCTGTGGCTGACAAACCGTTTTTTCTGCTGCCACGTGGTGACATTATTCAAGCAGGCTACGCAACATCCAGGCAGTTTTCTCATGTAACTGGATACGTTGTGTAAGCAGATCTGCTGTGGCTTCATCATTCGCATTATTAACGAGCGGGAACAGGGAGCGTGCAGTTTTAACCACGGTCTCCTGGCCCTGGACAAGATTTTCAATCATGTTTTTTGCTGCCGGAATATCCTTATCTTCATTAACCGCTGTTAAACGTGAAAATTCATGATATGTGCCGGGCGCGAAGCATCCGAGCGAGCGTATACGTTCAGCGATATCATCAACGGCAGTGGCCAGCTCATTGTATTGATTTTCAAACATTAAATGTAAGCTGTTAAACATGGGGCCAGTTACATTCCAGTGATAGTAATGTGTTTTTATATACAGGGTATAGGTGTCAGCAAGAAGCCGGGACAGGCCGTCTGCAATCTCCACCCGGGATGATTCAGCAATACCAATATCAATGATTTGTTTACTCATAACTACCTCTTACACGGTTTCAGTGGAATATACGATATGCGATTATTCTTTCCGGTCTGAGCAAAACACGCCTCAAATTTTTATAATAACCAGGTACACCTGTCGTCTGTCACACTAGCGATGCGCCAGAGCAATATCCTGCGACGGAACAATGAATTTCGCCGTGGCACGTGCCACTGTCTGCTGTCCTTTTGTCAGCCATGCTTCAAGCAGGTAAATCCCCCTGCGTTGCCCAAGCAGTCTGGCACATACCATCAGTTTGTCTCCGGTACAAACGGGTGAAATGAATCTTACCGTCAGTTCAGCCGTCAGGGCTTGCACACCCTGCATGAACAAACAATGAGTCATTGCTGCATCCAGCAGGGTACTCGTCATTCCGCCATGTAAAAGACCCGTATACCCCTGATGCCTGTGATTGGCCGTGTAGTCCGCACATACAGAGCCATCCGGGTGCTCTGAAAACATTAAGTTCACCGTATCAGGGTTGTTGTCGCGGGAACTACAGACCATACAACAGGTATGGGCCTTTCTGGCATCAAGATAACAATTCATCTGTTTCTGCTCAGCGTCCGGTTGTACTGACGGGAGGCATCCGGAATTCAGTCAGCTGAGGGGCTCCCCCGGCATCATTACTGCCTCCTCCACACATTCCGGCTCCTGGTTTATACACAATACGGGTCTGATAAAAATCACCGCCCGTGATGAAATAAACTCATGAATGGCAACAGCGCCCGTTTCCGTGATGATGCTGACGCCCACCCTGGCACGCATTTTCTGCTGTGTTCCCGTCAGAGTGACAGCATTTTTTCCCTTTCGCCTCATGATGAAAGGACTGGCGTCCCTGCTCCGGCTTATTCAGTTCAGTCAGAACACGGGTATCCGGATCACACAGTTCAGTGAACAAACGACGACCACAGTCAGTCTGGTACACCGCGATCTGATGCCCCAGTAATTTACCCAGCATCCGTTCCCCGATGTTACGGACCACAACGCGGCTGACTTGCTGTTGAACCAGCAGGTCAACCAGCTTCCGTTTACCTGAACAATCTGCGCCCAGCGCGGGATTTTCTGTCCGGCTGAGCTCCACACCGCGCTCATCCACCAGGACAAGGTGACTCGCTTTGGTAAAATGATTTGCTACCCGGTCGTCATTCACTGGAATGGCTGTGATCATCTTGTGTAACTCCTTCCCTTTCAGAGTGCATTATTAAGGCCTTGCCCTGAGTGAGACAGTCCACAACCTTAAAACGGGCTGCTTTCAGGACATTGGCCAGTGTCTGCCTTGAAACCCCCATTGCAACAGCCGCTTCCTGCTGTTGCATGCCCAGTAAATCGACCAGCCGTAACGCTTCAAACTCATCTTCTTTTAAATGAACATGTTCAAGCTGGCTCATCGGTCGCGCATTGGGCTTAAAACAGGTATCCGCAGGGCGGCCACAGATGTTACGGGGAATTCTGGGTCTTGGCATGAAGGCTCCTTATTAGCATATGCTATATATACACTCATAAACTGGCATATGCAATATACTCTGCTCACCGGTGGAGAATTTTTTGCTTTACCCTGGAGTCTGTAAGTGGGCAGCAGGTCATGAGAGATGAAGAGAAAGAAAACAGATACTGTATGAGACTCAATTTAAAGTGCTGCCATAAGGGGGTCGTCTCAGAAAATGGAAAATAAAGCACGCTAAGCCGGTGGCAGCGGTCGCAATGGCCTGAACTTCCCCGCACCGACCTTGGCACTGCTGCGCCATAGGTAATCGCCGGTCAGGTTGATATGCTCCCACCCCAGCGGGGACAGATATTGCAGCAACGTGTCGTCCAGCGCCTCGCCCTTATTCAGCCCCGCATAGACGCGGCGGCGCAGCTCCACGCTTTGCAGCCAATCCAGAATGAACAGCGTGCGCTCGATGCGCCCATACATCCGCACCTTGTCGTTGATCGCCTTGCCGGAAGCCTGGAACTGCTGTTGATGCTTGTTCTTGGCCGCATTGAACAGCTTGCCGATGATACGGTCGTGAAGGTCGATGATTTCATCAGTGACGGTGGCCATGCCCTCGATGGCCAGTGCTACCAAGGTGGCGTAACGCCGCTGCGACTCGAACTTGGCCAGGTCGGCGGGCGTCATCTGGCCGCCTTCGCGGGCGATCTTGAGCAAGCGGTTTTGGTGTACCTGCCGTTCGATGCCAGCAGGTAGGTCAAGCGCCTGCCAGGCTTTGAGGCGTTCGATGTGTTCAAGCATGTGGCGCGAGTTTGGCTTGGCGGGCGATTGGCGCAGCCACGCTAGCCACGTCATTTTGCTACCATCCTTGCGCTTGAGCAGTTCGTCCAGGCACTGGCGATGGACAGGTATCAAGGAATCGGCCAATGCCGCATGGATGCTTCGGTTGGCACGGGTAATGGCCTCGGCGCTTGCGCGCTCGATGGCATTCATGGCGGGTAGGATGATGCTCTGCCGCCGCAGGTTTTCAACAAGGGTGCTGGCCAGCACAATGCCTTTGTCTGTTTGCAAGGCCAGTTCGGTCAATGTATGCACGGCTTGCCGGTAATGACTCATGGTGAAGGGCTTGAATCCAAACACCGTTTGCAGCTCGACCAAGTGCTCCCGCCGTGTCTGCTCGCGCTGGCCGTAATGGTTCCAGCTTCCCACCGGCACCTTGAGTTGTGCGGCCACCATGCGCAGCAGGGGCAGAAATGGAGGATCATCGACGCCCAAGAAGATGCCAGGGAATCGCAAGTAGCAAAGCTGCACGGCGAAGCCCAATCGATTCGCGGCGCCGCGACGCTGACGGATCACCGACAGGTCGGTTTCGTTGAACGTGTAGTGCCGTATCAGTTCGTCTTTGGCATCTGGCAGTGTCAGCAGACTTTCGCGCTCGGTGGCGGACAGGATTGAGCGGCGTGGCATGGTCAGTCTTCCCGCAGGTACTGGTACAAGGTTTCGCGGCTGATGCCGAAGTCACGGGCCACCAAGGTTTTCTGCTCGCCTGCCGCAACTCGCCGTTTCAACTCGGCAATTTGTTCGCTGTTCAGCGATTTCTTTCGTCCCCGGTAGGCCCCGCGCTGCTTAGCCAGCACGATTCCCTCGCGCTGACGTTCGCGGATCAGAGCGCGCTCGAACTCAGCAAAGGCTCCCATGACCGACAGCATCAGATTGGCCATCGGTGAGTCCTCGCCGGTGAACGTTAGCCCTTCTTTGACGAACTCCATGCGCACGCCCCGTTGTGTCAGCCCTTGGACGATGCGGCGCAGGTCATCAAGGTTGCGTGCCAACCTGTCCATGCTATGCACCACCACGGTGTCGCCCTCGCGGACGAAGGCCAGCAGCCTTTCAAGTTCGGGACGTTGTGTGTCCTTGCCTGAAGCCTTATCGGTGAATACCTTGCCGACTTCTATTTGTTCCAGTTGTCGATCAGGATTCTGGTCGAAGCTGCTGACGCGAATGTAGCCGATACGTTGACCTTGCAAGATGCCTCCAAAGGTAAAAATGTCAGGATGAAATCTATTACCCTTGGCTGAATGTGTCAATAAATATAAATTAATACCCTACTCTGACGTTGTTTGTGCTCAATATCTGACATCAGGTTAGGGTATAGTCTTAACTGACACCACCTCCCAGGGCCTGATATAAAGCAACACTATCGACTAGGCGTTGTGCCTGGATCGCAACCATATTGATCCGGATTGACTGTGCCTGTTGCTGCGCGATGAGCAGTTGCAGGTAGCTGGCCGCGCCCAGCCGGTATTGCCGCTCGACCGACTGCAAGGAGGCCTGTGCAGCCATATCAGCGGCAGCGAGGGCAGTCAAAGTTTGTGCATCGCTTTCCACCGCGCGCAGGGTGTCGGCGACGTTACGCAAAGACTCCAATACGACGCTCTGGTAATTGGCTACGGCGGCATCAAAAGCGGCGAGCGCCGCTCTTTTTTCAGCGGGTAGCCCTGGATTAAAAAGAGGCTGGGTGAGCTGCGCAACCAGGCCCCACACTGCCGAGCCACCACCGAACAGGGCACCGGTGGTCAGCGCCTGAGAACCAAGGTTGGCGCTCAGGTTGATCTGTGGGTAGAGCTTGGCGACAGCCACACCATAGTCTGCATTGGCCGCATGCAACAGCGCCTCTGACGCCTGGATATCCGGTCGGCGGCGCACCAGTTCTGAGGGCACGACGAGCGGCATCTCGACGGGTAGAGTGAAATCGGCCAGAGTGAAGGCCGGGATGCCACCCGTGCCTGGGGCACGACCGGCTAGCACCGCCAGTAGATGTTCGGTTTGTTGCAGTTGTTTACGCAGCGCAGGCAGTTCTGCCCGCGTTTGCTCCGCCTGAGCTTGTAGGCTCAACGCTTCATCAGGTGAGGCCTGACCGATACGCACGCGTTCATGGGCTAGGCGCAGTTGCTCATCCTGCACGCGCAAAATGGCAGTAGTGGCTTCTAGTTGCGCGGCGAGGCGTGCTCGGGTAATGGCAGCGGTTGCCATGTTGCCGGCAAGGGCCAGGCGCGCAGCATTCAGTTCGAAGCGACGGTAGTCGGCGCGAGCAGCCAAGGCTTCGAGTGCGCGCCGGTTGCCGCCAGCCAGATCGAGGTTGTAATGCACGCCAACGCTGGCGTTGTAGAGGCTGAATTGACGTGCGTCTCCGCTCAACCCTTGGCTACTGGGACTCATTTGCTGGCGCTGAGATCCCAGTGCGACATCTACCTGTGGATATTGCGTCGAGCCCGCCTGTGCGGCAAGAAGCTCCTGCGCCTGTCGCAAATTGGCGCTGATGCTCGCCAGCGTCGGGCTGACATGGAAAGCTTCGTTTATCAGTCCGTCGAGTGCGGATGAACCCAAGCTTTGCCACCATTGCGTTTCGATCGGAAGCCCTTCGACTAGACGTTGTGTTTCGCCAAACTGCGTGGGAGCGGACACGGTTCTATCAGCTACCGGTGTTGCAGTGTAGCGAGCCACATCGGGTGCGGTGGGACGCTGAAAATCAGGGCCGGCGGCGCAGCCGGCCAGACCGGCGGTGACCAGACCAGCTACCAGGTAAGTTGCCGCAAGCCGTCTTTCGAGGCTGATGGGGCGCTGGCATGTTTTAGCGTGCTCCATAAAAATGCTCCACGAAAGGTTTACGGAAAGCTTGGTGGCAGCCCAAGCAGCTTTCCTGCACGTGGGCGAATGATTGGATCACCGCCTTGCCGTCGCTGCTCGCAGCAGCCAGCTTCATGGCCAGCGCCGCCTCGTGAGTCTGCGCGTCAAAGTTTCTGAACTTGGTCGCATCAGCGCCGAGGTAAGCAAGGATGCGCATTTTTTCAGTAAGCGGTGGCTCGGGGTGTGCAGCAACTTTTGGGGCGAGCTGAACGACCTGAACCCATTCCTCCTGCGAAATCGCACCGGTAATAGCCTGCATGTTGCGCCCGAGTTCCTGCATGATCTTGCGTAGCGCCAGTGGCTCAACCTGGGTAGCGTCACCAGCCCAAGCTGGCAACTGAAAACCCCATAAAAGCAGGCAGGCCGTAACGGTCAGGGTGATAGTTCCAAATGCGTGGCTGTGTTTGCGGTGGGTCATGAAATTCTCCTGTAATTCAATCGTTCTCTCATTCGAACTCCCGCCCTTCGCCAGCTTCCTCATGGGTCACGCCGTCGCGGATGTGGTAGATGCGCTTGAATGTGGGGATGATCTTTTCGTCATGGGTGACGACGATGATGGCGGTCTCGAACTTCCGGGCCATGTCGTTGAGGATGCGGATTACAGCCATGGCGCGCTCGGAATCCAGCGGCGCAGTGGGTTCATCGGCCAGGATCACCGGCGGACGATTGACCAGTCCGCGCGCGATGGCGACCCGTTGCTGCTCGCCACCGGAGAGTTGCGAGGGCATTGCGCGAGCTCGGTGTTGCACATCAAGCGCTGTGAGCAATTCCAGTGCCTTCGCGCGTGACTCTCCATTCGCGACGCCTGCAAGCATCGGCAGCAGCGCCACGTTGTCGGTGACATCGAGAAACGGAATCAGGTACGGCGCCTGGAAAACGAAACCGATCTTGTCACGCCGTAAGGCGCGCAGGTCGCGGACTTTCCAGCCATCGGCGTAGATCACTTCATCGCCCAGCGTCATGCGACCGGCGGTCGGTTCGATCACCGCACCCAGACACTTGAGCAGCGTGCTCTTGCCGGACCCGGAAGGGCCGATCAGTCCCACCACTTCACCAGGCGCAACATGCATATTCACGTCTCTCAAGGCAAAGACAGCGGTGTCACCATCGCCATACCGCTTGCTTAAACTTTCGATGTGTATCCCTTTGCCACTCATCTCAACCTCCAATGGCTTCGGCCGGATCGACCTTGAGTGCCATGCGAATGGCGACGAGGCTAGCTAGAACGCAGATCACGAGCACGGCAAAAAAACCGGCGACAGAATCCATTGGCGTGAGCAGGACATATTTTGGAAAAGCCGGTGCTGAAAAGGTGGCTGTGATCTTGCCGACCACGAAGCCAATCACGCCCAGGGCGAGCGCCTGCTGCATGATCATCGCGGCGATGGTTCGGTTGCGTGTGCCGATGAGCTTCAACACCGCGATCTCACGGATTTTGTCCATCGTCAGCGAATAGATGATGAAGGCAACGATGGCCGCGCTAACGATGGCCAGAATCACAAGGAACATGCCGATCTGCTTGGCCGAGGTGGCGATCAGCTTGCCGACGAGGATGTCTTCCATCTGTGCCCGGGTGTAGACCGTCAAACGCTTCCAGCGCTGGATGGATTCGGCAACCTCGTCCGGCGCATGACCAGGTTTCAGAGTGACCAGCACGGCATTGACGAACGCGTTGCTGCTCTGTGAAGCAATCACGGCATCCAGCAAACCTGGATCACCGGGTCGATTGAAGACCGGGTTGGCTTCGGTGCGACGCCGGCTTTGCCAGATGGCATCGTTGTCCTTGAGGAACTGGGCCTCCTGGGCATCTTTGAGCGGAATGAATACCATCGGGTCGCCGCTGGACGACACCATACGCCGTGTCAGCCCCACGACGGTGTAATGATTGCGGCGAATGGTAAGACGATCTCCCAGTTTGAAGCCGGTGGCGATGTCGGCCACAGCCTCGTAGTGACCGCGCGTGATCTGGCGTCCAGCGACGAGATAAGGAGGCCATCCGGGTGTAGCCCCCAACGCACCGGGCGCGATGCCGACCACCATGGTGCGTACATCACTCTCGCCCTTGCGTACCTGCATGGTCAGGTAGGTCGCGTTCGCTGCCTGTGAGACTCCCGGCATGGCGAGAATGGCGCGATACACGTCATCGTTGAGGCTGGACGACTCCGCATAAGGACCCAGAGTATCCTTTTGCACCACCCAAAGGTCAGCGCCACTGTTGTCGAGCAACGCCTTGCCGTCGTCCACCATGCCTCGGTACACCCCAGCCATGACTAGGGTGACGCCGATCAGCAGACCCAGACCGATGCCGGTGAAGACGAATTTCCCCCAGGCATGGAGAATGTCGCGGCCGGCCAGGCTGATCATCGTGAAACTCCCGGGATATGCTCGACCACATGGATGCGGCTGCGCGCCGTCAGTGCCTTTTCGCTATAGGTCACAACCTGGTCCCCATTCTTGAGCCCTTCGCGCACCTGCACGTAACCATTGAGGTCGGAAGTGCCGAGCTTGACCGGGGAGAAATGCAGATCACCATCCACGATTTGCCAGACACCAACTTTATCGCCTTCACGCTGGACGGCAGCGTTGGGGATCAGTGGAGCGGCCGGGAGCGCCGGCAAGTCAACCGTGACTTCGGCCAGTTCACCCACTGGTGGCAAAGGTTCTGGTTTGTTATCGAATGTCACCTTGGCAAGCGTTTCCTCGGTTACCGCGTCGGCCTTGGGTTCCACCCGCAGCACGCGACCTTTCAAGGTCTGGCCACCACGCGAACGCAGGACGATATGAGCCGGCAGCCCCCCAGCCAGCCCCGATGCGCTGATCTGGTCGAAGCGCACATTGATCCACAAACTCTTGGGGTCGATCACTTCCACCACGGCCTGGCCCGCGACGATGGTCGTGCCGGGATCGGCATCGCGCACGGCGACTACACCGTCGACCGGCGCGATCAGGCGCAGATTGCTCCGCTGCGCGACGAGTGCTTCGCGGTCGGAGCGTGCCCGGGCAATATCTTCCCGAGCGGCGGATAGGGCGGCATCGGCGATCTGCAGTTCCTGCCGCTTGGTGGTGACGATTTCCTCGCTGGTCGAGCGCACCGCAAACAATTGCTCATAGCGGCGCGCCTGGGTTTGCGCGTAGGCTTGCCGGGCTTCTGCCTCGCGCAAAGCCGCTTCCGCCCGCTTGAATACAGACTCCTGTGAGCGCACCCGATCATCAAGGTCGACCGGCTCCATCTCGCCGAGCACCTGTCCGGCCTTGACCTGGTCGCCTACATGCACCTCCAGGCGTTTGACGCGCCCGGCAAACGTCGGCCCGATCTTGTAGGTGTAGCGCGCCTCCACCGTGCCGATGCCGAACAGCGCCGGTGTGATAGCCCGTGATTCCACGCTTGCCACCGTCACAGCGACCGGGGCGAGCGGCCCTGATCGCAGACCGACATAAATAAAAAGCACCAGCAAAGGAATGATGACGGCAAGCAGTGCCAGGGTGCGGCCTTGCAAGGGTAACTTTTTCATTGCGCACTCCTTATGCCACGCCGATAAATTGCAAAGACGCGCGGCGCATCGCGGTGCATACGTCCCACATCACCCGCCAACAGCGATTGCATGACCAAGCCCTGGATCGTGCCAATGAACAGCGTTGCCGCCGCCTCGTTGTCAAGCGAGGGAGACAACTCGCCGCTGGCCTTGCCTTTCTCGATGAGACGATGCAAACGTTCGCTGTAGCGCTGAATCAAGGTTTGCACCATGCGCTTGGCCGGTGTCGATTCGGCACGCTGAAGCTCACCAAACATCATTCTTGGCACGCCTGGGTGCTCAGCTACGAATTCGATATGACTCATGAACATCGCCTCCATGGCTGCCAAGGGCGACTCGATTCCTTGTGCGGATCGATCGATTCTGGCTAATAGGCGCTCTGCTACCCACTCCATGACCGCCTGCCAAATGGCTTCCTTGTTCGGGAAGTGCCGAAACAGCGCACCCTGGGTCAAGTTCATGTGTTTAGCGATAGCCGCAGTGGTTATCTCGCTTGGGTTTTGTGAACCGGCAAGCGCCACGACGGACTCGACAGTTACGGCACGACGTTCATCGGCCGGCAGATGCTTTGGATGGGTGTCCACGAGCACTCCTTGTAAGATAGTAATTGATTACTATCTTACCACAAGAGGCAACTCAAACAAGAGAAAACCCGACGTACTCGTCAATATCTAGAGTCTGCAATGGGCTTAACGTGCTTTATTTAATGAGATGGTCACTCCCTCCTTCCCAGTACTATGCTGAGGACAGGCTTTCATTCGGAGAACCATCATGGAAAACATTGCGCTTATTGGTATCGATCTGGGTAAGAACTCTTTCCATATTCATTGTCAGGATCATC
>DXKH01000049.1 GCA_019415335.1 Citrobacter sp. | reverse complement strand
GTGAATGCTGATTTATCGTCATCTTCATGGCAAACTAGCCGCCGAAATTATTGCGATCATGCCCTGGAGGAATACGTGGATAAAATTTTCGTTGATGAAGCAGTAAATGAGCTGCAAACCATTCAGGACATGTTGCGCTGGTCGGTGAGCCGCTTCAGCGCGGCGAATATCTGGTACGGCCACGGCACCGATAACCCGTGGGATGAAGCCGTGCAACTGGTGTTGCCTTCACTCTACCTGCCGCTGGATATTCCGGAAGACATGCGCACCGCGCGTCTGACCTCCAGCGAAAAACACCGTATTGTTGAGCGCGTGATCCGCCGCGTCAACGAACGCATTCCGGTGGCTTACCTGACCAACAAAGCCTGGTTCTGCGGTCATGAATTTTACGTCGATGAACGTGTGCTGGTGCCGCGCTCGCCGATTGGTGAACTGATCAACAATAAATTTGCCGGACTTATCAGCAAGCAACCGCAGCATATTTTAGATATGTGCACAGGAAGCGGCTGCATTGCGATTGCCTGTGCTTATGCCTTCCCGGAAGCGGAAGTCGACGCGGTAGATATCTCTCCCGACGCGCTGGCGGTTGCCGAACAGAATATCGAAGAACACGGTCTGATCCACAACGTCATTCCTATTCGGTCCGATCTGTTCCGCGACTTGCCGAAAGTGCAGTACGACCTGATCGTCACCAACCCGCCGTATGTCGATGCGGAAGATATGTCCGACCTGCCAAACGAATACCGCCACGAGCCGGAACTGGGCCTGGCATCTGGCACCGACGGTCTGAAACTGACGCGTCGCATTCTCGGTAACGCGGCAGATTACCTCGCTGATGATGGTGTGCTGATTTGTGAAGTCGGCAACAGCATGGTACATCTTATGGAACAATATCCCGATGTTCCGTTCACCTGGCTGGAGTTTGATAACGGCGGCGATGGTGTGTTTATGCTCACCAAAGAGCAGCTGCTGGCGGCCCGTGAACATTTCGCGATTTATAAAGATTAAGTAAACACGCAAACACAACAATAACGGAGCCGTGATGGCTGGAAACACAATTGGACAACTCTTTCGCGTAACCACCTTCGGCGAATCGCACGGGCTGGCGCTCGGCTGCATCGTCGATGGTGTTCCGCCAGGCATTCCGCTGACGGAAGCGGACCTGCAACATGACCTCGACCGTCGTCGCCCTGGGACATCGCGCTATACCACCCAGCGCCGCGAGCCGGATCAGGTCAAAATTCTCTCCGGTGTTTTTGAAGGTGTTACTACCGGCACCAGCATCGGTTTGTTGATCGAAAATACCGACCAGCGTTCTCAGGATTATAGTGCGATTAAGGACGTTTTCCGTCCAGGTCATGCCGATTACACCTATGAACAAAAATACGGCCTGCGTGATTATCGCGGCGGCGGGCGCTCTTCCGCCCGCGAAACCGCCATGCGCGTGGCGGCAGGGGCGATTGCCAAAAAATATCTCGCCGAGAAATTTGGCATTGAGATTCGCGGCTGCCTGACCCAGATGGGTGACATTCCGCTGGAAATCAAAGACTGGTCGCAGGTCGAGCAAAATCCGTTTTTCTGCCCGGACCCGGACAAAATCGACGCGTTAGATGAACTGATGCGCGCGCTGAAAAAAGAGGGCGACTCCATCGGCGCGAAAGTCACCGTTGTTGCCAGTGGCGTCCCCGCCGGACTTGGCGAGCCGGTCTTTGACCGCCTGGATGCCGACATCGCCCATGCGCTGATGAGCATCAACGCGGTGAAAGGCGTAGAAATTGGTGATGGTTTTGACGTGGTAGCGCTGCGTGGCAGCCAGAACCGCGACGAAATCACCAAAGACGGTTTCCAGAGCAACCATGCGGGCGGCATTCTTGGCGGTATCAGCAGCGGGCAGCAAATCATTGCCCATATGGCGCTGAAGCCAACCTCCAGTATTACCGTGCCGGGGCGCACCATTAACCGCTTTGGCGAAGAAGTTGAGATGATCACCAAAGGCCGTCACGATCCTTGTGTTGGGATCCGCGCGGTGCCGATCGCGGAAGCGATGCTGGCGATCGTTTTAATGGATCACCTGTTACGGCAACGGGCGCAAAATGCCGATGTGAAGACTGATATTCCACGCTGGTAAAAAATGAACAAAACCGCGATTGCGCTGCTGGCTCTGCTTGCCAGTAGCGCCAGCCTGGCAGCGACGCCGTGGCAAAAAATAACCCAACCTGTGCCGGGTAGCGCACAATCGATAGGCAGTTTTTCTAATGGCTGTATCGTCGGTGCTGACACGTTGCCGATACAGTCCGAACATTATCAGGTCATGCGTACCGATCAGCGTCGCTATTTCGGACATCCGGATCTGGTGATGTTTATCCAGCGTCTGAGTCGCCAGGTGAGCAATCTGGGCATGGGTACGGTGCTGATTGGCGATATGGGGATGCCTGCTGGTGGTCGTTTCAACGGCGGTCACGCCAGCCACCAGACCGGACTGGATGTCGATATCTTCCTGCAACTGCCAAAAACACGCTGGACCTCCGCGCAGCTCTTGCGCCCGCAAGCACTGGACTTAGTATCCCGCGACGGTAAACACGTTGTCCCCGCGCTGTGGAAGCCAGAAATTTTCAGCTTGATCAAACTCGCCGCCCAGGACAAAGACGTCACGCGCATTTTTGTTAATCCGGCGATTAAACAACAACTTTGCCTTGATGCGGGCACCGATCGCGACTGGTTGCGCAAAGTGCGACCCTGGTTCCAGCATCGCGCGCATATGCATGTACGATTACGTTGTCCTGCCGATAGTCTGGAGTGTGAAGATCAACCTTTACCGCCACCAGGCGATGGTTGCGGGGCAGAACTGCAAAGCTGGTTTGAACCACCAAAACCGGGAACAACAAAGCCTGAGAAGAAGACACCGCCTCCGTTGCCGCCTTCCTGCCAGGCGCTACTGGATGAGCACGTGATCTAATGGAAACGTTTAATAGCCTGTTTATGGTTTCCCCGCTGTTGCTGGGAGTTCTCTTTTTTGTCGCCATGCTGGCGGGATTTATCGACTCGATTGCCGGTGGCGGTGGGTTACTCACCATTCCGGCATTGATGGCGGCGGGGATGTCTCCGGCTAACGCGCTGGCAACTAATAAACTGCAAGCCTGCGGCGGCTCTATTTCCGCCACTATCTACTTTATTCGGCGCAAAGTGGTTAGCTTAAGCGATCAGAAACTCAATATCGCCATGACCTTTGTCGGCTCAATGAGCGGCGCGCTGTTGGTGCAGTATGTTCAGGCCGATGTCTTACGGCAGATTTTACCGATCCTGGTGATTTGTATCGGCCTCTATTTTTTGCTGATGCCAAAACTGGGAGAAGAAGATCGCCAGCGCCGGATGTATGGACTGCCATTTGCGCTGGTGGCGGGGGGCTGCGTCGGTTTTTACGATGGATTCTTTGGCCCGGCTGCTGGGTCGTTTTACGCGCTGGCCTTTGTTACGCTGTGCGGATTCAACCTCGCCAAAGCCACGGCCCACGCCAAATTACTCAACGCAACGTCAAACATCGGTGGTTTGCTGCTGTTTATTCTCGGCGGCAAAGTGATTTGGGCGACAGGATTTGTGATGTTGGTAGGACAGTTCCTCGGCGCGCGCATGGGGTCAAGACTGGTGTTGAGCAAAGGACAAAAGCTGATCCGCCCGATGATCGTTATCGTCTCGGCGGTGATGAGTGCCAAATTACTTTACGATAGCCATGGACAGGAGATCCTCCACTGGTTGGGGATGAACTAATGAACAGTACACACCACTATGAGCAGTTGATTGAAATTTTTAATAGCTGCTTTGCCGATGATTTTAATACCCGTCTGATTAAAGGCGACGACGAACCGATCTATCTTCCTGCTGATGCGGAAGTACCGTATAACCGAATCGTCTTTGCTCATGGCTTTTATGCCAGCGCCATCCACGAGATTTCGCACTGGTGTATTGCCGGGAAAGCGCGCCGTGAGCTGGTTGATTTCGGTTACTGGTATTGCCCGGACGGACGCGATGCCCAGACGCAAAGTCAGTTTGAAGATGTTGAAGTGAAGCCGCAGGCGCTGGACTGGTTGTTCTGCGTGGCGGCGGGATATCCGTTTAATGTTAGCTGCGACAATCTGGAAGGGGATTTCGAACCGGATCGTGTGGTGTTTCAACGGCGGGTACATGCGCAGGTGATGGATTATCTGGCAAACGGCATTCCCGAACGTCCGGCACGCTTCATTAAAGCATTACAAAATTATTATCACACGCCGGAACTTACGGCGGAACAGTTCCCGTGGCCGGAAGCGCTCAACTAAAGCCAGCGCCACGTTTTACAATGAGGAAAGAAGATGATCGCGGAGTTTGAATCACGCATTCTGGCATTAATCGACGGTATGGTTGACCATGCCAGTGATGATGAGTTGTTTGCCAGTGGGTATTTGCGTGGCCACCTGACATTAGCCATCGCAGAACTGGAAAGTGGTGAGGACCACTCCGCCCAGGCGGTACATACGACCGTTAGCCAGAGTCTGGAAAAAGCCATTGGCGCGGGTGAATTGTCACCGCGTGACCAGGCGCTGGTAACCGATATGTGGGAACACCTGTTTCAGCAGGCCTCACAGCAGTAAGTAATGTGCCGGATGCGGCGTTCACGCCATATCCGGCAAGCAATGCCAGAGCAGATTACCCCGCCTTAACCGCTTTACCCTTCAACAACTTCCGCACCCATAACCGATTCGGGTTTAACGCCGCCAGCGTACTGGCATCCATCGGAATCGGTTCTTCACTCATCTGTGCCGCCAGAATCTCGGCACACAGCGGAGCAGAACACAAACCGCGCGAACCTAAAGCAGCAAACATAAAGAGATCGTCATAAACCGGCGCGCTTACCGCTTCATCTTTCTTCTCCGCCAGCGACGCATATTCCACGAGTGTAGCGTCATAATCAGGCACGTTGCCTACCATTGGCAGATGATCGCG
>DXKH01000048.1 GCA_019415335.1 Citrobacter sp. | reverse complement strand
CTCTGTCGCGAGGTCCCGTATATTACGTTTTCCTCTTTCAGAGTCAATCTTTTTTCAGGATTTTTCTCTTCAATCTCACTGGCGTTTTTCTGTGAAGTGATTCACATCCGCCGTGTCGATGGAGGCGCATTATAGGGAGTTCCCGAGCATGCGCAATAGAAAAGTTGCAGAAAAATGACTGACTGCTGCATTCCCCAGCAAAACCCCGCCTTATACCCTTTTACGCACAGACTTATCCACAATCGTCGGGATCATTGAGCGGATCTTCCCTGCCGTTAACGATCTATATAGAGATAAAATCAGTACCAAAATCGAAAAAGAAAAATTCGCGAGCGTTGCGCAAACGTTTTCGTTACAATGCCCCCGCAAAACAAGGATGCCCCGTAAGGGGCGTTAGCTAAGTTTTTCGCGAAAAATTCAGCTAACGCTCTCTGTTATCGTCAAATCCAGGGGATTTACCATGCAACAACGTCGTCCAGTCCGCCGCGCTCTGCTCAGTGTTTCTGACAAAGCCGGTATCGTCGAATTCGCCCAGGCACTTTCCGCACGTGGTGTGGAGTTGCTGTCGACAGGGGGCACTGCCCGTCTGTTAGCAGAGAAAGGCCTGCCGGTGACCGAAGTTTCCGATTACACCGGTTTCCCGGAAATGATGGATGGACGAGTGAAGACCCTGCATCCTAAAGTACACGGAGGTATTCTCGGTCGTCGCGGTCAGGATGACGGGATTATGGAACAGCACGGCATCGCTCCCATCGACATGGTGGTCGTTAACCTTTATCCGTTCGCCCAGACCGTTGCCCGCGAAGGCTGCTCACTGGAAGATGCGGTAGAGAACATCGATATCGGCGGGCCGACGATGGTGCGCTCTGCCGCAAAGAACCATAAAGATGTCGCTATCGTAGTAAAGAGCAGCGACTACGACGCCATTATTAATGAGATGGATGCCAACGACGGTTCTCTGACCCTCGACACCCGTTTCGATCTTGCGATTAAAGCCTTCGAACACACCGCCGCCTACGACAGCATGATTGCCAACTATTTTGGCAGCATGGTTCCGGCCTATCACGGTGAAAGCAAAGATGCCGCGGGTCGCTTCCCGCGGACGCTGAACCTGAACTTCATTAAGAAGCAGGACATGCGCTACGGCGAAAACAGCCACCAGCAGGCTGCCTTCTATATAGAAGAGAATGTACAAGAAGCCTCAGTTGCGACCGCTCAACAGGTCCAGGGCAAAGCGCTTTCCTATAACAACATCGCCGATACCGACGCGGCGCTGGAGTGTGTGAAAGCGTTCAGCGAGCCGGCCTGTGTGATCGTTAAGCACGCCAACCCATGCGGCGTCGCGGTCAGCACCTCGATTCTGGATGCTTACGATCGCGCGTATAAAACGGACCCGACCTCCGCCTTTGGCGGCATCATCGCCTTTAACCGCGAGCTGGATGCTGAAACCGCGCAGGCCATCATCTCCCGTCAGTTTGTCGAAGTGATCATCGCCCCGTCTGCGAGCGAAGAGGCGCTGAAAATCACCGCCGCCAAGCAGAACGTTCGCGTCCTGACCTGTGGTCAGTGGGCTGAGCGCGTGCCGGGTTTGGATTTCAAACGTGTTAACGGCGGTCTGCTGGTTCAGGACCGCGATCTGGGTATGGTCACTGCCGGTGAACTGCGTGTGGTCACTAAACGCCAGCCGACTGAGCAGGAATTACGTGACGCGCTGTTCTGCTGGAAGGTCGCGAAGTTCGTTAAATCCAACGCCATTGTTTACGCCAAAGAGAACATGACCATCGGCATTGGCGCAGGCCAGATGAGCCGCGTCTACTCAGCCAAAATTGCCGGGATCAAAGCCGCTGATGAAGGTCTGGAAGTGAAAGGTTCCGCTATGGCTTCTGACGCCTTCTTCCCGTTCCGCGATGGTATTGATGCTGCCGCCGCCGTTGGCGTGAGCTGTGTGATCCAGCCTGGTGGTTCTATCCGTGATGATGAAGTCATTGCCGCCGCTGACGAACACGGCATTGCAATGATCTTCACCGACATGCGCCACTTCCGCCATTAATGGAGCGAGACATGAAAGTATTAGTTATCGGAAACGGCGGGCGCGAGCACGCTCTGGCGTGGAAAGCCGCTCAGTCACCGAAAGTGGCAACCGTGTTTGTTGCGCCGGGTAACGCCGGTACTGCACTGGAACCGACGCTACAAAACGTCGCCATTAGCGCGACCGACATTCCGGCGCTGCTGAACTTTGCTCAGAGTGAAAAGATCGACCTGACGATCGTTGGCCCGGAAGCGCCGCTGGTGAAAGGCGTGGTCGATACCTTCCGTGCGGCGGGCCTGAAAATCTTCGGCCCAACCGCAGGTGCCGCACAACTCGAAGGCTCCAAAGCGTTCACCAAGGATTTCCTTGCTCGTCACCAAATCCCGACGGCCGAATACCAGAACTTTACCGAAGTCGAACCGGCCCTCGCGTATCTGCGTGAGAAAGGCGCGCCGATCGTCATCAAGGCTGACGGTCTGGCTGCCGGTAAGGGTGTGATTGTCGCAATGACGCTGGAAGAAGCCGAAGCCGCCGTACAGGACATGCTGGCTGGCAACGCGTTTGGCGACGCGGGTCATCGCATCGTGATTGAAGAGTTTCTCGACGGCGAAGAAGCCAGCTTTATCGTGATGGTCGACGGCGAGCACGTCTTGCCGATGGCGACCAGTCAGGATCATAAGCGCGTAGGCGATGGCGACACCGGCCTGAACACCGGCGGTATGGGCGCCTATTCTCCGGCGCCGGTGGTGACGGACGACGTCCACCAGCGCACGATGGAACGCATCATCTGGCCAACCGTCAAAGGCATGGCGGCAGAAGGTAACACCTATACTGGTTTCCTGTATGCCGGTCTGATGATCGACAAGCAGGGCAACCCGAAGGTGATCGAATTTAACTGCCGCTTTGGCGATCCGGAAACGCAGCCCATCATGCTGCGTATGAAGTCCGATCTGGTTGAGCTCTGCCTGGCGGCCTGCGAAGGCAAACTGGATGAGCAAAAATCGGAGTGGGACGAGCGTGCCTCGCTCGGCGTGGTGATGGCGGCGGGCGGTTATCCTGGCGATTATCGCACCGGTGACGTGATCCACGGTCTGCCGCTGGAAGAAGTGGCAGACGGTAAAGTGTTCCACGCCGGCACCCAACTGACCGATGACGATCAGGTCGTCACCAGCGGGGGTCGCGTGCTGTGCGTCACTGCGCTGGGTGATACGGTGGCTGAGGCGCAGAAACGCGCCTATGCCTTAATGACCGATATCCACTGGGACGACTGTTTCTGCCGTAAAGATATCGGCTGGCGCGCCATTGAGCGTGAACAGAACTAACGCAAAAGTTTCGCCAGTAGCGTCTTTCGCGTAATCCCTAACTGACGGGCGGCTTCCGTTTTGTTGCCGCCCGTTTTCTCCAGCGCCGCCAGAATCACCTCTTTTTCAACTTCCACCAGCGGCTGAATGGCCTGATCCGCCACGAGCGGCAGCGGCTGACTCGCAATCGCCAGCGGCAGTTCACGCTCAGAGATATACTCTCCGGTCAGCAGCACCACTGAACGCTCAATCGCATTTTCCAGTTCGCGAATATTCCCCGGCCAGTCGTAGTGAATCAGCAAATCCATCGCCCGTGGGGTAAACCCTTTCACCGCCTTACGGTTGCGTTCAGCAAACCGCTGACGAAAGTGGTCAGCCAACAGGGGGATATCTTCCTGCCGTTGACGCAGCGCGGGCATTTCAATCGTCACCACGTTCAGGCGGTAGTAGAGATCCTGACGAAAACGTCCGGCCTGCACCTCTTGCGCCAGATCGCGATGGGTCGCGGCAATCAGACGGACATCAACTGAGATCGTCTGGTTGCTGCCCACGCGCTGAACTTCGCGTTCCTGAATCGCTCGCAGCAACCGCACCTGCATCATCGGCGAGATATCACCAATCTCATCAAGAAACAGCGTGCCGCCATCGGCTTCGACAAAGCGCCCTTCCCGGCGTTTGTCGGCCCCGGTAAATGCCCCTTTTTCATGGCCGAACAGCTCAGATTCCAGCAGTGACTCATTGAGCGCTGCACAGTTCAGCGTCACCAGCGGTTTGTCGCTTCTCGCGCTGCTGGCGTGTAGTGCCCGTGCCACCAGCTCTTTCCCGGTGCCGGAATCACCATGAATCAGCACCGTCGCATCCGAAGGGGCAACCATCGCAATCTCACTCAGCAATTGCTGCATCGCCGGGCTTTTGCCGACCATCCCAAACTGGGAGGCAGAAACCGACGGCAGCTCGCTGGCGGGCGCTCGCGTATGCGCCAGCGCGTTTTCCAGCGTCGTTTGTAGGTTGTCAAAATCCAGCGGTTTGATTAAGTAATCCAGCGCGCCGGTTTTTAGCGCCTCTACCGCCGTCTCCACGCTGGAAAACGCGGTCATGATTAACACCGGAATGGCCGGGTTCAGCGCCTTGATCTCTTTCAGCGTCTCGATGCCGTCCATCTCTGCCATGCGTACATCGCACAGCACGAGGTCAAAGACGTGTTCACGCACTTGCTCAAGTGCGGCGCGTCCGCTGTAGGCCAGCGCGACGTCATAGCCCCACCCCCGCAGTAATGCCTGTAATATAGTGCAGTGGCTGACGTCGTCATCCACCACCAGAATGTCGATCTTTGCGCGAATCATCCTTGTGAATCCTTACGTGTTAACGTCACCGGGAGCCAGAGGGTAAACGTTGCGCCCTTACCCGGCGGGCTGTCTGCCTGAATCGTCCCGCCATGCTGTTCAATGATGTTCTGTACCACCGCCAGCCCCAGCCCCGTACCGTCCGCTTTGGTCGTGAAGTAAGGGGTAAAAATGGCGGCCAGCTGTTCCGGCGCAATCCCTTTCCCGCTGTCTGCAACGGTGATTTTAACGCGATCGGCTCCGCTTGTGCTCGCCTCAACGCGAATGGTCCCCTGCCGATCGATGGCATGAATCGCGTTCAAATAAAGATTCAGCAGCACCTGCGTCAGTCGGTCCGGGTCGGCCTGAATGCGCGGTAGCGCAGAGTCAGGCACAAATTGCAGATCGATCGCCCGGCTCTGTGCGTCCTGGCTGACCAACTGGAGAGAATGAGTGATCACCGCATTCAGATCCACCGACTGCAGGGATAAATGCGCGGGCTTCACCAGTTCCAGCAGTTCACTGACCACCCGGTTTAAACGATCGGCCTCTTTCGCCATCACCTGCGCCAGTTCATGCGCTTCGCCGCCCGCCGGTGCGCGCTCAGCAAAGTACTTTGCCAGCCCTTTGATGGAAGAAAGCGGATTACGAATCTCGTGCGCGACGCCCGCCGCCAGATGCCCGAGCGCCACCAGCTTCTCTTTGCGGTTCATCTCATCCTGCAAAAGCTGGCGAGAACGCAGGTATCGCCGATACCAGAAAAACGTCAGGAGGGTCGCCAGTAGTACCGTGGTCAGCGCGAAAAGCATAATCAGCGTATTGCGCCACTCACGCGCCTGCGTCACGGCCAACTCACTGGCATCAAAAGCGATAAAAATAGACTGATGGGCAGAGCCTGGCATTCCGCCATTGCCACGCGACATCCCGCGCATCCCGTGTCGGCCAGGGAAAAACAGCGGCTGGAACTGACGATAGATCTCCAGCGCCGGAACGGCTTCCCCCTGCGCATCCGTCGCGTCAAGCGCACGCCAGCGCGCCTCTTCTCCCGGATGTAATGTTTGCATCTCTGCCGGCGAGTAGAGCGTTTCCCCGACCAGGGCAGGATCGCTGTGCATGACAACGTTGCCCTGCGCATCGGTCACGGCAAACCACAGTACGCCAGGCTGCCCCGCCATCTCTTCGAGTAGCGTTTGCTGCTGAGCATGATGCATCCGCATACCCATCCCGACGCGCGTCCCCGACTCCAGCGCGCGAATCAACACGCTGCCTTTTTCCAGCAGCGTCTGCCGCGCCGCGTCACTTTCACGCCCGTAATCACGGATCACCATCACGGCAAATAGCCCAACCAGAATCAGGATGACAGCGGGTAGCACCCCGCTCAGCCATCGGGCGACCGTATCCTTATGTTCTCGCATCATTCTCATCAGCTCTGAGTGACTCAATCCCTTCTTTGCTTCAGCAGAAAGCATGCCACTTTTCGCGGCCCGTATCCCTGTCTTGCCACACAAACTGCCGACACCACCGGGTAAAAATGACCCACTGCGCCCTTCCGACGAGTCATTTTTACTCGCTTTGCTGGCCTGTGCGTCGCCAGAACCCGCGCCGGGCGGGAAGAATCGGTCTGGCACGGAAGATGCAATACGGAAGATAAGACCACCCACAGGAGGATAAATGATGAAACGGAACACGAAAGCAGGCCTGGCACTGATCGCACTCTCTCTGATGGTACTGAGCTCCAGCCCCGCACTGGCGCGACATCACTGGGGGAACGGCGGTGGCATGTGGCAACAGAATGGCGGTGGACTGAGCGCAGAGCAGCAGGCTGCCGCGCAGAAAATCCATAATGACTTTTACAACCAGACTAACGCCCTGCGCCAGCAACTGATGTCCAAACGCTATGAGTACAATGCTCTGTTAGCAACGAATCCGCCGGATACCTCTAAAATCAATGCGGTAGCGAAGGAGATGGAATCCTTAAGGCAGTCACTGGATGAACAGCGGGTGAAACGGGATGTCGCCATGGCTCAGGCCGGTGTCCCTGGCGGGATGGGGATGGGGTACGGCGGATGCGGTGGCGGCGGTCATATGGGAATGGGGCGCTGGTAATGTTTTGCCTGATGGCGCTACGCTTATCCGGCCTACAGAATGTCTGGTGTAGGCCGGATAAGGCGTAAGCCGCCATCCGGCACCCATCAAAACGTTTTTTCTTTTGGCTGCCAGTGGCAGAAGTCGGAATTCGCCACCAGCAGAAGCTGTGACCCTTCGGGCGCCTCCAGCCATGCCACGCTGACGTCAACAGAGGAACGGCTCTGGCGGCGCTCAATATGACTCATCGCCCAGGCATCTAAATCCGGCTTCATCGTCTCGCCTTCGCAGGTGGTAACCGTACGTTCAGCGGCATGCCAGCGTCCCTGACGCAAGACCACCCGCCCCTGACGCAATGCATCGCTGGTCTGGCGGATCTGCTCAGCACGATAACGGTATAATTCGATTTGATCGTTCGACAACTGCTGTTTACGGCCATCGACTTCGCGCTGCATAAAGCTCAGCTCGCCGCGATCGTCAAAACGCACGCGGATATGCTCCGGCGGTTCGCCATAAATATTGAGTTCTATCAGTGAAAGGGAATCACCCTGCCAGCGGTACTCGCTGGTTGTGGTACTGCCATTACGCCACGGACTAAACACCGAAAGCATATGGACGCCATCTGAAGCATCTTTACGCCAGATACGTACCGCGCCCTGGTTGTCAGCAAACCCACTGGCGGTAAACGGCGGAAGAGAGGCGTTATGGCTACAGGCTGTCAGCAACAGCACGCCTGCTAGCGTCAACGTGCGACGCCAGACAGACGAAAGGGGCGAAACCGCCCCTTCATTAAAACTGTTCACAGCCACGCGGTCTTACTTAACTGCGTCTTTCAGTGCTTTACCAGAAACAAACGCCGGCACGTTAGCTGCGGCGATTTTGATTTCTTTACCGGTCTGCGGGTTGCGGCCAGTGCGCTCAGCACGGTGGTTCACTTTGAAGGTACCGAAACCAACCAGTTGTACAGCATCGCCTTCTTTCAGAGACTCAGTAATAGCAGCCAGAGTGGATTCCAGAGCAGCTTTAGCCTGGGTTTTGGACAGTTCTGCTTTGTCTGCAATTACATCAATCAGTTGAGTCTTGTTCATAAGTTATCCTTACAATGTGTTTATCGCTTGCTAAGCATCGAGTGCGACGGAAATGCCAGAAAAGCACTCTCCTGCATACACGCACCGATAGCCACTTTTTTTCGCCCTCCAAATGTAGACCAGACGGGGGGCGGAAGGGAAGCCTCCAGGTACGACAATTCAGAAGTTAAATCACGTTTTCGTGTCTTATTGCTGCAAATTTATACCGATATTGCTCTCGCCAGCCTCACGCAGGTCTGCTCTAAGCCCTTTTATCAGCTCAATGTCGCGTTCTTCGCAGTCTGCTAAAAGTCGGAATATTTCCCACTGAATATCCCACTCTTGCTCCACCGCCGGGTTATCTTTGAGCTCTTCGTCGCTCATTTCTCGACCTGCCTGGGTCATTTCCAGCATCGCAACGGTGGTTATGGACGTCTTGCTGACTTCAATGGCGTGTTCCAGCGTCTCACCGCTCAAACGGGAATGAACCAACTCGCTTAACGCCACGCAAGCATCAATGGCCGGATAAACCCCGTACAGGTCATAATCGTCGGCCGCCGGGATCGCTTCTTCAAACTTCTCCAGTTGGCTGTCGAAATTCACTTTCGCGTCTTTGACCGTCAGCGTTTCCCAGATCAGGTCCAGAATACGGCGGTACACTTGTCCGTCGCCAAACCCGGTCTGTTGGCAGAACATGGCATAGTTCGGGTACATGCGCTCACACAGGCAGGCCATAAACGTGACGTGCTGCCAGCTTTCCAGACGTTCCAGACGCAGATGAATCGGGTTTTGTAACATGATGAATTCTCGAATCAGAAATTAGCGGCAGTGTACATCAATCAGGGCTGAATTTCCTGCCATCGCATAAACGCCGGACGTTCAGATGCCACGGCATCCGCCCAGCGGGTTGGCTCCGGCAGACGATAGCCGTTCATACAGCGCTGCACCCACGCCAGGGCGCTGTCCAGCCCAACGCGATGGCCTGTCGAGATAAACAGCGGATTACAGCGCGCTTTGCTGCGCCAGACCCATGCCAGCTGTTCATCTTTATCCATCAACGGCGCCAGTGCGCCAGGTTCAGCAGCGAGGGGGGAAAATTTGCCGCACAGACGCTTTTTCGCCACTCCAATGGTCGGCACATCCACTAGCAGCCCAAAGTGACTGGCCACGCCGAGTCGACGCGGGTGGGAGATACCGTGTCCATCCACAAACACCAAATCCGGTTTTTGCGACAATTGCTCCCACGCAGCCAACAGCGCGGGATACTCGCGAAATGAGAGAAAGCCGGGGATATAAGGCATGGTGGTGGCGATCCGCGCCACCTGGTATTCGACCAATTCCAGCGAGGGATATTTCAGCAGCACCATCGCGGCTCGCGTCACCTCACCACCTTGCTCAAACCCGACGTCGGCGCCAGCGATCAATTCCGGCGGATCGTTATCGAAACGATCCGCACGGATCACCGATGAGGCCAGATCGCGTTGCTGAGCACGTAGTGACGCGAGATCCATACTGACGCTCTACTTATGATACTGCGCAGATAAGCGGTGAACCGCCTCTACAAAAACGCCGGCATGTTCTGGCGGCACATCCTGATGAATGCCGTGGCCGAGGTTAAAGACATGGCCCTCGCCCTGGCCAAAACCGGAGAGGATCGTCGCCACTTCTTCTTCGATACGCGCCGCAGGTGCATAGAGCATCGACGGGTCCATGTTGCCCTGCAAGGCCACTTTATGCCCGACGCGACGACGCGCATCGGCAATATCGGTGGTCCAGTCAAGTCCGAGCGCATCGCAGCCGGTTTCCGCCATGGCTTCCAGCCACTGTCCGCCACCTTTGGTAAACAGCGTCACCGGTACGCGGCGACCGTCGTTTTCACGCAGCAGGCCATCGACGATTTTGTGCATGTAATACAGTGAGAACTGCTGATAATCGCGCCCGGTCAGCACGCCGCCCCAGGTGTCAAAAATCATCACCGACTGCGCACCCGCTTTGATTTGGGCATTGAGATACAGCGTGACGCTCTTCGCCAGCTTATCAAGCAGCGCATGCAACGTTTTCGGATCGGCATACATCATCTTTTTAATCACGGTAAAGGCTTTGCTGCTTCCGCCTTCCACCATGTAGGTTGCCAGCGTCCACGGACTGCCGGAGAAACCAATCAGCGGCACGTCGCCTTTCAGCTCGCGACGAATCGTGCGTACCGCATTCATCACGTAGCCCAGTTCATCTTCCGGATCGGGAACCGGCAGTTTGTCGACATCGGCTTTGCAGGCCACCGGGGCGGTGAAACGCGGACCTTCGCCGGCTTCAAACCAGAGCCCCAGCCCCATCGCATCCGGAATGGTCAGGATGTCCGAGAAGAGGATCGCCGCATCAAGCGGATAACGGCGCAGCGGCTGGAGCGTCACTTCGCAGGCCAGCTCGGCATTTTTGCACAGCGACATAAAATCGCCCGCCTCTGCGCGGGTGGCTTTATATTCCGGTAAATAGCGGCCCGCCTGGCGCATCATCCATACCGGGGTGACATCAACGGGCTGGCGCAGCAGCGCACGCAGATAACGATCGTTCTTCAGTTCGGTCATTTTTGCAGTTCCTTATTGCGTCAGGCCGTCAGTGTATCATGTCATTCATACTCAGCCCGACACATTGCCACGGTATCTTCAATCAGACGCCGTGCGACGGTGCCTGGCGGCGGCAGGAGCGGTAGATCATCATAGCGATACCAGTTAGCTTCCAGCAGCTCTTTCGGGTCGATGACGATCTCGCCGCTGTCGTATTCCGCCATAAACGCGGTCATCAGTGACATCGGGAAAGGCCATGGCTGCGAGGTCACATAGCGCAGATTTTTGACTTTGATGCCGCTCTCTTCCATCACCTCGCGCGCCACCGCCTGTTCCAGGGTTTCGCCTACCTCAACGAACCCGGCGAGCACGGTATGCACGCCGTTGCGATGGCGTACGTGTTGGGCAAGCAGGATCGAATCCTCACGGCGAATGGCGACGATAATGCAGGGGGCGATTTGCGGATAGTAACGTTCACGGCAGTGGGTACAGAGCATCGCCCACTCGGTTTTACTCGGATGCATCGGGTGCCCGCAGTAGCCGCAGAACTTATGCGATCGATAAAACTCGGCAAGTTGCACACCGCGCCCCGCCAGTTGAAACAGCCCCACATCCTGATCGAGCACCTGACGAACCGACCCCATCTCGTGACGCCGATGCTGTTGCACCAGCCAGACGGGCTCCCCTTCCCACTCTCCGATATGTAACGCAGGCTGCCCGACAAGATCGAAATTTGTCGCGTCGCCATGTGGCAATTCACCGTGAGGCAACCATAATTTTTGCTCATGACTGACGATCCACCAGCCGTGATCTAATTTTTCAATAATACGATCCATAGCTCTTGCACTACCTTTGCTTCACTGGCATGTTGATAACATTATTTTTACAATTCCTGCGTGAGCAGTTTTTTAATCTACACTTGCGGAGTCAATCATGCTAAACCAGCTGGAAGACCTGACAGAGCGCGTCAGAGGAAGTAACAAACTGGTTGATCGCTGGCTACATATACGTAAGCATCTGCTCGTGGCTTACTACAATCTGGTTGGCATTAAGCCTGGCAAAGAATCGTACATGCGACTGAATGAAAAAGCGCTGGATGATTTTTGTCAGAGCCTGGTCGACTACCTCTCCACCGGACACTTCAGTATTTATGAACGTATTCTGCATAAATTGGAAGGTAACGGGCAGCTTTTAAAAGCGACAAAAATTTGGCCGCTACTGGAAGCTAACACACAACGCATCATGGACTATTATGACTCCAGCCTGGAAACGGCGATAGATCACGATAACTGCCTGGAGTTTCAACAGGTTTTGTCCGATCTCGGCGAAGCGCTGGAAGCCCGATTTGCGCTGGAAGATAAGCTTATCATGCTGGTCTTTGACGCCATGCACGACAATGCGGTCGTCAAACGTCCTGCTTGAGTTCGGCGCGTATAACGCGTAGTTTACCCCTATTGCCTCTTATCAGAGGTTACATCTTGTCGGAGTGCCTGGTGTGAAAACACCGGCTGAGACCGTTAATTCGGGATCCGCGGAACCTGATCAGGTTAAAACCTGCGAAGGGAACAAGAGTAATTCTGCTTTATGCGTAAGCCTTAACGGGCGACGCACACCTATTACTCCTCCGTCGTCTGACAAGCCATCTCCTTACTTTTTTGGAATGAGCTATGTCTGCAACTACCCCTAAATTGTCCCGCCGCGAACAGCGCGCGCAAGCACAACACTTCATCGACACCCTGGAAGGCACCGCTTTCCCGAACTCAAAACGCATCTATATCACCGGCTCGACGAGCGATATCCGCATTCCGATGCGGGAGATCCAGCTTAGCCCGACGCTCATCGGCGGCAGCAAAACGGAGCCGCAGTTTGAAGAGAACGAAGCGATTCCGGTGTACGACACGTCCGGTCCCTACGGCGATCCCGAGGTGGCGATCAACGTTCAGCAGGGTCTGGCGAAGTTTCGCCAGCCGTGGATTGATGCCCGTCACGACAGCGAGGAACTGACCGACCGGAGCTCGGCATACACCAAAGCGCGCCTGGCCGACGACGGTCTGGACGAGCTGCGCTTCACCGGTCTGCTGACGCCAAAACGCGCCAAAGCGGGTAAATGTGTGACTCAGTTGCACTACGCCCGTCAGGGGATCGTCACCCCGGAAATGGAGTTTATCGCCATTCGTGAAAACATGGGCCGTGAACGCATCCGCAGTGAAGTGTTACGCCAGCAGCATCCGGGCGAAGGATTTGGCGCACGCCTGCCGGAGAACATCACGCCGGAATTTGTGCGTGATGAAGTGGCCGCCGGACGGGCGATCATTCCTGCCAACATCAACCACCCGGAATCTGAGCCGATGATTATTGGCCGTAACTTCCTGGTGAAAATCAATGCCAACATCGGTAATTCCGCCGTCACCTCCTCCATCGAAGAAGAAGTGGAGAAACTGGTGTGGTCAACGCGCTGGGGAGCGGACACCGTAATGGACCTCTCCACCGGTCGCTATATTCACGAAACCCGTGAGTGGATCCTGCGTAACAGTCCGGTGCCGATCGGTACCGTACCGATCTACCAGGCGCTGGAGAAGGTCAACGGGATCGCCGAAGATCTGACCTGGGAAGCCTTCCGCGATACGCTGCTGGAGCAGGCTGAACAGGGGGTGGACTACTTCACCATTCATGCCGGGGTGCTGCTGCGCTATGTGCCGATGACCGCGAAACGCCTGACAGGGATTGTCTCGCGCGGGGGATCCATTATGGCGAAATGGTGTCTCTCTCATCACAAAGAGAACTTCCTCTACCAGCACTTCCGCGAGATTTGCGAAATCTGCGCCGCCTATGATGTGTCGCTGTCACTCGGTGACGGCCTGCGCCCGGGTTCCATTCAGGATGCCAACGATGAGGCACAGTTCTCGGAACTGCATACGCTGGGGGAACTGACGAAGATCGCCTGGGAATACGATGTGCAGGTGATGATTGAAGGCCCGGGCCACGTGCCGATGCAGATGATCCGTCGCAACATGACCGAAGAGCTGGATCACTGTCACGAAGCGCCATTCTACACCTTAGGCCCGCTGACCACCGATATCGCACCGGGTTACGACCATTTCACCTCGGGGATTGGCGCGGCGATGATCGGCTGGTTTGGCTGCGCGATGCTCTGCTACGTCACACCGAAAGAGCACCTCGGGCTGCCGAACAAAGAAGATGTGAAACAGGGGCTGATAACCTACAAGATTGCCGCCCATGCCGCCGATCTGGCAAAAGGGCATCCGGGGGCGCAAATCCGTGATAATGCGATGTCCAAAGCGCGCTTCGAATTTCGCTGGGAAGACCAGTTTAATCTGGCGCTCGACCCGTTCACCGCCCGCGCTTACCACGACGAAACCTTGCCTCAGGAATCCGGCAAAGTGGCGCATTTCTGCTCCATGTGCGGCCCGAAATTCTGCTCGATGAAAATCAGCCAGGAGGTCCGTGACTACGCCGCCGCCCAGACGATCGAAGTGGGGATGGCAGATATGTCAGAAAACTTCCGCGCCAAAGGCGGAGAAATCTACCTCAAACGGGAGGAAGCCTGATGGTTCAGCCTGATTTCCCAACGGTTCCTTTTCGCCTGGGCCTCTATCCGGTTGTCGACAGCGTGGCGTGGATCGCGCGTCTGCTCGACGCTGGCGTGCAGACGCTTCAGTTGCGCATCAAAGATAAGCGCGATGAAGAGGTAGAAGCTGACGTGATAGCCGCCATCGAACTGGGGCGGAAATACAACGCCCGTGTGTTTATTAACGATTACTGGCGGCTGGCGATCAAACACCGTGCGTATGGCGTGCATCTGGGTCAGGAAGATCTGGAAACCACCGATCTGAAGGCGATTCAGGTGGCGGGCTTACGCCTGGGCGTCTCGACGCACGACGATATGGAGATCGACGTGGCGCTGGCGGTACGTCCCTCCTACATCGCGCTGGGCCATGTCTTCCCGACGCAGACTAAGCAGATGCCATCTGCGCCGCAGGGGCTGGAACAGCTCGCGCGGCATATTGAGCGTCTGAACGATTACCCAACCGTCGCCATTGGCGGGATCAGCCTGGAGCGCGCACCCGCAGTGCTGGCGACCGGTGTCGGGAGTATCGCGGTGGTCAGCGCCATTACCCAGGCCGAAGACTGGCGAGCGGCCACCGCGCAGTTGCTGGCAATAGCAGGAGCAGGCGATGAATGACCGTGACTTTATGCGCTATAGCCGTCAGATTCTGCTGGGCGATATCGCCATTGACGGTCAGCAAAAGCTGCTCGCCAGCCGTGTGCTGATCGTCGGGCTGGGCGGATTAGGCTCACCGGCCGCGCTGTATCTGGCAGGAGCCGGTGTCGGCACGCTGGTGCTGGCTGACGACGATGACGTTCATCTCAGCAACCTGCAACGGCAGATCCTGTTCACCACAGATGATATTGCCCGCGCTAAATCGCGGGTTGCACAGCAGCGGCTGGCACGACTCAATCCGGATATCGAACTGCTCTCGCTGACGCAGCGTCTGAATGGAGAAGCGCTCAGGCATGCGGTGGCGCAAGCGAATGTCGTGCTGGACTGCACCGACAACATGGCGACGCGTCAGGAAATTAACGCCGCCTGCGTGGCCTTCGATACCCCGCTGATTACCGCCAGCGCGGTCGGTTTTGGCGGCCAGTTGATGGTGTTGACACCGCCCTGGACGCAAGGCTGCTATCGCTGCTTATGGCCAGACGACGCAGAGCCCGAGCGCAACTGTCGTACGGCGGGCGTTGTCGGTCCCGTCGTCGGTGTGATGGGGACCCTACAGGCGCTGGAAGCGATCAAACTACTCAGCGGTATGGAGACCCCCGGCGGTGAATTGCGCCTGTTTGATGGCAAAACCAGCCAGTGGCGCAGCCTGGCCTTACACCGCGCCAGCGGGTGTCCGGTGTGTGGAGGGCGACATGCGAATCCAGTTCAATGATGAGCCGATGCAGTGCGCAGAGGGACTCTCCGTGCATACGCTGCTGACACAGTTGAATCAGTTAAAACCCGGCGCCGCACTGGCGCTGAATCAACAGATCCTGCCCCGCGAGCAGTGGGAGCAGCACATCGTGCAGGAAGGCGACCAGATCCTGCTTTTTCAGGTAATTGCAGGGGGCTGACATGTTACGTATTGCAGACAAAACGTTTGATTCACATCTGTTCACAGGTACGGGTAAATTTGCGTCACCGGCCATAATGATTGACGCGATCCGTGCCTCTGGCAGTCAACTGGTGACGCTGGCCATGAAGCGCGTGGATTTGCGCCAACATAATGACGCCATTCTGGCCCCACTTCTCGACGCGGGCGTCACACTGCTGCCCAACACGTCCGGGGCGAAAACGGCGGAAGAGGCAATCTTTGCCGCACAGCTCGCGCGCGAGGCGCTCGGCACTCATTGGCTGAAGCTGGAAATTCATCCCGATGCGCGCTGGTTGTTGCCGGACCCGATTGAAACGCTGAAAGCCGCCGACGCACTGGTAAAACAAGGATTTGTGGTGCTGCCCTACTGCGGTGCGGATCCGGTACTGTGCAAACGGCTGGAAGAGGTGGGCTGTGCAGCGGTAATGCCGCTCGGCGCGCCGATTGGCTCAAATCAGGGACTGGAAACCCGGGCCATGCTGGAGATCATTATCCAGCAGTCCACCGTTCCGGTGGTGGTGGATGCCGGAATCGGCGTACCCAGCCATGCCACGCAGGCGCTGGAAATGGGCGCGGACGCGGCGCTGGTGAATACGGCGATTGCCGTGGCGGACGATCCAGTGATGATGGCCCGCGCTTTCCGTCTGGCAGTGGAAGCGGGTCTTCTGGCGCGTCAGGCCGGACCAGGTCGTCGCAGCCAGCAGGCGCAGGCCACCAGCCCGCTGACCGGTTTCCTGGAGGCTTCGGCATGAAAACGTTCACCGACCGTTGGCGACAACTCGACTGGGACGACATCCGCCTGCGTATCAACAGCAAAACGCCTGCTGACGTTGAGCGGGCGCTACGTGCATCCCACCCTACTCGCGACGATATGATGGCGCTGCTGTCACCCGCCGCCAGCGCATACCTTGAACCATTGGCACAGCGGGCGCAGACGCTCACCCGCCAGCGCTTCGGCAATACGGTGAGCTTTTACGTCCCGCTGTATCTCTCCAATCTGTGTGCTAACGACTGCACCTATTGCGGTTTTTCGATGAGTAACCGCATCAAGCGCAAAACGCTGGATGACGCGGAAATTGCCCGCGAATGCGCGGCGATCCGCGAGTTGGGTTTCGAACATCTCCTGCTGGTCACCGGCGAGCATCAGGCAAAGGTTGGGATGGACTATTTCCGTCGCCACTTACCCACCATTCGCCAGCAGTTTTCGTCATTACAGATGGAGGTTCAGCCGTTAGCCGAGGCGGAATATGCCGAACTGAAAACGCTGGGGCTCGACGGGGTGATGGTTTATCAGGAGACGTATCACGAAGCGATGTACGCGCAGCACCATCTGAAGGGGAAAAAACAGGATTTCTTCTGGCGTCTGGAAACCCCGGATCGGCTGGGACGCGCGGGGATCGACAAGATCGGCCTCGGGGCGCTGATTGGTCTTTCCGACAACTGGCGGGTGGATTGCTATATGGTTGCTGAGCATCTGCTGTGGCTTCAGCAGCACTACTGGCAAAGCCGCTACTCGATTTCGTTCCCGCGCCTGCGTCCATGCGCTGGCGGTATTGAGCCCGCCTCAATCATGGATGAACGCCAACTGGTACAAACCATTTGCGCTTTCCGTTTGCTGGCGCCGGAGATTGAGCTGTCGTTGTCTACACGGGAATCGCCCTGGTTTCGCGACCACGTGATCCCGCTGGCAATTAACAACGTCAGCGCGTTCTCGAAAACCCAGCCTGGCGGCTATGCGGATGATCATCCCGAACTGGAACAGTTCGCCCCGCATGACAACCGCCGTCCCGAAACTGTCGCCGATGCGCTTTCCGCGCAGGGGCTACAGCCGGTATGGAAGGACTGGGATGCGTATCTGGGGCGCGCTTCGCAAAGGCTATGAACCGCCTTGCAAACGGGTAACCATTTTACGAGCCGCGACGAAAGAGAGAAAACGAGAGGTTGTCGTCAGCCTCTCACTTTTTTAACGTATCACCGTCAGCCGTAGCGCTGTCCAGGGCGAAAAGCTTCTTCCTCGTTTCGCCCTGCCTTCATCACAATCAGCGAGATAAAACACCAATTTCAGCTAAAAATGGCAACTAGGATGTACGCCTTTTAAGATAAATCATCCCGACTTATCTTTGCGAGATTATAATTGCCTACATTCCTTCCTGATATGCAGAGCCACGTTGCTGGTTTCACTTCGCACTTCTCTTCAGGATTTACACTTTCTGGATAAGTTACAGTAATGGCAGGTCATAACAGAAAACTTTCATTTACGACGCCAATATTGGTGAGCTTTACGGGGATCATAATCAGCTTTGTGTTGATCGCCATATTCATTACCTTCACGCAGAAGAATGATTTTCTTGAAGATTATCATGGCATTAATCGGAACTTTACCCATAACCTGGCGGTGAACTACACCGAGTCTTTGCTACGCGAAAATGATTATATTCTTGGCCGGGCGGCAACTTACTTTTCTCGCAATGACCACCTGAACGACATGGTGAACCTCAACCCGGAGGAGGGGTTGAAAACTATCATGCAACTGCAGACGCTGATGCCGTCTGTCTCCTCAATCTCGTTGGTCGATACCGAAGGCCATTACCTGCGCGCGCCTCAGGTACAAAACACCGAACGCAGCAAAACGTTTGATGCGAAATCGCGCCCCTGGTTTATGGATCAGGCCGAAGCCAGTACATTCAGTAACTATACCGCACCCTATATTGACTATTTCACGCACCACCCAACGGTGACGATCTACAAACCGGTCATCTCTCCGGAAGGGAAGCTGAAAGGCACGATAGCGTTTCATCTTGATCTGACGTCGATGGGCTACACGCTGCGCCAGATGGTGGCCCCCGTCCAGGGCGAGTTCTTTGTGGTCGACCGTGACGGCAAAGTGGTGCTGCATCCGGATACGGGCGCGCTGTTTAAACCGTATGTCAGTAAAAAAACCATGAGCCGGATGACCAGCGGGGAAGGTCATCTGTACGACCCGGACACACAGGACTGGTACTACTACTATTCGTTTACCAACCCGGACTGGTTCGTGATTTATCGGGTTTCCGACACGACGCTGCTCGACCTGACACGCCACGAAACTAACATTGTCGTCTGGGGATTTGCCCTCGCAGCGATCATCATTGCGCTGTTTGGCCTCTATCTACGCCACGCTTCACGCACGGTGCTGATGAATATCATCAACGCAATCAAGACCGGCGATGTCAAACGCGCACCGCGCCTTGAAGCAATGCTAAGCAAGGCGATCGAGTCCAATAAAGAGCGCGAACTGACTTACGTTCGACAGGCGACCATTGATGCGCTCACGGGCTGTAAAAACCGCCGCGCTTTTGACAGCGATATCGCCGCGCTGATAAACGATCACCAACCGTTTGCCCTGGCTCTGGTGGATATTGATAACTTTAAGTCCATCAACGATACATGGGGACATCTGAATGGCGACATCGTCCTGCGCAACGTCGCGCGTGAAGGGATTCAGATCATGCAACCGGTCGCCGTTTCCGTTTATCGCTATGGCGGCGAGGAATTTGCCGTGTTGTTCTCAGGTGAGCAACTGAACAACGCGCATGCGCTGCTGGAACGCTGGCGTATTGAGGTTGCGAATCGCTCATGGCGTGAAGAGGGCCTGCACGTCACCTTTAGCGCTGGGCTCGGGGAATGGAATCTGGAGGCGCAGGAACAACTGATCATGCGCGTTGATGAAGCGTTATACAAAGCCAAACAGGAAGGAAAAAACCGGATCATCACCGCAAATCGCTAGTCTCTCCCCTTCCCTGCAACGCCCGTTACGACGGGCTTTTTTTCATTTTGAGAAAAACCGCAACCGGTTTCATTATTTGTGCGGTTTCTTTGTGATGCTTTACACACATTCACAGTAAGGCGGTTGTCCTCATCACAGCCTCCGACTAAAGATGAAGTATCAACGAACCGTGAGAGCGAACTATGAAGAATATCGTTTTATGCTGTGCCGCCGGTATGTCCACCAGCATGCTGGTACAACGAATGAAAGATGCCGCTCAGAAGAAAGGGATCGAAGTGACGATCAAAGCCGTGCCTGTCGCAGAGTTTAAAGAATATATTGCCACGGCGGATATTGTCCTGCTGGGTCCACAGGTTAAGTACGAACAGGCGAAATTGCAGGCGCTGGCCGATCCGCTCGGTAAGAAAGTCGCGGTGATCGACATGATGGATTACGGCATGATGAAAGGCGACGCCGTTCTGGACAAAGCCCTGAAGCTGATGGAGTCATAACATGGAAGAGTTAGAGACCATCATTATGGAACTGTTGGTTAACGCTGGGGCCGCACGAAGCCAGGCATTGACCGCCCTGCAACTGGCCCGTAAAGGCGACTTTGCCGGTGCCGAACAGGCGATGGAAGAGTCACGCGATTACGTCAAACTGGCGCATAAAATCCAGACGCAGTTGATCGGTATTGATGAAGGAACCGGTAAGCTGCCGGTGAATCTGATCACCGTCCACTCGCAGGATCACCTGATGAACGCGATGGTGATTCAGGATCTGGCAGGCGACATGATTGAGCTGTATCGCAGGTTGCCACCGGTCAATTGATCAAACGTCTTATCCGACCTACGGGTCGTAAACTCCAGGCCTGATAAGCGCAACGCCATCAGGCATAAAAAAACCCGCCGAAGCGGGTTTTTTACTATCAGGCAGTCAACGATTACTCGTTGTCAGAACCGCCCAGACCTGCGTTCAGCAGTTCTGCCAGGCTGGCAGAGGCGTCTTCTGCAGTCACCTGCGGTGCAGCCGGGAGTTCACCCGCAGCACGGCGACGCATGCGATCCGGGTGGTACGAATACCCGGTCCCCGCCGGGATCAGACGACCTACGATAACGTTCTCTTTCAGGCCGCGCAGTTCGTCGCGTTTACCCGCAACGGCTGCTTCGGTCAGGACACGCGTGGTCTCCTGGAACGATGCGGCAGAGATGAACGATTCGGTTGCCAGAGACGCTTTGGTGATACCCAGCAGATCGCGGGAGAACGTTGCACCCACTTTGCCGTTCGCTTCCAGTTCGCGGTTAGCGATCTTGACGCGGGAGTATTCAACCTGTTCGCCTTCCAGGAAGTCGGAGCTACCTGCATTTTCGATGGTGGCTTTACGCAGCATCTGACGAACGATAACTTCGATGTGTTTATCGTTAATCTTAACGCCCTGCAGACGGTATACGTCCTGAACTTCGTTAACGATGTAACGAGTCACAGCATGAACACCACGCAGACGCAGAATGTCGTGCGGCGCTTCCGGACCGTCGGAAACCACGTCACCACGTTCTACACGTTCACCTTCGAACACGTTGAGCTGACGCCATTTCGGAATCATCTCTTCGTACGGATCGCTGCCGTCTACCGGGGTGATAACCAGACGACGTTTCCCTTTGGTTTCTTTACCGAAGGAAATGATACCGCTGATCTCAGCCAGGATTGCCGGCTCTTTCGGACGACGTGCTTCGAACAGGTCCGCAACGCGCGGCAGACCACCGGTGATATCCTTGGTACCGCCGGATTCCTGCGGAACACGTGCCAGGGTGTCACCAGAACTGATCTGTACGCCATCTTCCAACTGAACAATCGCTTTACCCGGCAGGAAGTACTGCGCAGGCATATCGGTACCCGGGATCAGAACGTCGTTACCCTGAGCATCAACGATTTTCAGTGCAGGACGCAGATCTTTACCACCGGTAGTACGTTCTGCGGAATCCAGAACCACCAGAGAAGACAGACCGGTTAACTCGTCGGTCTGACGCGTAATGGTCTGGCCGTCGATCATGTCAGTGAAGCGGACAAAACCACTCACTTCGGTGATAACCGGCATGGTGTGCGGATCCCAGTTTGCTACGGTTTCACCGCCGGCAACCTGCTCACCATCACCTTTCGCCATCACAGAGCCATAAGGCACTTTATAGCTTTCTTTGGTACGACCGAATTCGTCGATCAGTTTCAGCTCAGTGTTACGGGAGGTGATAACCAGTTTACCGCTGGAGTTCACAACCGACTTCGCGTTGCTCAGACGGATGCTACCTTTGTTTTTCACCTGGATGCTGGATTCAGCAGCCGCACGAGATGCCGCACCACCGATGTGGGACGTACGCATCGTCAGCTGTGTACCCGGCTCACCGATGGACTGTGCCGCGATAACGCCGATAGCTTCACCTTTGTTGATGATGTGGCCACGCGCCAGGTCACGACCGTAGCAGTGCGCACATACACCAAAGTCGGTGTCACAGGATACAACAGAGCGAACTTTCACAGAGTCAACGGAGTTTGCTTCCAGCAGATCACACCACTGTTCGTGCAGCAGCGTGTTGCGTGGGACCAGAATATCCGCAGTGCCCGGCTTCAGAATGTCTTCCGCCGTTACACGACCCAGAACGCGATCGCGCAGTGGCTCTTTAACATCACCACCCTCGATAACCGGGGTCATGGTGATGCCTTCCAGGGTGCCACAGTCGTCTTCAGTCACCACCAGGTCCTGTGCAACGTCAACCAGACGACGCGTCAGGTAACCGGAGTTCGCTGTTTTCAGTGCGGTATCCGCCAGACCTTTACGCGCACCGTGCGTGGAGATGAAGTACTGGAGTACGTTCAGACCTTCACGGAAGTTCGCGGTGATCGGCGTTTCGATGATGGAGCCATCCGGCTTCGCCATCAGACCACGCATACCCGCCAGCTGACGAATCTGTGCAGCAGAACCACGCGCACCGGAGTCAGCCATCATGTAGATGCTGTTGAAGGAAACCTGCTGCTCTTCCTGACCGTCACGGTTAATCACGGTTTCGGTTTGCAGGTTATCCATCATCGCTTTGGATACACGATCGTTCGCCGCAGCCCAGATATCGATCACTTTGTTGTAACGTTCGCCAGCAGTGACCAGACCAGACTGGAACTGTTCCTGGATCTCAGCAACTTCCGCTTCCGCTTCAGAGATGATCTCGTGTTTTTTCTCCGGGATGACCATGTCATCGATACCAACGGATGCACCTGAACGCGCTGCATAAGCAAAGCCGGTGTACATCGTCTGGTCCGCAAAAATAACGGTCGGTTTCAGGCCCAGAATACGGTAGCAAGTGTTCAGCATTTTGGAGATCGCTTTCTTGCCCAGCGCCTGGTTGACGATGGAGAAAGGCAGACCTTTCGGTACGATCATCCACAGGATGGCACGACCTACCGTCGTATCAATCAGGCTGGTTTTCGCAACGAATTCGCCGTTAGCATCTTTTTCGTATTCAGTGATACGCACTTTAACGCGCGCATGCAGAGAGGCCAGGCCAGCGCGATAAATACGCTCAGCTTCTTTCGGACCAGTCAGCACCATGCCTTCGCCTTTGGCGTTAACACAGTCGCGGGTCATGTAGTACAGACCCAGTACAACGTCCTGAGACGGAACGATGATAGGTTCGCCGTTCGCCGGGGACAGGATGTTGTTGGTAGACATCATCAGCGCACGCGCTTCGAGCTGGGCTTCCAGCGTCAGCGGCACGTGAACAGCCATTTGGTCACCATCGAAGTCGGCGTTGTATGCCGCACAAACCAGCGGGTGCAGCTGGATAGCTTTACCTTCGATCAGTACCGGTTCAAATGCCTGGATACCCAGACGGTGCAGTGTTGGTGCACGGTTCAGCAGTACCGGGTGTTCGCGGATCACTTCGTCCAGGATATCCCAAACGACAGCTTCTTCGCGCTCAACCATTTTCTTCGCGGCTTTGATGGTGGTGGCGAGGCCACGCAGTTCCAGCTTGCCGTAGATGAACGGTTTGAACAGTTCCAGTGCCATTTTCTTCGGCAGACCGCACTGATGCAGACGCAGGTATGGACCTACGGTG
>DXKH01000047.1 GCA_019415335.1 Citrobacter sp. | reverse complement strand
GACTAAGTGTGATAGCTGCGGTCAGGTTTTATACCGTGCTGAGCTGGAACGTAATCTTGAGGTCTGTCCGAAGTGTGACCATCACATGCGTATGTCGGCGCGTAACCGCCTGCATAGCCTGTTAGATGAAGGAACGCTGGTGGAGCTGGGTAGCGAACTCGAACCGAAAGACGTACTGAAGTTCCGTGACTCCAAGAAATACAAAGATCGTCTGGCGTCCGCGCAAAAAGAAACTGGCGAGAAAGATGCGCTGGTGGTGATGAAAGGCACGCTTCACGGCATGCCGGTCGTTGCAGCGGCATTTGAGTTTGCTTTCATGGGCGGCTCGATGGGCTCTGTGGTCGGTGCACGTTTTGTACGTGCTGTTGAACAGGCGCTGGAAGATAACTGCCCGCTGATTTGCTTCTCCGCCTCCGGCGGCGCGCGTATGCAGGAAGCGCTGATGTCGCTGATGCAGATGGCGAAAACCTCCGCAGCGCTGGCAAAAATGCAGGAGCGCGGTCTGCCGTACATCTCCGTGCTGACCGACCCAACAATGGGCGGCGTCTCTGCAAGCTTCGCGATGCTGGGCGATCTCAACATTGCTGAACCGAAAGCGTTGATCGGCTTCGCGGGTCCGCGTGTTATCGAGCAAACCGTACGTGAGAAACTGCCGCCGGGATTCCAGCGCAGTGAGTTTCTGATCGAAAAAGGCGCTATCGATATGATCGTCCGCCGTCCGGAGATGCGCCTGAAACTGGCGAGCATTCTGGCGAAGCTGATGAATTTACCGGCGCCAAATCCGGATACCCCGCGTGAAGGTGTGGTGGTGCCGCCGGTGCCGGATCAGGAACCCGAGGCCTGATAACTGAAAAGGGCAGGGCCACAGGCGCTGCCCTTTTGCTTTTCTCAACGTAACGATTTTACGGGCATCATGAATAACAAACGTATTCCTAAAGCCACGTCGCCCCTGGCCTCGTGGCTTTCTTATCTGGAAAACCTCCACGCGAAAACGATCGATCTGGGCCTTGAGCGCGTAAGCCAGGTAGCCGCGCGACTGGGCGTACTGAAGCCAGCACCGTTTGTCTTCACCGTGGCCGGCACGAATGGCAAAGGCACAACCTGCCGGACGCTGGAGTCCGTATTGACGGCGGCGGGATATAACGTCGGGGTATATAGTTCGCCGCATCTGGTGCGCTACACCGAACGCGTGCGCGTGCGTGGCAATGAACTGTCCGAATCGGCCCACACCGAATCCTTTGCGGAGATCGAGGCGGCGCGTGGAGATATCTCGTTGACCTATTTTGAATACGGCACGTTGTCCGCATTGTGGCTGTTTAAGCAGGCGCAACTGGATGTGGTGATTCTGGAAGTTGGGCTGGGCGGACGACTGGACGCGACGAATATCGTCGATGCCGATGTTGGCGTAGTCACCAGCATCGCGCTGGATCATACCGACTGGCTGGGGCCGGATCGTGAAAGCATTGGCCGTGAAAAGGCCGGTATTTTCCGTGCGGGAAAACCGGCGATTGTCGGCGAACCCGAAATGCCCTATACCATCGCCGATGTCGCGCTGGAGAAAGGCGCGCGGTTACAGCGTCGTGGTGAAGACTGGCAGTTTACGGTAACGAAGACGGGCTGGTCCTTTAGCGACAGCCACGGCACTCTGGTGGATTTACCGCTGCCGCAGGTCCCGCAACCCAATGCGGCGACTGCGCTGGCGGCACTGCGCGCCAGTGGTCTGAATGTCAGCGAGCAGGCGATCCGCGACGGGATTGCCCGGGCGATTCTGCCAGGACGTTTCCAGATTGTGAGTGAGTCGCCGAGCGTCATCCTTGATGTCGCGCATAATCCTCATGCGGCGGAATATCTCACCGGACGGCTGAAAATGTTGCCGAAAAAGGGGCGCGTTCTTGCCGTTATCGGTATGCTACATGATAAGGATATTGCGGGAACGTTGGCCTGGTTGAAAAGCGTGGTCGACGACTGGTATTGTGCTCCGCTGGAAGGCCCCCGAGGGGCGACGGCAGAGCAACTGCTGGAACATCTCGGTAAAGGCAGTGTCTATGACAGTGTCGCGCTGGCATGGCATGCCGCTCTGGCAGACGCGAGACCAGAAGATACCGTACTGGTGTGTGGTTCATTTCACACAGTTGCACATGTCATGGAAGTGATGGACGCGGGGAGAATCGGTGGCGAGTAAGTTTCAGAATCGTTTAGTCGGCACGATTGTGCTGGTCGCGTTGGGCGTCATTGTGTTGCCCGGGCTGCTCGATGGGCAGAAAAAACATTATCAGGATGAATTCGCGGCGATCCCGCTGGTGCCGAAACCGGGCGATCGCGATGAGCCGGATATGATGCCAGCGGCAACGCAGGCATTGCCGACTCAGCCGCCAGAAGGGGCGGCGGAAGAGGTGCAGGCTGGCGATGCGGCGGCGCCGTCGTTGGATCCGTCACGCTATGCATCAGCGAACAATCCTGAGATTGAGACGACGCCTGCGCCGGTAGAACAGCCCAAACCAAAACCGGTTGAAAAGCCGAAGCCACAACCGAAGCCACAGCCGCCTGTGGAGGCCACGCCTGCTCCAGTTCCCGCTCCTGCGCCAAAACCGGCGGCAGAAGAGAAACCGGCGCCGACGGGTAAAGCCTACGTTGTGCAGTTAGGTGCGCTGAAAAATGCCGATAAGGTCAATGAGATCGTGGGTAAACTTCGTGCCGCAGGTTTCCGGGTATATACTTCTCCGTCAACGCCAGTACAGGGTAAAATAACCCGTATTCTCGTGGGGCCGGATGCATCACGCGACAAGCTGAAAGGCTCGCTCGGCGAGTTACAGCAAATCTCCGGATTAAGCGGAGTAGTGATGGGGTACAGCCCGAACTGAGTCACGGTTTTATCAGCTGGACACGATGATAAAACCGCGTCCGGCAATGCCCGAAGAGGCAAAAAGTCAGATGGCGTTGAATATTTTTTCAGCGCCATTTTTATTTACGCGCGGGAAGGAAATCCCTACGCAAACGTTTTCTTTTTCTGTTAGAATGCGCCCCGAACAGGACGACAGGGCGTAAAATCGTGGGACACATATGGTCTGGATTGATTACGCCATTATCGCGGTGATTGGTTTTTCCTGTCTGGTTAGCCTGATCCGTGGCTTTGTTCGTGAAGCGTTATCGTTGGTGACATGGGGTTGTGCTTTCTTTGTCGCCAGCCATTACTACACTTACCTGTCTGTCTGGTTTTCGGGCTTTGAAGACGAACTGGTTCGAAACGGGATTGCCATCGCGGTGCTGTTTATCGCGACGCTGATCGTCGGCGCCATTGTGAACTACGTGGTAGGGCAACTGGTTGAGAAAACCGGTCTGTCAGGTACCGACCGGGTTCTGGGGGTCTGTTTCGGGGCTCTGCGCGGCGTATTGATTGTGGCTGCTATTCTGTTCTTTCTCGACACCTTTACCGGCCTGTCGAAAAGTGAAGACTGGAGTAAGTCACAGCTGGTCCCGGAGTTCAGTTTCATCATCAGATGGTTCTTTGACTATCTGCAAAGCTCGTCAAGTTTCTTGCCCAGAGCATAAGCGTTGGGTTGTAGCTTAACGAGGAAAAAGACGTATGTGCGGTATTGTCGGTATCGCCGGTGTTATGCCGGTTAACCAGTCGATTTATGACGCCTTAACAGTGCTCCAGCATCGTGGTCAGGATGCCGCTGGCATTATCACCATCGATGCAAATAACTGCTTCCGTTTGCGTAAAGCAAACGGTCTGGTGAGTGATGTATTTGAAGCTCGCCATATGCAGCGTATGCAGGGCAACATGGGCATCGGTCATGTGCGTTACCCAACGGCTGGCAGCTCCAGCGCCTCTGAAGCTCAACCTTTCTACGTCAACTCCCCGTATGGCATCACGCTTGCCCATAATGGCAACCTGACCAATGCCCACGAACTGCGTAAAAAGCTGTTTGAAGAGAAGCGCCGTCACATCAATACCACCTCAGATTCTGAAATCCTGCTCAATATCTTCGCCAGCGAACTGGATAACTTCCGCCATTATCCGCTGGAAGCAGACAACATTTTTGCCGCGATTGCCGCGACCAACCGCCAGATCCGCGGCGCGTATGCCTGCGTGGCGATGATTATCGGCCACGGCATGGTGGCCTTCCGCGATCCGAACGGTATCCGTCCGCTGGTGCTGGGTAAACGCGATATCGGCGATGGTCGTACTGAATATATGGTAGCGTCTGAAAGCGTCGCGCTGGATACCCTGGGCTTCGAATTCCTGCGTGACGTTGCGTCGGGCGAAGCGGTTTATATCACTGAGAAAGGGCAGTTGTTCACCCGCCAGTGTGCCGAAAACCCGGTCAGCAACCCGTGCTTGTTCGAGTATGTTTACTTCGCGCGTCCGGATTCCTTCATCGACAAGATTTCTGTCTACAGCGCCCGTGTGAACATGGGGACTAAGCTTGGCGAAAAAATTGCCCGCGAATGGGAAGATCTGGATATCGATGTGGTCATCCCGATTCCGGAAACCTCCTGCGACATCGCGCTGGAAATTGCGCGTATTCTCGGCAAGCCGTACCGTCAGGGATTTGTGAAGAACCGCTATGTCGGCCGTACCTTTATCATGCCGGGACAGCAACTGCGCCGTAAGTCCGTACGCCGCAAACTGAACGCCAACCGCGCGGAGTTCCGTGATAAAAACGTCCTGCTGGTGGATGACTCCATTGTGCGTGGTACCACCTCAGAACAGATTATTGAGATGGCGCGTGAAGCTGGGGCGAAAAAGGTCTATCTGGCCTCTGCGGCACCGGAGATTCGCTTCCCGAACGTGTACGGTATCGATATGCCTACCGCAAACGAACTGATTGCTCACGGTCGTGAAGTGGATGAGATTCGCCAGATCATCGGCGCAGACGGGCTTATCTTCCAGGATCTTGACGATCTGATCGACGCTGTGCGTGCTGAGAATCCGGATATTCAGCAGTTTGAATGTTCCGTGTTTAATGGCGTATACGTTACGAAGGATGTGGATCAGCAGTATCTCGATTTCCTCGATTCCCTGCGTAATGACGATGCCAAAGCGGTCCAGTTGCAGAACGAAGTCGAAAACCTCGAGATGCACAACGAAGGGTAATCCTGACCTGCCAGGGGGCGAACTCCGCCCCCTGACTTGCAACTCCCCATAAAATCCTGCAAAGTCAGCCCAGAAGTCAGACAGGGCGATAATTCATGAAACGACTCATAGTAGGGATCAGCGGCGCCAGTGGCGCCATTTACGGCGTGCGGCTGCTGCAGGTTTTGCGCGATGTGCCGGACGTTGAAACACATCTGATCATGAGTCAGGCTGCCCGCCAGACGCTTTCTCTTGAGACTGATTTATCGCTGCGTGAAGTTCAGGCGCTCGCCAGTGTGACGCACGATGCGCGCGATATTGCCGCCAGCATTTCATCGGGCTCATTTCCGACCGCCGGCATGGTGATTCTGCCATGTTCCATCAAAACGCTTTCCGGTATTGTGCACAGCTATACCGATGGCCTGTTGACTCGCGCGGCAGACGTGGTGTTAAAAGAACGCCGTCCGCTGGTGTTGTGCGTTCGGGAGACGCCGCTCCATCTGGGGCACCTGCGCTTAATGACGCAGGCGGCGGAAATTGGCGCGATGATTATGCCACCGGTTCCGGCATTTTATCATCGTCCTCAGACGCTGGATGATGTGATAAATCAGACAGTTAATCGCGTACTCGATCAGTTTGATATTCCCCTGCCGCAGGACCTTTTCACCCGCTGGCAGGGAGCATAACGTTGCGCTGTCAGCGCGCCTTTTTGCATCAATTGCCCTGTTTCAGGGCAATTTTGTAACCGCGATCATATCCTCAACATTTAATTCGTTAAATCTATTCGAAACGCTGCGGTTCATCCGGCAGACCTGCTATCTTCAACATCAGGACAATATTGCAACGTTTTATTAACATATTTAACGTCGAATATCCCGAGCGGCGCGAAAATGGCATAAGACCTGCATGAAAAAGCCTGCAAACACACAACACAACGTAAAACATAATAAAGTCATTCCACTTGAGGGGTATGTATGAAGAAGCCAATTCTCGCTCTGTCATTGCTGATAGGTCTTTCTGCTACTGCATCCAGCTATGCAGCGCTGCCGCAAACGGTGCGCATTGGTACAGACACAACTTACGCACCGTTCTCTTCGAAAGATGCCAAAGGTGACTTCGTCGGCTTTGATATCGATCTGGGCAATGAGATGTGTAAGCGTATGCAGGTCAAATGCACCTGGGTCGCCAGTGATTTTGATGCGCTGATCCCATCACTCAAAGCGAAGAAAATTGATGCCATTATTTCTTCGCTCTCCATTACCGATAAGCGTCAGCAGGAAATCGCCTTCTCTGACAAGCTGTACGCGGCGGATTCGCGTCTGATCGCGGCGAAAGGCTCACCGATTCAGCCGACGCTTGATGCCCTGAAAGGAAAGCACGTTGGTGTGTTACAAGGCTCGACTCAGGAAGCTTATGCCAATGATATCTGGCGCAGCAAAGGTGTGGATGTAGTGGCCTACGCAAACCAGGATCTGATCTATTCCGACCTGACTGCAGGCCGTCTTGATGCGGCATTGCAGGATGAAGTTGCTGCCAGCGAAGGTTTCCTCAAACAGCCTGCGGGAAAAGATTATGCTTTTGCCGGTCCTTCCGTGAAGGATAAAAAATACTTCGGTGATGGTACAGGCGTCGGTTTACGTAAAGACGATGCGGAACTGAAAGCCGCTTTCGATAAAGCGCTGGCCGATCTGCGTCAGGATGGAACCTATGACAAAATGGCGAAAAAATACTTCGACTTTAACGTCTACGGCGACTGAGATCTTAAAAACAGGGAACTGAGTGCACCGACCGGGCTATCCATTTCAGTGCATAATGGGACAAATGCACCGTAATTGTGCATGGATTTTGGACAAATAAGGGAAAAGTGCATAGTTAAGCGCTTTTCATGCAAAATAAACCGGGCGACAGGGTAGAATGTTTTGCCTTGTCGACCCGATTAGTGGCACGATAACTGCACCTGGTCCTGTAAACATCCCTATAAAAGACAGTCTGTTGAGGATAGTTATGAAAAAACTGGTGTTATCTCTTTCTCTGGTCCTGGCTTTCTCCAGTGCTACCGCAGCATTTGCCGCCATTCCGCAAAAAGTTCGTATCGGTACCGATCCAACCTACGCCCCGTTTGAGTCGAAGAATGCGCAGGGTGAATTGGTGGGTTTTGATATCGATCTGGCGAAAGAGCTGTGCAAACGTATCAATACACAATGTACCTTCGTTGAGAACCCGTTGGACGCGCTGATCCCGTCGTTAAAAGCGAAGAAAATCGACGCGATCATGTCCTCGCTTTCTATAACTGAAAAGCGTCAACAGGAAATCGCCTTCACCGACAAGCTTTATGCAGCGGACTCGCGCCTGGTGGTTGCCAATTCGTCTGACATTCAGCCGACCGTTGAGTCGCTGAAAGGTAAGCGTGTCGGTGTGCTGCAGGGCACCACCCAGGAGACGTTTGGTAACGAACACTGGGCGCCAAAAGGCATTGAGATCGTCTCGTATCAGGGCCAGGACAATATCTACTCCGACCTGACTGCCGGACGTATTGATGCCGCATTCCAGGACGAAGTTGCCGCGAGCGAAGGCTTCCTGAAACAACCCGTTGGCAAAGATTACAAATTCGGCGGCCCGTCTGTGAAAGACGAGAAACTGTTTGGTGTAGGGACCGGCATGGGTCTGCGCAAAGAGGATAACGAACTGCGTGAAGCCCTGAATAAAGCGTTTGCAGATATGCGCGCTGACGGAACTTACGAGAAGCTGGCGAAGAAGTACTTTGATTTTGATGTTTATGGCGGTTAATCACCGCAGGTGCAGATAAAGCCCGAAGATGTGTGACAGACTTTATGCCGGATGACGGCTTCGCTTTATCCGGCCTACGACGATGTTCCGGTAGGCCTGATAAGCGTAGCGCCATCAGGTATCAATGAAGTGTGTTATTACGTCAAAAGAGGCTTCTAACTCGCCACTCACGACAGGACAGGCAGCATGTTGTACGGGTTTTCAGGTGTTATTTTACAGGGCGCAATTGTCACGCTGGAACTGGCTCTCAGTTCCGTCGTGCTGGCCGTTCTGATCGGCCTCGTCGGGGCGGGAGCTAAACTCTCGCAGAACCGGGTGACGGGGCTTATTTTCGAAGGGTATACCACCCTCATTCGCGGGGTGCCGGATCTGGTGCTGATGCTGCTGATTTTTTATGGCTTGCAGATAGCACTCAACACGTTAACCGATGCAATAGGCATCAGTCAGATTGATATCGACCCGATGGTCGCCGGTATTATTACGCTCGGCTTTATCTACGGCGCGTATTTTACGGAAACTTTCCGCGGGGCCTTTATGGCGGTACCCAAAGGGCATATAGAAGCGGCAACGGCCTTCGGATTCACCTCTTCACAAACCTTTCGTCGCATTATGTTCCCGGCGATGATGCGTTACGCGCTGCCGGGGATTGGAAACAACTGGCAGGTGATCCTCAAAGCGACGGCGCTGGTCTCGCTGCTCGGTCTGGAAGATGTGGTCAAAGCCACACAGTTGGCCGGTAAGAGCACCTGGGAGCCATTCTATTTCGCCATCGTCTGCGGGCTTATCTACCTGGTATTTACTACGGTTTCCAATGGTGTGCTGCTGTTCCTTGAGCGCCGTTACTCCGTCGGTGTGAAGAGGGCTGACCTGTGATCGAGATTATTCAGGAGTACTGGAAATCCCTGCTGTGGACGGACGGCTACCGCTTTACGGGCGTGGCGATTACGCTGTGGCTGCTGATTTCCTCCGTGGTGATGGGCGGCATTCTGGCGGTGATCCTGGCGATTGGCCGCGTCTCCAGCAACAAATTCATCCAGTTTCCTGTCTGGCTGTTTACCTATATTTTCCGCGGGACACCCCTGTACGTTCAGCTACTGGTGTTCTATTCAGGGATGTACACGCTGGAGATAGTCAAAGGCACGGATTTTCTTAACGCCTTCTTCCGCAGTGGGCTGAACTGTACCGTTCTGGCGCTGACGCTGAACACGTGCGCGTATACCACAGAGATTTTCGCCGGGGCCATCCGCTCGGTTCCGCACGGTGAAATTGAAGCTGCGCGCGCGTATGGCTTCTCCTCGTTCAAAATGTATCGGTGCATTATTCTGCCTTCGGCGCTGCGTATCGCGTTGCCTGCGTATAGCAACGAAGTCATTTTGATGCTGCACTCCACGGCGCTGGCCTTCACGGCAACGGTTCCGGATCTGCTGAAAATCGCCCGTGACATCAACTCGGCAACCTATCAGCCCTTTACCGCCTTTGGTATTGCCGCCGTGTTGTACTTAATCATATCGTATGTCCTGATAAGCCTTTTCCGCCGAGCGGAAAGGCGCTGGTTGCAGCACGTTTCCTCTAAATAATTCGGGTAACACGATGTCTGAGAATAAATTAAACGTTATCGATTTGCACAAACGCTACGGCGAACACGAAGTGCTGAAAGGGGTTTCGCTGCAGGCCAACGCCGGAGATGTGATCAGTATTATTGGCTCATCTGGCTCAGGAAAAAGTACATTTTTGCGCTGCATAAACTTCCTCGAAAAACCGAGCGAAGGGTCGATTGTGGTCAACGGTCAGAACATCAACCTGGTGCGTGACAAAGACGGTCAACTGAAGGTGGCGGATAAAAATCAGCTTCGTTTACTGCGTACCCGCCTGACGATGGTGTTTCAGCACTTTAATCTGTGGAGCCACATGACGGTACTGGAGAACGTCATGGAAGCACCAATTCAGGTCCTCGGTCTGAGCAAACAGGAAGCCCGCGAGCGGGCAATCAAATACCTGGCGAAAGTGGGTATTGATGAGCGCGCCCAGGTGAAATATCCGGTGCATCTTTCTGGCGGTCAGCAACAGCGTGTGTCGATTGCGCGTGCGCTGGCGATGGAGCCGGAAGTGTTGCTCTTTGATGAACCGACTTCGGCGCTGGACCCAGAACTGGTGGGCGAGGTGCTGCGTATCATGCAGCAACTGGCAGAAGAGGGGAAAACGATGGTGGTGGTGACCCACGAAATGGGCTTTGCCCGCCATGTCTCCAGCCACGTGATTTTCCTGCATCAGGGGAAAATTGAAGAAGAGGGCAATCCGGAGCAACTCTTTGGCAATCCGCAAAGTCCCCGCCTGCAACAATTTCTGAAAGGGTCGCTGAAGTAACGGGGTTATTCGTGTCGTCAAGATAAGCCGGGAAAGGCAGCACAGCCTCCCGGCTTTTTTGCGAGAGACTTTCCGCATACCCTGAAAATATTGCAGACCAACGCATTTACCCTGGATTCATCACCGCAAAGCGCAACGTCTGTTGCTGTCGCAGACGATTAATGCGCGTAACGTCATGCCATCGACTCACAGGGATGACGGAACGACCATGACAACATCTAAGGTTCCCGCGGTTACAGCGCATGATGCTGTGTTCAAAACGTTCATGTGCCACCCGGACACTGCCAGAGATTTCCTTGAATTCCATCTGCCTGCTTCATTGCGGCAACTTTGCGATCTGGACTCGCTGAAACTCGAGTCAGGTAGCTTTATCGAAGAGAATCTCCGCGCGTATTATTCCGATGTGCTTTGGTCGTTAAAGACGGCAGAGGGAGAGGGCTTTATCTATGTGGTGATTGAACATCAAAGTTCACCCGATGCCCATATGGCATTCCGACTGATGCGCTATGCAATGGGAGCCATGCAACGTCATCTCGATGCCGGACATAAAAAACTGCCATTGGTGGTTCCGATGTTGTTTTACCACGGTGCCGTGACGCCCTATCCCTTCTCGTTGTGTTGGCTGGACGAGTTTGCCGATCCCGCCACGGCAAGACAGCTCTATACCGCCGCTTTTCCTCTGGTTGATATCACGGTCGTAGCAGATGATGAAATTATGCAGCATCGACGGATAGCGCTCCTGGAGTTGATGCAAAAGCACATCCGCAAGCGTGATTTAATGGGCTTGATGGAACAATTAGTTGCCCTGTTGGTTAAGGGTTACGCTAATGACAGCCAGTTGAAAACGCTGTTTAATTATATGATGCAAACCGGTGACGCAACGCATTTCAGTGAGTTTCTTGCAGAGGTTGCCCAGCGTTCACCCCACCACAAGGAGAGGCTAATGACTATCGCCGACAGATTGCGTCAGCAGGGGATCCAACAGGGCAAACGCGATGAAGCACAGCGGATTGCACGTATGATGCTGGCGGATGGTATTGATGCCCATACCATTGCCAGAATAACCGGTCTTCCCATTGACCAGCTTACCGCTATCCGTGCCTGAGACTTTCTCGCGTCGACGGACAGCTAACCTCACTCACTCTCCAGACGGTATCCCCAGTCGTCATAGTGGATACCGTTGACCTCAAACGCTTTCTCCAGCACCTGCGTACGCACAAATCCCAGCTTTTCCAGCAGGCGGACTGAACCCCGGTTCTCGGCAAGCACCCAGGCGTTGATGGCTTTCACGCCGGCTTCGCGGAAGGCATAGTCGCAGACGGCACGAACGGCCTCACTGGCGATACCGCGTCCCTGGACGGCGGGGATGACACAATAACCAATATCCGCTTCCTGCGGAAAATGATGGCTGATTTGTAAGCCAATGTCGCCCAGCGGCGTGGCATCGTGATGCTGACGGATCACGAAGGTGTGTTTTGAGGTCAGGCGACGCGCAAACAGCAGACGCGTTTCGCGTTCCGGGCAGAGGTTGCCCATAAAACGCATGATGTCCGGATTTTCACGAAGCGCGAGGAAAAAGGGCCAGTCAGTGGGTTGAAACGGGGAAAGCGTCAGTCGTTCGGTTGTGAGTCGTGCCATAAAATCGCCATTCCGGGAGTCAGTGAGACTACCTTACCACCGGAATGGCGAGGGTGAACAGGGAAGACATCAGTGAACGACATCCGCCAGCGCTTCTTCAAGGTCATACCAACGGAAGGGAAATCCGGCGGCTTCCAGTCGTTTGGGCAAGGCGCGCTGCCCACCCAGCACCAACACTGATGATTCGCCCATCAGCAGGCGAATCACGGTTGCCGGTACACGAAGAATGGCCGGCCGTTGCAGAGCATGTCCTAGCGCATGGGCAAATTGCTCATTGCGTACCGGATAGGGTGAGACCATGTTGAACGGTCCGCGCAGGTCGTTATCCAGCAGCCAGAGGATCGCATTGACCATATCATCAATGTGGATCCAGGCCAGATACTGGCGACCATTGCCAATGGGGCCACCGAGGCCCAGACGAAACGGCGGGATCATTTTGCCGAGGATACCGCCCTTTGGCGCCAATACCACACCGGTACGCAGCAGACATACGCGCGTTCTGTCGCTTTGCGCCTCGCAGGCAATTTGCTCCCAGCGTGCGCAAAGTTTATGGGTGAATTCGTTATGCGGTGGCTCTTCCTCGGTAACCACCACTTCGCCCAGATCGCCGTAATAACCTGCGGCAGAACCGGAAATCAGGACCGACGGCGGCGTTTCACTGGCGTTAATGAGGTCCGCCAGTTTCTGGGTGATGCGCCAGCGGCTCTGGCACAGGCGATCTTTTTGCTCTGTCGTCCAGCGTTTGTCTGCTATGGGTTCACCGGCCAGGTTAATTACCGCATCGATATCATCGAGGTTGTGCTTATCTTCCAGCGTGCTCCACAGTGTGACCCGGTCATTGAGTTTTTTCCGGGCGTCATCGGGGCGGCGGGTCAATACAGTCACCTGATGACCCAGTTCCTGCAGGCGCGGGACCAGATGTCCTCCGATAAGGCCAGTCCCTCCGGTTACCAGTATCTTCATACAGCCTCCCGTGATGGCGGTTAGCGTTGCCAACTCAACGTCATGGAGACAGAATCGGCATAACGCAACGCGTGTAGTTTGTCGACTTCCACTTCAGCATAAGTGACCCAGTGGTGTTCGCGTGCGATATCGAGCACATCCTGGGTTAATTTTTCTAATAATGAAAAGCGGTTGTTCTCAACGTGCTGGATGATGTTTTTGGTGATCGTACGGTAATTCAGCGCATCATTAATATCTTCGCTGACGCGGGCTTTGTCTGCCGGATAGTGAATCGCAACGTTGATGACAATATCCTGTCGGTTGTTGACCTCTTCTTCTTTGATGCCGATGAAAGTGCGTAAACGAAGGTTTTTTATACGAATTATAGCGTCATGATGTGACATTGCAGGTCTCCTCCATGTATGAACTCTCGCATGATACACGAGAACCCGGTCGCGTTATCCTTTTGCACTCGCAGGATCCTGTTGCGCCAGCAGCATTGCGCGTTCCGTGGTGGGCCGATTGCGAATGCGCTCAAACCAATTCTTCACGGCAGGAAACATCTCAATGTCGACACGCTGACGCTGCCAGGCGTTCACCCACGGCCAGCAGGCGATATCGGCAATACTGTAATGCTCGCCGCCCAGCCACGGCGACGTTTCCAGCCGTTTATTGAGGACGTTATACAGCCGTTGTGTTTCTACCTGATAGCGCTCGATAGCATAAGGAATCGCCTGCGGGGCGAAATGGTTGAAATGGTGGTTCTGGCCTAGCATTGGCCCCAGTCCACCCACCTGCCAGAACAACCATTGCAGTGTGGTATGGCGCTCGCGCAATTCGCCGCTAAGCAACAGGCCGCTCTTTTCCGCCAGATAGAGCAAAATGGCGCCGGACTCAAACAGGCTGAGCGGTGCGCCGCCATCGGCCGGGTCATGATCGACGATGGCGGGGATTTTATTGTTGGGTGAAATGGCGAGGAAATCGGGGCGGAACTGGTTACCCTTACTGATATCCACCTTAATGAGTCGGTAGTCCAGCGCAGCCTCTTCGAGGAAGATCGTAATCTTGTGCCCATTGGGTGTCGGGGCGTAATAGAGGTCGATCATTTCAGCTCCACAACGTGTTTATCGGATAAGCCAACCACAAGTATAGAAAGCCTGTCGTGCTGTGTGAGTTTTCATCAGGTGACAGCAAGCGAAAGACCCTCTATGTTGGGAGAAAAGCCTAATAACGACGAGGATGCTATGAGTAAACCCAACATCACGCTGTGGTCGGACGCGAATTTTTTCTCTCCCTACGTGCTCTCTGCGTATGTCGCTTTGCAGGAAAAGGGGCTGCCGTTTAGTCTGAAAACCGTCGACTTGAGCAGTGGCGAACATCTACAACCGGGTTGGCAGGGTTTTGCACTGACACGTCGGGTGCCATTGCTGGAAATCGATGGCTTTGAGCTGAGTGAATCCTCCGCGATTGCTGAATATCTGGAAGACAGTTTTGCGCCGCCCACCTGGGAACGAATCTATCCTCACGAGCTGCAAAAGCGCGCCCGTGCGCGACAGATTCAGGCATGGTTGCGCAGTGATTTACTGCCCATTCGTGAAGAGCGTCCGACGGATGTTGTTTTCGGCGGGGTAAAAAAAGGGTCGCTGAGCGAGGCGGGGAAAGTCAGTGCAGAAAAACTGTTCGCCACGGCGGGAAATCTGCTGGCACACGACATGCCAAACCTTTTCGGCGAATGGTGTCTGGCCGATACCGATTTAGCCCTGATGCTTAACCGTCTGGTTCTCAATGGTGACGAGGTCCCGGAGCGACTGGCGGAATATGCAGCGTTTCAGTGGCAACGCGCCTCTGTCCAGCGTTTTATTGCGCTTTCCGCGAAGCGTTCAGGCTGATAACGCGTCTACAATCCAGTATCATAATGTGGTTTTAGATGACACGGAGTATGTGATGAAACTGATGTTTGCATCCGACATTCACGGGTCTTTGCCTGCCACAGAACGCGTGCTGGCGTTGTTTTCCCGCAGTGGCGCGCAGTGGCTGGTGATACTGGGTGATGTACTCAACCATGGGCCGCGAAATGCCTTACCTGAAGGCTATGCGCCCGCTCAGGTGGCTGAGCGACTGAATGAACAAGCGGCGCGGATTATTGCGGTTCGGGGAAACTGTGATAGCGAAGTGGATCAGATGCTGCTGCAGTTTCCAATAACCGCACCCTGGCAGCAGGTGTTACTGGAAAATCAGCGGCTGTTTCTGACTCACGGCCATCTCTTTGGGCCGGATAATCTGCCGACACTGCGGGCTGGTGACGTCCTGGTGTATGGGCATACGCATCTGCCGGTGGCAGAAAAAAGGGGCGATCTTTATCACTTCAACCCGGGTTCAGTGAGCATTCCGAAGGGGGGCTTTCAGGCAAGTTATGGCCTGCTGGACGATAATGTGTTGAGTGTTATCGCACTCAATGATCAAAGTATTATTGCGCAGGTCGCGATTAATTCGTAATTTACCCCCACATATGTAAATGCGCCGTAAGAGCGCCAGAAAAAGAAGGTTTCCTGATGGTGGAACAGCGTCGTTTGGCAAGTACGGAATGGGTGGATATTGTGAATGAAGACAACGAAGTCATTGCACAATCCAGCCGTGAACAGATGCGAGCGCAGGGCCTGCGTCATCGTGCGACCTATATTGTCGTACACGACGGGATGGGCAAAATACTGGTGCAGCGTCGTACCGAGACAAAAGACTTTTTACCCGGAATGTTAGATGCCACGGCAGGTGGCGTTGTGCAGGCCGACGAACAACTGCTGGACTCTGCCCGTCGTGAAGCGGAAGAAGAGTTAGGTATTGCCGGCGTGCCTTTCGCCGAACACGGTCAGTTCTACTTTGAAGATAAGAACTGTCGCGTCTGGGGTGCGCTGTTCAGTTGTGTATCGCACGGCCCGTTCGCCCTGCAAGAAGAAGAGGTCAGCGAAGTGTGCTGGCTGACGCCTGAAGAAATTACGGCTCGCTGTGATGAATTCACGCCCGACTCTCTGAAGGCACTGGCGCTGTGGATGACCCGTAATGCCAAAAACGAAGCGGCCAGGTCGGAGTCACAACAGGAGAAGCAAGAAGAGGCGGAGTAACGCTCTTCTACAGTAAAAAGGAGCCGCATGCGGCTCCTTTTGTCTTTTAGTGATAGCCCATAATCTGTGCGCCAATCACCACCACGCTGGACATAATAAACAGCAGTCCCAGCAGCGTCGCGCCTACTTTTAGCCAGTTACGGAAATCCACCCGACAGACGCCTAACGTTGCCATCAGTGACGCAGAGGTCGGATAGATGATATGGCTGAAGCCATCGCCAAACTGGAACGCCAGCACAGTTACCTGACGGTTAACGCCCACCAGATCGCCAAGTGGCGCTAACAGCGGCATGGTCAGTGCTGCCTGACCCGATCCCGATGTCACAAAGAAATTAAACACGGCCTGGAAGAGCAGCATAAACCATGCAGCAACGGCATTGTCCAGCCCACTGATGCCGTTGGCAATGCTGTGCAATAACGTATTCAGCACACTCGCATCACCCGCTTCTCCGTTGCCCACCAGTAGCAATATGCCTTTGGCAAAGCCTACCAACAGGGCGGGAGCAATCATCATGCGTGCGCCTTCGGTGAAAGAGGAGGCCATAATGTTGACCGTCATGCCGTTAAGGCGAAAAACAACGGCGATAATGCCAATCACCAGGCCCATGGTGAAGAACTGACTGGCTATTTCTGGGATAAACCACGCGTTGACGATAACGCCCCAGACCACCCAAACCATCACCCCGGTCAGCACCAGCAGCACCAGCCAGTCACCGATCGTGAAGCGTCGCTCGACAACGTCATCCTGCTGTTCGCGAAAGAAACGATCAGATTCATGCACGCGTGACAGAAGCGGATTCTTTTTCACCCGCGAGGCATAGACTAGCGTAAACGTCAGGCCAATCAGCGTCGAAATAACCCATACCACGATGCGCAGACCGGAACCGGAGAGGACCGGTACGCCGGCAATACCCTGAGCAACCACCACGCAGAAGGGGTTCATCCACGAACTGGCAAAGCCAATTTGCGTCGCAATATAGGTCACCAGCACGGTGGTGATACTGTCATAACCCAGTCGCACCATCAGCGGCGCGATGATAATCGCAAAGGCGACTGCCTCTTCCCCCATGCCGAATACTGCGCCACCCAGCGAGAAGAGAATAAACAGCACCGGGATGAACAAGACCTCATTGCCTTTGGTATGGCGGATCAGCGCCAGGATGCCGTTATCAATGGTTCCCGTGCGCATGACAATGCCAAATGCGCCGCCAATGACCAGCATAAACATGATGATACCGACGGCGGTACCGAATTTAGATCCGGAGGTCAGCCCTTCGAACGGGAAGTTCATCAGGCCAGGGCTTTCATCGCCGGTAGTGAAAAACTTAACCGGATGATACTGCGCTTCACCGGCGTCGTTGGTCAGAATACGGAAAGAGTGTGGATCGACCACTTTACGGGTTTTTGTATGACCATCGACCTGGTATTGCACCTCCTGGCTGTCGAACATCCCGACGGGGACAACCCAGGTCGCAAGGCTGGTTAAAATGGCGACAAAGAAAATAATCACCAACGTATCGGGCATGGCCCATTTTCTGGTTGGCTGTGTTTCGGTTACTGCAGACATGAAAGACTATCCCTGTTGCAAAGCAAAGAGGCTAAGTATGCAAACAGGCGCATGGTTATTCATTGATACAGCGCAGTTAAGCCAAAAAATCAGATTTTACACGGCTGAAAAGGAAGGAATAAAAAATCCGGAAACCATTACGATTTCCGGATTTTGACTGGGCCCGTCAGGGCCCAGAGGAGGCAACTTACTGCTGCTGTGAAGACTGAATCGCGGTCAGGGCGATGGTGTAGACGATATCGTCAACCAGCGCGCCACGGGACAGGTCGTTCACCGGCTTGCGCATACCCTGCAGCATCGGCCCGATGGAGATCAGGTCGGCAGAACGCTGTACCGCTTTGTAGGTGGTGTTACCGGTGTTCAGATCCGGGAAGATGAACACGGTAGCGCGACCTGCAACCGGAGAGTTCGGCGCTTTGGATTTTGCAACGTCAGCCATTACGGCGGCATCGTACTGCAGCGGACCGTCGATCATCAGGTCAGGACGTTTTTCCTGCGCCAGACGGGTTGCTTCACGTACTTTCTCTACGTCGCTACCTGCACCAGAGGTGCCGGTGGAGTAGGAGAGCATCGCGACGCGCGGTTCGATACCAAAGGCAATTGCGGAATCGGCAGACTGGATAGCGATTTCAGCCAGCTGTTCAGCGGTCGGATCCGGGTTGATCGCACAGTCGCCGTAAACGTAAACCTGTTCCGGCAGCAGCATGAAGAAGACGGAGGACACCAGTGAACTGCCTGGCGCTGTTTTGATCAGCTGCAGCGGCGGACGAATGGTGTTAGCCGTGGTGTGAACGGCGCCTGATACCAGACCGTCAACTTCGTCTTGTTCCAGCATCAGCGTGCCGAGAACCACGTTGTCTTCCAACTGTTCACGGGCAACGGTTTCGGTCATGCCTTTGCTCTTACGCAGTTCAACCAGACGCGCGACGTAGCTTTCACGAACCACTTCCGGGTCCACGATTTCGATGCCAGCGCCGAGTTCAACGCCCTGAGACGCTGCAACGCGGTTAATTTCTTCCGGGTTACCCAGCAGCACGCAGGTTGCGATTCCACGTTCAGCACAGATGGCTGCCGCTTTCACGGTACGCGGTTCGTCGCCTTCGGGCAGCACAACGCGTTTACCGGCTTTACGTGCCAGTTCGGTCAACTGATAACGGAAGGCCGGCGGAGACAGACGACGGCTACGCTCAGAAGTCGCAGTCAGGGACTCGATCCAGTCAGCGTTGATGTAGTTCGCCACGTACTCCTGAACTTTCTCGATACGCTCGTGATCGTCAACCGGCACTTCCAGGTTGAAGCTCTGCAGGCTCAGAGAGGTCTGCCAGGTATTGGTGTTCACCATAAATACCGGCAGGCCGGTTGCGAAAGCGCGTTCACACAGTTTAGAGATACGCGCGTCCATTTCGTAACCACCGGTCAGCAGCAGGGCACCGATTTCTACGCCGTTCATCGCAGCCAGACACGCGGCAACCAGCACGTCCGGACGGTCAGCGGAGGTGACCAGCAGGGAACCGGCACGGAAGTGTTCCAGCATGTGCGGAATGCTGCGCGCGCAGAAGGTGACAGACTTCACGCGACGCGTGTTGATATCGCCTTCGTTGACGATGGTGGCATTCAGGTGACGCGCCATGTCGATCGCACGGGTCGCAATCAGATCAAAGCTCCACGGCACCGCGCCCAGAACTGGCAGGGGGCTGGTTGCGGTGAGCTGCGCCGGATCAACTTTCACAATCTGCGCTTTGGAAGAGTCGTCGAAAATCTCGGACAGATCCGGGCGAGTACGGCCTTGTTCATCAACCGGGGCGTTCAGTTTGTTCACAATAACGCCGGTGATGTTGGTATTTTTTGCGCCGCCGAAGCTGCTGCGAGTCAGTTCAATACGCTCGTTCAGTTGTTCCGGCGTATCAGTGCCCTGAGACATGACGAAGACGATTTCCGCGTTCAGCGTTTTAGCGATTTCGTAGTTCAGAGACTGCGCGAACTGGTGTTTACGGGTTGGGACCAGGCCTTCAACCAGTACCACTTCTGCGTCTTTGGTGTTCGCGTGGTAGTTCGCGATGATCTCTTCCATCAGCACATCTTTCTGATTGCTGGACAGCAGAGACTCTACGTGGCTCATCTTCAGCGGTTCAGCCGCGGTGACAGAAGAGTTTGCACGAACGATAGCGGTGGTCTGGTCTGGTGCATCGCCACCGGCGCGTGGCTGGGCGATTGGCTTAAAGACACTCAGACGAACGCCTTTGCGTTCCATAGCGCGGATGACGCCGAGGCTGACGCTGGTCAGGCCGACGCTGGTTCCGGTAGGGATCAGCATAATAATACGGGACACGGTTTATCCTCTTTCGTTACCGCCCGTTGGGCGGGTTACAAAACGGCACCACCAGCTCCCGTCATACTTCAAGTTGCATGTGCGTTAGCTTTCTTCGCTCACCCCAGTCACGTACTGGTGTACGCTCCTGGGGATTCGCTACGTCGCCGCCTTCCTGCAACTCGAATTATTTAGGGTGTAGCTGGCGGTGTGATATCAGGCAGTCAGACGGCTCGCGTCTTGCGCGATAACCAGTTCTTCGTTGGTTGGGATCACCACGGCAGGACGGGTACCTTCCTTGTTGATGAAACCGGATTTGCCGAAACGCGCCGCCAGGTTACGTTCATGATCAACTTCAAAGCCCAGCACGCCCAGTTTACCCAGGGACAACTCGCGAACCATGGCCGCGTTTTCACCGATACCGCCGGTGAAGACAACCGCGTCCAGACGACCGTCCATCAGCGCTGTGTAGGAACCGATGTACTTCGCCAGACGGTGGCAGTAAACGTCCATTGCACGTTTTGCGTCTTCTTTGGTGGTGTAGTTGTCTTCAACATAACGGCAGTCGCTGGTGACTTCGGTCAGACCCAGCAGGCCGGACTCTTTGGTCAGCATCTTGTTGATCTGATCAACGCTCATGCCCAGCGTGTCGTGCAGGTGGAAAATGATTGCCGGGTCGATGTCACCAGAACGGGTACCCATCACCAGACCTTCCAGTGGGGTCAGACCCATAGAAGTATCGACACATTTACCATTGCGGATAGCAGAAACAGAACCCCCGTTGCCCAGGTGGCACGTGATGATGTTCAGCTCTTCTACCGGTTTGTTCAGCATTTTTGCCGCTTCCTGAGTAACGAAGAAGTGGCTGGTACCGTGCGCGCCATAACGACGAACGCCGTGTTCTTTGTACAGGCTGTACGGCAGGGCATAGAGGTAAGACTCTTCCGGCATGGTCTGATGGAACGCGGTGTCAAACACAGCGACGTTTTTGTCTTTCAACTGCGGGAAGGATTTCAGTGCTTCTGCAATCCCGATCAGGTGAGCCGGGTTATGCAGCGGTGCGAAAGAGGCAGAATCTTTGATGCCCTGAATAACAGAGTCATCGATAACCACGGAGCTGGTATACTTCTCGCCGCCGTGTACGATACGGTGACCGATTGCAGTCAACTGCGCAGACAGTTCTGGTTTTTGTGCCAGAATAGTATTAACGATAAAGTTCAGCGCTTCACTGTGAGCGGCGCCTGCACCTAAAGCCGCTTCTTGTTTACCGCCATCCATTTTCCATTTGATACGTGCTTCTGGGAGATGGAAACATTCGGCTAAACCAGAAAGGTACTCTTCACCGTTAACTGCATCGATGATTGCAAATTTCAGTGAGGAGCTACCGCAGTTCAGAACCAGTACTAACTTACTCGACATGGAAGTACCTATTATTGATACGTGGCTAAAAAAACGTCAGGGAGCCATAAAGCGTAGCGCAGTGTGACACTGACATTTATGATTAACATCATGCGCAGTTGTCTTTTTTGGCATGATGGAAGAAATACCTTTGAGTCTATGCCATTTTGCGTATTTTTCAGCCAATGGCATACTATATGTAAATTTGACGACTCAATGATTTTGGACTACAGGCCATTTACAGGCCGCTACAGGATACCCGATAGTGGGTATCAATGACAAAATGTTTTGAACGTTGTCCCACATAGTTGTTGTTTTGCACAAATATTTGAATTTTTATATGTGAAGTTGAGGTAAGCCATGTCGACGCCGGATCATCGCTCCGTAAATTTTTTCAGCCTTTTTCGTCGGGGGCAGCATTATTCAAAGACGTGGCCCATGGAAAAACGCCTTGCGCCCGTCTTTGTTGAGAACCGCGTGATACGGATGACGCGTTACGCGATCCGCTTTATGCCGCCAATCGCCATCTTTACCCTGTGCTGGCAGATAGCACTAGGCGGTCAGTTAGGGCCTGCCGTCGCCACCGCGTTGTTCGCGCTCAGCCTGCCGATGCAGGGACTGTGGTGGTTAGGAAAACGTTCCGTCACGCCACTCCCCCCCTCTATCCTGAACTGGTTCTATGAAGTCAGAGGCAAATTACAGGAAGCCGGGCAAGCGCTCTCGCCAGTTGAAGGGAAGCCGGATTACCAGGCGTTAGCTGACACGCTTAAGCGTGCCTTCAAACAACTGGATAAAACTTTCCTTGATGATTTGTAATTGACCCCAGATTACGCATATAAAAGAAGGCATATTGATGCCTTCTTTTTTTTCACCGTTGTAGAGTGATACAGGAGTCCCAAATGGAAATGACCAACGCTCAACGTCTTATTTTGTCGAATCAATACAAAATGATGACTATGCTCGATCCGACTAACGCCGAGCGTTATCGTCGTCTGCAGACGATCATTGAACGCGGTTACGGCCTGCAAATGCGCGAGCTGGATCGGGAATTTGGCGAGCTGAAAGAGGAAACCTGTCGTACGGTTATCGACATCATGGAGATGTATCATGCCCTACATGTCTCCTGGGCCAACCTGAAAGATGCACAAAGTATTGATGAGCGTCGGGTGACCTTCCTGGGCTTTGATGCTGCAACGGAAGCGCGCTACCTCGGCTATGTTCGCTTTATGGTGAATGTGGAAGGACGTTACACCCATTTTGATGCCGGCACGCACGGCTTCAACGCACAGACCCCAATGTGGGAAAAATATCAGCGAATGTTAAGCGCGTGGCATGCCTGCCCGCGTCAGTATCATTTGAGCGCCAACGAAATCAACCAAATCATCAATGCCTGAGGAGGTGAACGTGCAGTGCAAGGGCTTTCTGTTTGACCTGGATGGAACGCTGGTTGACTCTTTACCCGCAGTGGAACGCGCATGGTGTAACTGGGCCGATCGTTTTGGGCTGACGCATGACGAGGTGTTGAGTTTTGTTCATGGCAAGCAGGCTATCACCTCTTTGCGCCATTTTATGGCGGGCAAGCCTGAGGCGGAGATCGCTGCTGAGTTTACCCGTCTGGAGCAAATTGAAGCGACAGAAACGGCGGGTATCACTGCGCTGCCCGGTGCGGTTGCGCTGCTCAATCATCTGAACAAGACCGGGATCCCATGGGCGATTGTGACATCAGGGTCAATGCCGGTCGCGCGTGCGCGTCACCAGGTGGCCAACCTGCCGGCTCCGGAGGTTTTCGTCACCGCAGAGCGAGTCAAACGTGGTAAGCCTGAACCGGATGCCTACCTGTTAGGGGCGCAGTTGCTGGGGTTAGCACCGCATGAATGTGTGGTGGTGGAGGATGCCCCTGCGGGCGTGCTCTCGGGATTGGCCGCAGGCTGCCATGTCGTCGCGGTGAATGCCCCGGCGGACACACCTCGTCTGGATGAGGTCGATTTCGCCCTGACCAGTCTGGAGCAGCTTTCGGTGACCAAACAACCGAACGGTGATGTGGTCGTATTAAGAAATACCTGAACATGATTTAGCCCCGACAAGTCGGGGCTTTTTTATGGCAGAATCATTCCATCTTCTCATCTGACAAGGATAGGTTGTGAACGGTGAATTGATCTGGGTTCTCTCGCTGTTGGCGATTGCCGTTATTTTGTTTGCGACGGGCAGAGTGCGTATGGACGCGGTAGCTCTGTTGGTCATCGTAGCCTTTGTTCTGAGTGGAACATTGAGCATCACCGAAGCCTTCTCTGGTTTCAGCGACCCTAACGTGGTGTTGATTGCCGCGCTGTTTATCATCGGCGACGGGCTGGTGCGCACCGGCGTGGCGACCGTCATGGGCACCTGGCTGGTGAAAATGGCGGGCAGTAGCGAAATCAAGATGCTGGTCCTGCTAATGCTAACCGTTGCCGGACTGGGTGCGTTCATGAGTTCAACCGGCGTTGTCGCGATCTTTATCCCCGTGGTACTCAGCGTTTCGATGCGTATGCAAACGTCGCCGTCGCGCCTGATGATGCCGCTCAGTTTCGCCGGCCTTATCAGTGGCATGATGACGCTGGTGGCCACCCCGCCAAACCTGGTTGTTAACAGTGAATTGCTACGCGAGGGTCATGCCGGTTTTAGCTTCTTTAGCGTTACGCCTATTGGCCTCGTCGTGCTGGTGCTGGGCATTATCTATATGTTGTTGATGCGTTTTATGCTCAAAGGCGACGATCCGCAGCAGCAGCGGGATGGCTGGAAGCGCCGCACCTTCCGCGATCTGATCAAAGAATACCGTCTGACCGGGCGGGCGCGTCGACTGGCGATTCGTCCGGGCTCGCCGATGATCGGCCAGCGTCTTGACGATCTCAAACTGCGTGAGCGCTACGGGGCCAACGTGATCGGTGTCGAACGCTGGCGGCGTTTTCGGCGGGTGATTGTGAACGTAAACGGGGTTTCGGAGTTTCGTGCTCGCGACGTGTTACTGATTGATATGTCAGCCGCTGATGTCGATCTCCGTGAATTCTGTAGCGAGCAACTGCTGGAACCGATGGTGTTGCGCGGAGAATATTTCTCTGACCAGGCGTTGGATGTGGGGATGGCGGAAATCTCTCTGATCCCGGAATCGGAGCTGATTGGCAAGTCGGTGCGGGAAATTGGTTTTCGTACCCGCTACGGGCTGAACGTGGTCGGCCTGAAACGCGACGGTGTGGCGATCGAAGGTTCGCTTGCCGATGAACCGCTGCTGATGGGCGATATTATCCTGGTCGTCGGTAACTGGAAGTTGATCGGTATGTTGGCGAAGCAGGGGAGAGATTTTGTCGCGCTTAACCTGCCGGAAGAGGCGAGCGAGGCTTCTCCGGCGCATAGTCAGGCTCCACATGCTATTTTCTGTCTGGTTCTGATGGTCGCGCTGATGCTGACTGACGAAATTCCTAATCCCGTCGCAGCAATTATTGCCTGTCTGCTGATGGGGAAATTTCGCTGCATTGACGCCGAAAGCGCCTATAAAGCCATTCACTGGCCAAGCATCATTTTGATCGTCGGCATGATGCCCTTTGCGCTGGCGCTGCAAAAGACCGGCGGCGTGGATCTGGTAGTGAAAGGGTTGATGGACGTGGGAGGCGGCTATGGCCCGTACATGATGTTGGGCTGTTTGTTTGTACTGTGCGCAACCATTGGCCTGTTTATCTCAAACACCGCGACGGCGGTGTTAATGGCGCCGATTGCGCTGGCGGCGGCGAAGTCGATGGGCGTTTCCCCCTATCCGTTTGCGATGGTGATCGCGATGGCAGCGTCGGCGGCCTTTATGACGCCGGTTTCGTCACCGGTCAATACGCTGGTGTTGGGGCCGGGAAATTACAGTTTTAGTGATTTTTTAAAGCTGGGCGTGCCGTTCACCATTATCGTGATGGTGGTATGCGTGGTGATGATCCCGATGTTATTTCCGTTTTAATGTTGCGTTGCCGGATGGCGTTGATGTCCATCCGGCAAGCCGTTACAGCGGAGAATCCTGGCTAATTTCATCGAGAGACAGATGGAAGCTGGGGACGAAGATCTCCATAAAATAATCCATCTCCGGACTCCGGCGTGACTCCAGCGTTTTTTCCAGTCGCGACTTCGCCAACAGGAATTCATTATTTCCTGCCGACAACTCTTCCAGACACTTCAGATATGCACATAGCGCATCGGCCTGTTTCACGATCGATTTCTCTTCTTCGCTATATGCATGCTCATCAATCAACGGGGCAAAAATATCCCGCAGATCATCGGGCACCATATCGACCAGTTTCTGCTGAGCGATTTTCTCAATAGCCTTATATTCCTGGGCAATTTGTGAATTGAAATATTTCACCGGCGTGGGCAGATCCCCGGTCAGTACTTCTGACGCATCGTGATACATCGCCAGTAACGCAATACGCTCGGCATTAACCTGTCCTACAAATTTACGGTTTTTGATTGCCGCCAGCGCATGGGCCACCATCGCGACCTGGAGGCTGTGCTCAGAGACGTTTTCTGTACGCACATTGCGCATTAAAGGCCAGCGGTTAATGAGTTTGAGGCGGGAGAGGTGGGCAAAAAAATGGCTCTGCTTCATAGTGACCTTTTCATGATAACAACCTGGAGGTCATTGTGCGCAGAGAAGGCCACTGGATGCAAATACTCGTCATACTTCACGTTGCAGGACAAAAACACCATAGGTGGTTTTGTCCTGCAACGCATTTTCGGTTAAAGCTGGTGATATCCCGACAGGAAACGTTCAAACTTGCTCAACGACATTTCAATGTCGTCAATGCGGGGCAGGGTGACGATACGTACATGATCCGGCCACGGCCAGTTAAACGCAGTTCCCTGAACCAGCAGGACTTTTTCTTGTAACAGGAAATCGAGCACCATTTTCTGGTCGTCGTGAATATTGAAGCGTTTGGCGTCAATTTTCGGGAACATATACAGCGCACCGCGCGGCTTCACGCAGGAGACGCCCGGAATATCGTTGATCAATTCCCAGGCACGATTGCGCTGCTCATACAGACGTCCACCCGGCATGATGAATTCACTGATGCTCTGGTAGCCGCCCAGCGCCGTCTGAATAGCATGTTGCGCCGGCACGTTGGCGCAAAGACGCATCGATGCCAGCATCTCCAGCCCTTCGATATAGCCTTTCGCATGCTTCTTCGGACCATTGAGAACCATCCAGCCCTGACGGAATCCGGCTACGCGATAGGTTTTGGAGAGACCGTTAAAGGTAACGGTCAGTAGATCAGGTGCCATCGCGGCGATGGAATGGTGCTCGGCGTCGTCATACAGGATCTTATCGTAGATCTCATCGGCAAAAATGATGAGATCATTCTGCCGCGCGATCTCGACGATCTCCATCAACAACTCTTTGGAATAAACCGCACCGGTCGGGTTGTTCGGGTTAATAATGACGATCCCACGGGTTCGCGGCGTGATTTTTGCGCGGATGTCATCGAGGTCCGGGAACCAGTCGGACGACTCATCGCACAGGTAATGCACCGCATTGCCGCCGGAGAGCGCAACGGCCGCCGTCCACAGCGGATAATCCGGCGCAGGCACCAGCATCTCGTCCCCACTGTTCAGCAATGCCTGCATCGCCTGCACAATTAACTCCGAAACGCCATTGCCGATATAGATATCTTCAACGGTGACGTCACGCATGCCACGCGCCTGATAATGTTGCATGATGGCTTTGCGTGCGGAATAGAGGCCTTTTGAATCGGAATAACCCTGTGCGGTAGGCAAATTGCGAATGACGTCCACCAGAATTTCATCAGGGGCATCAAAGCCAAAGGGGGCGGGGTTACCAATGTTCAGTTTCAGGACCTTATTGCCTTCTTCTTCAAGGCGTTTCGCTTCCTTCAGAACAGGACCGCGGATGTCATAACAGACGTTATCTAATTTGCTGGATTTCTCAATGGGGGACATGAACCTTGACCTTTATGCTGTTATCACCACTTCCTGCCGTGGAAGTCAGTTTGAAACAATGTACTCTCACGGCGGGTCGTTTTGAAGGCTTTGCAGAAGAAGATTTTGCTGAATCGTGAAGTGCTATTGTGCTGTTATTAACTGGTTTTTTATAGTGTTTATAGATATAAAATCAGTAATACTTGATTTTTATAGCATGATATTTCAATGATATCATTGTAGGGTGGCTGATTCTCTTGCCTGGAAAAGGTGCTGCGCTTACGAAATTTCGGGGAAGATTCTTACGTCATTTAATAATTCGTAAATACTGAAAGATTAACCGCCAGCTGTGTTATCGGGATGTACGGGAACCCTGGTGGTGTAAATCTAATGTTAAGCAGGATTTATGAATGACCTGGAATCTCATTAATTATTATTTAATAATTAAAAAGGCTTTACGGAAGCCGTGAATAATAGCGGCCTGGTTTGAAAAACATAACAAAACTTTGCATCAGATTATTCGCATTAAGACTTATAAATAAAAAGGTTTTAGGTTAAGATACGCTTGAGGAAATGACCTGTAGTTGCATGATTTGTTAATATCCCCGATGGGGTTTTATGGCTAACATACTGCCATGTATGCTTATTTATCGTTGATGTATGCTCAGTTCCATTCTTTACATTTACACGTTTTACATCCAGGCAATGGCAGAAATTTGCATACGCTTTTAGGTCAGCCCGTTTTTAACGAAATAACCTGAGCGAACGCGTAAGGTATTATTACGTAAGAAAGAGAGTAGCGTTTCGCCAGTCACATGATATACCTATTTACTTTCACCTGCTGCCAGCGGGTGACTCTGCTAAGGAAGCGCATTACAAACGGAATTGCTTGATATTGTATGCACAGCATTAACAAGCTCAGTATGAGCCGCCAGTAAGTGAAAAATTATGATAAATGCAAATCGTCCGATAATTAACCTCGACCTCGATCTGCTGAGAACATTTGTTGCTGTTGCCGATCTGAACACATTTGCAGCAGCGGCTGCAGCGGTGTGTCGTACTCAGTCTGCGGTGAGCCAACAGATGCAGCGCCTCGAGCAACTCGTAGGAAAAGAACTCTTCGCTCGTCACGGTCGTAACAAACTGTTGACTGAACACGGCATTCAGCTTTTAGGTTACGCCAGAAAAATCCTACGTTTCAATGATGAGGCCTGCTCATCATTGATGTTCAGCAATCTTCAGGGAGTATTAACTATTGGGGCTTCTGATGAATCCGCCGATACGATACTTCCCTTCCTTCTGAATCGCATTAGCTCGGTTTATCCGAAACTTGCGCTGGATGTCAGAGTGAAGCGAAATGCCTTCATGCTCGACATGCTGAAATCGCAAGAGGTGGATCTGATCGTCACCACCAACCGTCCCGGATCGTTTGAGAGCCTGACGCTGCGGACCTCGCCGACACACTGGTACTGTGCTGCAGAGTATGTGCTGCAAAAGGGCGAACCGGTTCCGCTGGTGTTGTTGGATGATCCCAGTCCGTTCCGTGATGTGGTACTTGCCACCCTGAATGCGGCGAACATCCCCTGGCGACTGGCCTATGTTGCGTCGACACTGCCGGCGGTGCGTGCGGCGGTGAAGGCGGGTCTCGGCGTGACGGCACGCCCAGTAGAAATGATGAGCCCGGACCTGCGCGTACTGGGAGCGGTTGACGGATTACCGCCGTTGCCGGACACCGAATACCTGCTCTGCCGTGACCCGGCGTCGAAGAACGATCTGGCGCAGGTCATCTATCAGGCAATGGATACCTGGCAGAATCCCTGGCAGTACAGTCCGATTACCCCGGAAGGGGGAGATGATTCCGTGCTGGTCGAAGGGGACTATGAGTAACGGATCACAAAAAAGTCATTGAAAAATGCAATTGTAAAAAAGAGCCACTGGTGATTAAAAAATATCCAGTGGCTCTTTTTTTGTACTAATATCCTTAACGGGCAGGAGGGAAAAGGTAAAAATCCTCATAAATCAGCGAGTAGACGTTGCGATTAAAAAACGCGTAAAAAATAAGCGAAATTTGCAACGTAACGCTCTCATGTTAAAAAACGAGAGAAATTGTTGCTGTTTTTTTTGGTGGATTAACAAAAGCGTGTCACAGATCAAGAAAATACTCCCTTTTAGGGGAAGGCTTTTGGATCAATTCCTGTCAAAATAGGCGCGTTTTTTCCTACTTACTTCACAACGGACACGATTCAACAACATCCACATTTAGCCTGTGAATCGATCGGCACGGTGCTAAAGCGCATTAAATGTTAAGGGTGTTGTTATCATGTAAATTAATGTGAGGAAACTTTTGTTAAAGTTGACAAAAGGTTATAGAAAGGAGTAAAAAACCCCATCAATTGGCTGTCTAAAACATTTTCTACAGCGATTGTAAGGTTTTTTTTATTCCTCCCCATGAATCGATGTGGCGTTCATCTGCCGAAAAGAGCAGAGAATTTGGCGCTACTTTTGATGAGTAAGCAATGAGTATGTCAACATCCACTGAAGTCATCGCTCATCACTGGGCATTCGCTATCTTTCTTATTGTTGCCATTGGCCTGTGCTGCCTGATGCTTATCGGCGGTTGGTTTTTAGGCGGTCGCGCACGCGCGAGGTCAAAAAACACTCCGTTTGAATCAGGTATCGACTCGGTCGGCACCGCCCGCTTACGCCTGTCTGCCAAGTTTTATCTGGTAGCCATGTTCTTCGTTATCTTCGACGTTGAAGCGCTGTATCTGTTCGCATGGTCGACCTCTATCCGCGAAAGTGGTTGGGTAGGCTTTGTGGAAGCTGCAATTTTTATTTTTGTGTTACTGGCAGGTCTGGTTTATCTGGTGCGTATTGGCGCGCTGGACTGGACGCCCGCGCGTTCACGCCGCGAGCGTATGAACCCGGAAACGAACAGTATCGCT
>DXKH01000046.1 GCA_019415335.1 Citrobacter sp. | reverse complement strand
CGAACCTAAAGCAGCAAACATAAAGAGATCGTCATAAACCGGCGCGCTTACCGCTTCATCTTTCTTCTCCGCCAGCGACGCATATTCCACGAGTGTAGCGTCATAATCAGGCACGTTGCCTACCATTGGCAGATGATCGCGGGTGGCACAACGTACACCGCAACGCGCCTCTTTATCACTGACATCAACCGCTTTCGCCCATTGTGCCTGCGGGAAACAATCAATCAACCGCTGGCGATTCTGCTGCTGATCGTCCTCACTGTACGCCGTATCTTCGCTGCCGCGATGATAACTGGCACCAATACAATGATGTTGATTCGCCGGATTTTGTGGCGTGAGATAACCGTCATAGCACAGCACCTGTTTCAGTTTTGCCAGTTCCGGCGTTGTCGGAATATGGCTGACCTGACCGGCAACCGAATACACTGGCAGAGACGATGTTTGGCTGAAACGGCTGATTTGATGCCCGTTCGCCAGTACCACTACACTGTGTGTTGCTTGCTGATCACCTGCAAAATTCAACAACCAACCGTCATCCTTACGGGATAAATCCTGTAACTGATGTTGATAACGAATTTGCAAACCTTGCTGTTGTGCCAGTTCCAGCACATTACGGGTTAGTTCTGCCGGACACAGCCAGCCACCTTGCGGATAAGTAATACCGCTGCAATTTGTCGCAACGCCCGTAATTTGTTCAACCGCATTTGCCTCAACGGCTACAGCCAGTTCTGCGGGTAAATCCATCGACAACATCTGTGCGATTTTATGCTGGCTTTTCTCATCCCAGCCTAACTGCGTGACGCCGCACCAGTCATGATCAAATTTAACGGGTAATTGGTCGTAAAACCGACGAGCAAAAGTAAACGCATTAGAGAAAAAACGGTTTAGCGCTTCATCGTGTTTACTTAAAAGCGGATACAGCGCCCCCTGGCGATTGCCGGAAGCACCCAGTGCGGGAGCCTCATCCGCGCAATAAAGCGTTACTTGCCAGCCGCGACGCAATAGCGCCAGTGACAACAACGCGCTGGCAATACCGCCTCCAATAATTGCCGCTTCCTGTTTGTTGCTGCCCGTACGGTTAAACCACGGCGTGGAGCAGGGGAGGGGTAATGTCTGTTCCATCACCCCGCAAAGCATTTCCCGTTTGCGCCCAAAGCCCTTACGTTTTTGCATGGTGAATCCGGCTTCCTGCAAACCGCGGCGGACAAAACCGGCAGACGTAAAGGTCGCCAGCGTGCTGCCCGGACGCGCCAGCCGGGCCATGGCGTTAAACAGATTTTGCGTCCACATATCCGGGTTTTTCGCTGGCGCAAAGCCGTCCAGAAACCAGGCATCTACTTTTTGATTCAGCGAATCGTCCAGTTGGCTGGTCAGTTCGTTTATATCGCCAAACCATAAATCCAGCGTCACGTGGCCTTCATCGAGCAATAAACGATGGCAACCGGGCAAGGGCAAAGGCCATTGCGCCTGAAGTTGTTCCGCCCACGGAGCCAGTTCCGGCCAGTGTTGATGCGCTAAGGCTAAATCAGTACGGGCGAGGGGAAATTTTTCAAAACTAATGAAATGTAAGCGTTGTAATTGCGCCTGTGGATGCGCTTCGCGAAACTGATCAAATGCCTGCCATAGCGTCAGGAAGTTTAATCCGGTGCCGAAGCCGCTCTCTGCTACCACAAACAGAGGATGTGGATGCTCAGGAAAACGTGCCTCTAATTGGTTACCCCCAAGAAAAACATAACGCGTCTCTTCCAGTCCGTTATCGTTGGAAAAATAGACATCGTCAAAATCTCGGGAAACAGGTGTACCCTCAGCATTAAATTCAAGGTTGGCAGGTTGTATGGCGTAGTGTTTCACGTAAGTTACTCGTCTTACAGGCGGTGGCTCGATCTTAGCGATGTGTGCCAGGCTGCGCAAATTTCTCTATTAATTGGCTGATCGGACTTGTTCGGCGTACAAGTGTACGCTATTGTGCATGCGAAACTTACTCTATGTGCGACTTACAGAGGTATTGAATGAAACGTGCAGTGATTACTGGCCTGGGCATTGTTTCCAGCATCGGTAATAACCAGCAGGAAGTCCTGGCATCTCTGCGTGAAGGACGTTCAGGGATCACTTTCTCTCAGGAGCTGAAGGATTCCGGCATGCGTAGCCACGTCTGGGGCAACGTAAAACTGGATACCACTGGCCTCATTGACCGCAAAGTTGTGCGCTTTATGAGCGACGCATCCATTTATGCATTCCTTTCTATGGAGCAGGCAATTGCAGATGCTGGCCTCTCCCCGGAAGCTTACCAGAATAACCCGCGCGTTGGCCTGATTGCAGGTTCCGGCGGCGGCTCCCCGCGTTTCCAGGTTTTCGGCGCTGACGCAATGCGCGGCCCGCGCGGCCTGAAAGCGGTTGGCCCGTATGTGGTCACCAAAGCGATGGCATCCGGCGTTTCTGCCTGCCTCGCCACGCCGTTTAAAATTCACGGCGTTAACTACTCCATCAGCTCCGCGTGTGCGACTTCCGCACACTGTATCGGTAACGCAGTAGAGCAGATCCAACTGGGCAAACAGGACATCGTGTTTGCTGGCGGCGGCGAAGAGCTGTGCTGGGAAATGGCTTGCGAATTCGACGCGATGGGTGCGCTGTCTACTAAATACAACGACACCCCGGAAAAAGCCTCCCGTACTTACGACGCTCACCGTGACGGTTTCGTTATCGCTGGCGGTGGCGGTATGGTAGTGGTTGAAGAGCTGGAACACGCGCTGGCGCGTGGTGCTCACATCTATGCTGAAATCGTTGGCTACGGCGCAACCTCTGATGGCGCAGACATGGTTGCTCCGTCTGGCGAAGGTGCAGTGCGCTGCATGAAGATGGCGATGCACGGTGTTGATACCCCAATCGACTACCTGAACTCTCATGGTACTTCGACTCCGGTTGGCGACGTGAAAGAACTGGCAGCTATCCGTGAAGTGTTCGGCGATAAGAGCCCGGCGATTTCTGCAACCAAAGCAATGACCGGTCACTCACTGGGCGCTGCTGGCGTACAGGAAGCTATCTACTCTCTGCTGATGCTGGAACACGGTTTTATCGCCCCGAGCATCAACATTGAAGAGCTGGACGAGCAGGCTGCGGGTCTGAACATCGTGACCGAAACGACCGATCGCGAACTGA
>DXKH01000045.1 GCA_019415335.1 Citrobacter sp. | reverse complement strand
GTCGCCAAATGTGTAGAGGCATTAAAAGAGCGATTCCAGGCATCATTGAGGGATTGAACCTATGGCGCTTACAAAAGCTGAAATGTCAGAATATCTGTTTGATAAGCTTGGGCTTAGCAAGCGGGATGCCAAAGAACTGGTCGAACTGTTTTTCGAAGAGATCCGTCGTGCTCTGGAAAACGGTGAGCAGGTAAAACTCTCTGGTTTTGGTAACTTCGATCTGCGTGATAAGAATCAACGTCCGGGACGTAACCCGAAAACGGGCGAAGATATTCCCATTACAGCACGGCGCGTGGTGACCTTCAGACCCGGACAGAAGTTAAAGAGCCGAGTCGAAAACGCTTCGCCCAAAGATGAGTAATCAGATCTAACCAAAAAGGCCGCTTTTGCGGCCTTTTTTCTTTTCTGCGGTGATGTCGCACCGTAGAATCAATGACATCCTTTTCAGTTGAACGGAAACCATGCTGACTTTTGCCCGTCAACAACAGCGACAACATGTGCGCTGGATCCTGAGCCTGTCGGTACTAATGTTGCTGACATTGCTGTTAAGCCTGTGCGCCGGAGAGCAGTGGATATCGCCCGCTGACTGGCTGACGCCGCGTGGCGAACTCTTTGTCTGGCAAATTCGCCTTCCGCGCGCGCTGGCTGTTCTGCTGGTAGGTGCGGCGCTGGCCTTGTCCGGCGCAGTGATGCAGGCGCTGTTTGAAAACCCGCTCGCGGAGCCGGGATTGCTCGGTGTCTCCAACGGTGCGGGCGTGGGGTTGATCGCCGCCGTGCTGCTGGGGAAGGGTGTGCTACCTCACTGGGCGCTCGGACTGTGTGCGATTGCCGGCGCGCTGGTCATCACCCTAATCCTCTTGCGCTTTGCCCGCCGTCACCTCTCAACCAGTCGTCTGCTGCTTGCTGGCGTGGCGTTAGGGATCATCTGTAGCGCCCTGATGACCTGGGCCATCTATTTTTCAACCTCATTCGATCTGCGCCAGTTGATGTACTGGATGATGGGTGGGTTTGGCGGCGTCAACTGGGAGCAGTCCTGGCTGATGCTGGCTCTGATCCCGGTGCTGGTGTGGATCTGCTATCAATCGCAGGCGATGAACATGCTGGCACTGGGGGAAACCTCTGCCCGACAGTTGGGGCTTCCCCTGTGGTTCTGGCGCAATCTGTTGGTGGTTGCCACCGGCTGGATGGTCGGGGTGAGCGTGGCACTGGCCGGGGCAATTGGTTTTATTGGCCTGGTCATCCCCCATATTTTACGCCTGTGTGGTTTAACGGACCACCGCGTGCTGTTACCTGCCTGTGCACTGGCAGGGGCCATTGCGCTGCTGCTGGCGGATGTGGTTGCTCGCCTGGCGCTGGCCTCCGCGGAATTGCCGATTGGCGTGGTCACCGCGACGCTCGGCGCACCGGTCTTTATCTGGCTGTTACTCAAAGCCGGACGTTAGGTACGACAAGACAGTCTATGATTAGAAACTAGTATTTGAATTACTCACGATCCTGGAGAGGCTATGCAAGACTCGATTCTGAACACTGAAGTGACGACGATTGATGGCGAGGTGACGACCCTCGATAAATTTGCCGGTAATGTGCTGCTGGTGGTGAATGTGGCGTCTAAATGCGGCCTCACGCCGCAGTATGAACAACTGGAAAATATTCAAAAGGCGTGGGCCGATCGTGGTTTTACCGTGCTGGGTTTTCCCTGCAATCAGTTCCTCGGACAGGAACCGGGCAGTGAAGACGAGATTAAAACGTATTGTGCGATGACCTGGGGCGTGACCTTCCCGATGTTCAGCAAGATTGAGGTGAACGGGGAAAGACGTCATCCGCTGTATCAGAAACTGATTGACGCGGCGCCGACGGCAGTCGCCCCTGAAGGGAGCGGTTTCTATGAGCGCATGGCCAGCAAAGGGCGTGCGCCGCTCTATCCTGATGACATCCTGTGGAACTTCGAGAAGTTCCTCGTGGGCCGTGATGGCAAGGTGATACAGCGTTTTTCACCGGATATGACGCCGGAAGACCCCATCGTTATGGAAAGTATCAAACTCGCACTGGATAAATAATGTCGTCACTGATGCAGTTACAGGATGTGGCCGAATCGACCCGGTTAGGGCCTCTGTCCGGCGAGATTCGGGCAGGGGAAATCCTGCATCTGGTGGGGCCGAATGGTGCCGGGAAAAGCACGCTGCTGGCGCGAATGGCAGGGCTAACCAGTGGAGCGGGAACGATCGCTCTGGCGGGAACTGAACTGGCGCTGTGGCCCGCCGCCAAACTTGCCCGGCATCGTGCCTATCTGGCGCAGCAGCAAAATCCGCCCTTCGCGATGCCGGTATGGCACTTTCTGACGCTGCATCAGGCTGACAAAACGCGGACTGACCAGCTTACTGCGGTGGCCGAGTCGCTGGGGCTGGCGGATAAACTCGGGCGCAATACGAAGGAACTCTCGGGCGGTGAATGGCAGCGTGTCCGCCTTGCCGCCGTGGTCCTGCAAATCGCGCCAGAGACCAATCCGCAGGGGCAGCTATTGCTACTCGATGAACCCATGAACAGCCTCGATGTCGCGCAGCAAAATGCGCTGGATCGCATTCTGCACCGCCTGTGCCAGCAGGGGATTGCCATCGTGATGAGCAGTCACGATCTGAATCATACCTTGCGTCACGCACATCAGGCGTGGTTGCTAAAACAGGGGAAAATGCTCGCCAGCGGTCCGCGAGATGAGGTGCTAACGCCAGTGCATTTAACACGAGCCTATGGGCTACACTTCCGGCGTCTTGACATCGAAGGTCACAGAATGCTTATATCAACCACTTAAACGAAATGGTTTCTTGAAAACCCGCGTAAATACCCTGAAGTATAAAAAATACAGAGGATTCGCCTGAATGCGTTTCTGGTTTCTTTTTTGCACAGCACTGTTGTTGGCAGGATGTAGTAGCCACCGAGCGCCGCCGCCCAATGCCCGGCTCTCTGATTCCATCACCGTTATTGCCGGATTAAATGACCAACTTCAGACCTGGCGCGGTACACCTTATCGTTACGGTGGCATGAGTCGTGGTGGTGTGGATTGTTCCGGTTTTGTACTGATGACCATGCGTGACCAGTTTTCTTTGCAACTACCACGAGAAACTCGTCAACAGGCGAAGCTAGGGACGGAAATCGACAAAGAAGACTTGCTGCCTGGCGATTTGGTCTTTTTCAAAACCGGTTCGGGGGAGAGCGGTTTACATGTGGGTATTTATGATACCAACGGTCAGTTTATTCATGCGTCAACCAGTCGTGGTGTGATGCGCTCGTCGCTGGATAATGTTTACTGGCGAAAAAACTTTTGGCAGGCAAGACGAATTTAGTCGCAGGGCATTATTTCTGCTTGAGCATGTCCATCGCTTTTATTGTCAGAAAAAGAACAATACTGGATAAGCGTTTATAATCAGGATAAGCTGAAAACTAAGGAACCGGGACTCCGGGTGAAAAGGACAACATGAACATTTTCCCTCTGGTATTTAAAAAGATGGATGACGACATCCTGTGTAATAGGTTGTCGAATCACTCCCTGTGTGTGGGGCCGCCGTGATGAATGTTTCACTGGATAATGTGTATCATTCTGAACTCTATTTTCAACCCGCCCGGAATGTACAACGGAAACTTATCGGTTTAAGTATCATCGCAAACTTTGTCAGCGATGATGGCCAGGTTCGCATCCCCACGGAACTGGTGCTTCCGCGGCTTTCTCCCGAAGAACAGTGTGAGCTATTTCTCGAAAAACTGGCCCTGCTCGAAACGTGCCAGCACTTTTTTATACAACATAAGCTTACCGCCTGGATTTATATAACCCCGGCAGTTGTGCCGTTATTATTAACGGATGGTGAGTGCGTTTCCGCCGTTAAACGATTTTCATTTCTCGAACTCATGATTAATGAGAATTTTCCTGAGCTGTCTGAAGGCAAAGAAAATAAAACGCTGAATGCGCTGGCCGAACGCTTTCCTCTGGTACTGGCCAATTTTGGCGCAGGGGAAAGTGCCAACAAAGCCATATTCGATGGGTTATTTAAACGAATTATCCTGGACCGAAATTTTGTTCATCGCCGGGCCACACAGCTCTCCTTCGAACCGTTTATGCGCGCCATTCTCACGCAGGTTTCTCCTTATTGTGAATCGCTGATGATCGCCGGCATCGACAGCGAGGCGATGTTGACCCGCGTGACGCCGTTTGGTTTTGGTGCCATGCAGGGCGCGCTGTGGCCTGCTGTCACTGCCGATCAGGTCACTCAATTACTCCACGGATAACCTTTCTGTTTGCTGGTGTTTATGACGGTATTAACCGTCTACACTACAGGCAGGAGGCCCTATGACCCTGTCTTTTACAGCCCGCTGGCGCGATGAACTGCCAGCAACATTTACCGCACTGTCGCCAACGCCGCTGAATCACTCGCGACTGATCTGGCACAACGATGCGCTTGCCGAACAACTGGGCATTCCCGATTCACTTTTTAATCATGATGGCCCGGCGGGTGTCTGGGGCGGCGAAGCGCTGTTGCCGGGGATGTCTCCGCTGGCGCAGGTCTATAGCGGTCATCAGTTTGGTGTCTGGGCGGGTCAACTGGGCGACGGGCGAGGCATTCTGCTCGGTGAGCAGCGGCTTGCTGATGGCAGCACGATGGACTGGCACCTGAAGGGCGCGGGGCTGACGCCGTATTCGCGCATGGGCGACGGTCGCGCGGTATTGCGCTCCACGATCCGTGAAAGCCTTGCCAGTGAAGCGATGCACTATCTGGGGATTCCGACGACCCGGGCGCTAACGATTGTCACCAGCGAAACACCGGTTTACCGTGAAACGGTGGAGGCGGGAGCGATGCTGATGCGACTGGCGCAAAGCCATATGCGCTTCGGTCATTTTGAACATTTCTATTACCGTCGCGAGCCGGAAAAAGTTCAGCAGCTGGCAGATTTCGCGATTCGCCATTACTGGCCGCACCTCCAGCAAGATGCCGATAAGTACATTCTCTGGTTCCGTGACGTGGTCGCGCGGACCGCGTCACTGATAGCCGACTGGCAAACCGTGGGTTTCGCGCACGGGGTGATGAACACCGATAACATGTCGATTCTCGGACTGACGATGGACTACGGTCCGTTTGGATTCCTGGATGATTATGAGCCGGGGTTCATTTGCAACCATTCTGATCACCAGGGGCGCTACAGCTTTGACAATCAACCTGCGGTAGGTTTGTGGAATCTTCAGCGCCTTGCGCAAAGCCTGTCGCCTTTCATCTCCGTTGAGGCGCTCAATGATGCTCTCGACGGTTACCAGTTGGCGCTACTGACGCGCTACGGTCAGCGGATGCGGCAGAAACTGGGCTTCATGACCGAACAAAAAGATGACAACGATCTGTTGAACGAATTGTTCAGCCTGATGGCCCGCGAGCACAGTGACTATACCCGTACCTTCCGTATGCTGAGCGTCAGCGAGCAATTGAGCGCCGCCTCTCCATTGCGTGATGAATTTATCGATCGTGCCGCATTTGACGACTGGTTCTCACGTTACAGAACGCGTTTACAGCGTGATGAAGTCGACGACGCGGCACGTCAGACGCTAATGCTGAATGCCAATCCGTCTGTGGTACTGCGTAACTGGCTGGCACAACGGGCGATTGAGGCGGCGGAAAAAGGCGACATGAGCGAACTGCATCGCTTACATGCCGTGCTGCGGGAGCCTTTCCGCGATCGCCATGATGATTACAGCCAGCGTCCACCGGACTGGGGCAAGCGGCTGGAAGTCAGCTGTTCAAGCTAACGTGCTACTTGGTCAGCAAGAGTTTACCTGCCTGCGTTTGACGTAGCAGGTACTCCTGACCGTTGTGATCGATAATCACCTTACCGTCATCACCTAGCAGTGTCTGACTGCTGATCCTGCGGATGGGCACAGGCGGGGGAGCTGCGTTTTCTCGTTCCTTAAGGCGGGGTGATTCAATGTTATCCATACGGGCATCGCGACTGATTAATAATAATGATTTTTATTATCAATAATATGCAAGGCAACAACAAGTATTAAATAGGGTAGTTTGCGAAAAGGGGAGAGAAAATGCCCACCCTGAACGGATGGGCGAACGATCAGAAGCGGCTGTCCACCGCCGAGGCCAGCTTGCTCAGCAGCAGTTCAGTGTCTTCCCAGTTAAGGCAAGGGTCGGTGATCGACTGACCGTAAACCAGCGGCTGTCCGCTGACGATTTTCTGCGTACCTTCACGCAGGAAGCTTTCCGCCATAATGCCGGCGATGGCTGTCGAGCCGTTACGGATTTGCTGGCAAATATCATCACAGACATCCAGTTGGCGGCGGTGTTGCTTCTGGCAGTTGCCGTGGCTGAAATCGACGACCAGATGTTCTGGTAAATCAAACTCATGCAACGTATCGCAAGCCGCCGCAATATCTTCAGCATGGTAGTTCGGCTTTTTACCACCGCGCATAATGATATGACCGTAAGGGTTGCCGCTGGTCTGATAAATGGTCATCTGACCGGTTTTATCGGGCGAGAGGAACATATGGCTGGCGCGGGAAGCGCGGATCGCGTCAACGGCGATACGGGTATTTCCGTCGGTCCCGTTTTTAAAGCCGACCGGGCAGGAGAGCGCCGAAGCCATTTCACGGTGGATCTGGCTTTCAGTGGTCCGCGCGCCAATGGCGCCCCAACTGATCAGGTCGGCAATAAATTGACCGGTCACCATATCGAGAAATTCTGTGGCGGTCGGGATGCCCAGTTCATTGACCTGCAACAGCAATTTACGCGCCAGTTCAATACCGTGGTTCACACGATAGCTGCCGTTGAGATCCGGGTCAGAGATGAGTCCCTTCCAGCCGACAACGGTACGCGGCTTTTCAAAATAGGTGCGCATGACGATTTCCAGGCGCGCCTGATGCTGAGTACGTAGCGCCTGTAAACGCGTGGCGTACTCCAGTGCGGCATCGAGATCGTGAATGGAGCACGGGCCCACAATGACCAGCAAGCGGCGGTCTTCACCATTCAATATTCTTTCTATCCGGCGTCGGGAGTCGGTGACGTGGCTGGCGACGGCGGACGACACAGGGTGCCGTTGCGCAAGTTCAGCGGGCGTGACCAGACTGTCTATACGCGCGGTACGCAGTTCATCGGTTCTGTTCATGATAATTCTCAGAAATTTGTGGCTTCTACGGCAGAGGTACCGGGAAGTGATGGGCACAACCTTAAACCAATCCCTGCTGATTTCAAGTGCGAGGTGCGTCACACCTCGCGGCAGAACGGTATGATAACAAAAAAACAGAACTCGTGAACTAGTTTGTTAGTACATTCGTCGACTCAGTCCCATGATATCGAGGATTTTGGTGGCAATTTCTTCGACAGAATAGTTGGTGCTGTTCAGCCACGGGATCTGGTTTTTGCGATAGAGCGCTTCGACTTCTGCCACTTCCATACGGCACTGGCGCAGAGACGCGTAGCGACTGTTTTCCCGGCGCTCTTCGCGGATGGCGGCCAGTCGTTCAGGGTCAATCGTCAGGCCAAACAGTTTATGTTGTAGAGGTTTCAATGACGCAGGCAGAACCAGATTGTCCATGTCGTCGGCAATAAAGGGGTAATTCGCTGCGCGGATACCAAACTGCATCGCCAGGTAGAGGCTGGTGGGCGTTTTGCCACAGCGTGAGACGCCCAATAAAATCACCTGCGCCTGGTCGAGGTTGCGCAACGAAATGCCATCATCGTGGGCAAGGGTGTAATCGATGGCGGCGATCCGCGCATCGTATTTGTTCAGGTTACCAGGATTCAGCCCGTGAGTCCGGTGGGCAATCGGGGTGGGATAGAGTTTCATCTCGTGTTGCAGTGGGGTGATCAGCGCCTGCACGATATCCTGACAGAAGCCTTCGCTTTGCAGGATGATGGCGCGAATTTCCGGCAACACAATCGAATAAAACACCAGGGGACGCACGCCGGTTTGTTGAAAAATGGCGTCGATTTGGTCCTTAACGGCCCGGGCGCGGTTCTCATTTTCGACAAACGGCAGCGTAATGCTGCTGATGGTGACGGGAAACTGTGACATCACCGCATGGCCCAATACTTCAGCGGTAATTGCTGTTCCATCGGAAATATAAAATACGTGACGATCTACAGCATTATCCATTTTCACACCCTGAAAGTCAGTCATAATTCTCTGAAAGCATAAATTAAAATTACTCTGAAGCGTAGAAAATAACGCTTATTTTGAAAGTGAAATGGTATTTTTATATTTTATGAAAAGTACATTTCATTTTCTGGAACAGATGTTTATACCGACACATTTTGTGGGGATCGCCCGTCACTCGTGGGTTTGCGCAAATGGGTAAACTGTCCGAAAAAATAAAAAATATATCTGCTTGAACGATTCACCGTTTTTTTAAGCGGGTTAAATATGCAAAGATAAATACGTAATTAAGCGTTTCCTAAACTCGTTCATTTATCACAAAAGGATTGTTCGATGTCCAACAATGGCTCGTCACCGCTGGTGCTTTGGTATAACCAACTCGGCATGAATGATGTAGACAGAGTTGGGGGCAAAAATGCCTCCCTGGGTGAAATGATTACTAACCTTTCCGGTATGGGGGTTTCAGTACCGAATGGTTTTGCCACAACCGCTGATGCGTTTAACCAGTTTCTGGACCAAAGCGGTGTAAACCAGCGCATCTATGAACTGCTGGATCAGACGGATATTGACGATGTCACCGCATTAGCGAAGGCAGGCGCGCAGATCCGCCAGTGGATTATCGACACTCCTTTCCAGCCTGAGCTGGAAAATGCCATCCGTGATGCCTACGCGCAACTCTCCGCGGATGATCAACATGCTTCTTTTGCCGTGCGTTCATCTGCCACCGCGGAAGATATGCCGGATGCTTCTTTTGCCGGTCAGCAGGAAACCTTCCTTAACGTCCAGGGTTTTGATGCCGTACTGGTTGCCGTGAAGCACGTGTTTGCATCGCTGTTTAACGACCGCGCAATCTCCTATCGTGTTCACCAGGGCTATGATCACCGTGGTGTGGCGCTCTCTGCGGGTGTTCAACGGATGGTGCGTTCCGATCTGGCGTCGTCCGGTGTGATGTTCTCCATCGATACCGAATCAGGCTTTGACCAGGTGGTGTTTATCACCTCGGCGTGGGGGCTGGGTGAGATGGTGGTGCAGGGCGCGGTAAACCCGGATGAGTTCTACGTCCACAAACCGACGCTGGCGGCCAATCGCCCGTCGATTGTGCGCCGCACAATGGGCTCGAAAAAAATCCGCATGGTCTATGCGCCGACCCAGGAGCACGGCAAACAGGTCACCATTGAAGATGTGCCGCAGGAAAGCCGCGACATTTTCTCCCTGACCAACGACGAAGTGCAGGAACTGGCGAAGCAGGCGGTACAGATTGAAAAACACTACGGTCGTCCGATGGACATCGAGTGGGCGAAAGATGGTCATACCGGCAAGCTGTTCATCGTCCAGGCGCGTCCGGAAACTGTGCGTTCTCGCGGCCAGGTGATGGAGCGTTACACGCTGCACGCGCAGGGCAAAATCATTGCGGAAGGTCGTGCCATCGGCCATCGCATCGGTGCGGGCCCGGTAAAAGTCATTCAGGACATCAGCGAGATGAACCGCATTGAGCCTGGCGACGTGCTGGTCACCGACATGACCGACCCGGACTGGGAACCGATCATGAAAAAAGCGGCGGCGATTGTCACTAACCGTGGCGGTCGTACCTGTCACGCGGCCATTATCGCGCGTGAGCTGGGGATCCCGGCCGTGGTAGGCTGCGGCGATGCCACTGAGCGCATGAAGGATGACGAGAAGGTCACCGTTTCCTGCGCAGAAGGCGATACGGGCTACGTGTACGCCGACCTGCTTGACTTCAGCGTGAAGAGCTCCAGCGTCGATACGATGCCGGATCTGCCGCTGAAGGTGATGATGAACGTCGGTAACCCTGATCGGGCGTTTGACTTCGCCTGTCTGCCAAACGAAGGCGTTGGCCTGGCGCGTCTGGAATTTATCATCAACCGTATGATTGGTGTTCACCCGCGTGCGCTGCTGGAGTTTGACGATCAGGATGCCAAACTGCAGAACGACATCCGCGAGATGATGAAAGGCTTTGATTCTCCGCGTGAATTCTACGTGGGTCGCCTGACGGAAGGGATCGCCACACTCGGTGCGGCGTTCTGGCCGAAACGCGTGATTGTGCGTTTGTCCGACTTTAAGTCGAACGAATACGCAAACCTGGTGGGCGGTGAGCGCTACGAGCCAGACGAAGAGAACCCGATGCTGGGCTTCCGTGGGGCGGGCCGCTATGTGTCGGACAGCTTCCGTGATTGCTTTGCGCTGGAATGCGACGCGGTGAAACGCGTGCGTAATGAGATGGGGCTAACGAACGTCGAAATCATGATCCCGTTCGTGCGTACCGTTGAGCAGGCAAAAGCGGTCGTGGAAGAGCTGGCGCGTCAGGGGCTGAAACGCGGCGAGAATGGCCTGAAGATCATCATGATGTGTGAGATCCCGTCCAACGCCCTGCTGGCTGAACAGTTCCTGCAATACTTTGACGGCTTCTCGATCGGTTCTAACGACATGACACAGCTGGCGCTGGGTCTGGATCGTGACTCAGGCGTGGTCTCTGAGCTGTTTGATGAGCGTAACGACGCGGTGAAAGCGCTGCTGTCGATGGCGATTCGCGCCGCGAAGAAACAGGGTAAATACGTCGGGATTTGCGGTCAGGGCCCATCTGACCACGAAGACTTTGCCGCCTGGCTGATGGAAGAGGGGATCGACAGCCTGTCGCTGAACCCGGACACCGTTGTCCAGACCTGGTTGAGCCTGGCTGAACTGAAGAAGTAAGGTAATGCCTGATGGCGCTACGCTTATCAGGCCTACAGCGATTCCCCTGTATGCCGGATGGCGATACGCCGTCATCCGGCAATACAGACACCCGCGATGCCCCAGTAGGCCGGATAAGGCGGTACGCCGTCATCCGGCAATACATACACCCGCGATGCCCCTGTAGGTCGGATGGCGGTACGCCGTCATCCGGCAATTTGTACCTCACGTCATTCCGACGCTAACCGCTGAATGATATCCTGGCGTAACAGGAACTTCTGGATCTTCCCGGATGCCGTTCTGGGCAACTTTTCAACCACCACAATGTGCTCCGGATACTTATATTTTGCCACGCGTTTACGGCTAAAGAAGGCAACCACTTCTTCCAGCGACAGTGAATGATGCGGCGCTTTCAAAACGATGTAGGCGCAGGAACGCTCGCCTAAACGTTCGTCCGGCATGGCAACCACGCAGGCATCGTGAATGCGGGGGTGTTGCAACAGAATATCTTCCACTTCGCGACTGCTGATGTTTTCACCGCCCCGAACGATAATATCTTTCTTGCGTCCGGTTACCTTAATGTAGCCCGCCTCGTCCATCCGACAGAGGTCGCCACTGTAGTACCAGCCCTCGCTATCCAGCGCCCGGGCGGTTAACTCAGGCTCATCAAGATAGCCCATAAACACGTTCGGCCCGCGCGATGTCTCTTCACCTTCAACGCCCGGAGGCACAGGGTTACGCGCTTCATCAACAATCCTGATCTCCACCCCCGCGGCCGCATAGCCGTCGGTATTCATCATGAGGGAGAGTGGATCGTCGAGATTGACCACCGCATGCGGCGAGCTTTCCGTCGAGCCATAGACGCTGAGCAGCTTAATGCCGCGCTGCTGGCAGTCGCGGGCAATGCGCTTCGGAATGGTCGTACCGCCGCACAAAAAGAAGCGTAGCGAAGAGAGATCGGCAGGCTGTTGCTCCACGGTACAGAGCAAATCGTACACAAACGGCGTCGCCCCTAAGACGCAGGTACAGCGCTGTTGTTCCAGCAGATCAAGGCAGGCCGTAGGGGTAAAAATATCCAGCAGCACGCTGCGTGCGCCGATCAGAAACGGTGCCGTCACGCCGTGTAAAAAGCCGGTGGCGTGTCCCAGCGGCGCCGGCATCAAAAAGACGTCCAGCCAGGTCAGATTCAGACGCGCGCAGTAGGCCCGCTCGCTGGCGAGAATATTGTTGTGGCTGAGCATGACGCCTTTAGGTAGTCCCTCGGTGCCGGAGGTAAACAGCACGGCGGCCAGTTCGTCGCCGTGAACCTGAATGTGACGAGTAAGCGGCGCGTTGTCCGCAACGATCTGGCTGAGGGCGAGCGAGGTTGTCGCCGGTGCCAGTTTATCGACGCCGATAATGTGTTGCAGATGCGGCAACTGGTTTTGCAGGGGCAAGATCAAATCGACCGGGCGCGTCTGTTTAAACACGGTTGGGGCGAAAAACAGTTTTGCCTGACACTTGTTCAGCACCCACACCAGCTCGGCTTCGCGCCAGGCGGGCAGCAGGGGAACGGATACCGCGCCGGTTTTCAGACAGGCGAGATAGATAACGGTAAATTCGCACCAGCCGGGAAGCTGAAACGCGACGCGGTCGCCGGGCTGAATGCCGTTCGCCAACATCCAGCTCGCAAGACAGCTTGCCGCATGGTCGAGGGCGGCGTAGGTGAATGCGCTACCGTGGTTATCCACGACGGCGATTTTGTCTGGCACGCTGCGCGCGGTATGTTGCCAGTAGTCTCCCAGCGAGGCATCGCCCCAAAAGCCAAGCGTGCGGTAGGCATCCCGTCGCCCGGCGTCAAACGTTAATGTGACACTCATCGGAGGTTCCCGGTCAATCAAGTGGGTAGTGAGGGGATTGCAGGCCGGATAAGACGCCATGCGTCACTCTCCGGCAGTTGTGTCCATCCGTCGTATCAGCCGTAGCGGAAATCCACGCCAAACGTGCCTGCGGGGTACTCCCATTTTTCGAGGATCGTCTCACCACATAGCACCCGGCAGGTTCCGCACTCCAGACAGCCTGCGGAATCAAAGTGAATCGCACCTGCCTCATCCTGCTTATAGAGTCCGGCGGGGCAGGCGTTCAGCAATTTTTGAAACTCTTTGCTGTCCGGGTTCGCCGCCAGAATGATGTGCGGATGGCCTTCATCGACATGGAATTTATTGACGCCAAGTTTGACGTCGACGTTAACGTGCTTTTCCTGGCTCATAGTGCGGTGACTCCCTTAATGCCATCTTTCAACAGATTCATCAGCCCGACCTGTTTTGCATGCGACAGGATCATTTTGCGCATCGGCTGATTCGGGCTGCCATCAATGGTGAACATGTCATTCATGATGTCTGCCACCATTCGCGGGTACTGGGTGAACAAGCGCGGATTCTCCATCAGCGCCGGGATCTTGTGGAAATGCTGCATATCACGCATAACGCACCCTTTCTCCAGCTCGCTTTTGTATTCCGCCAGCGTGCGGGCAGAGAAGTCCTTGCGCTCTTTGGCCACTATCGCGGCGTGTGCCGCCGCTTCGGCAGAGGCGATGGCTAAATCCATTCCGCGCACCGTAAAACCGAGGTTCAGACAAAATCCCGCCGCGTCACCGACAATCATCACACCGTCGCCCACCAGTTCCGGCACCATCGCCAGCCCGCCTTCCGGCACCATATGCGCCGAGTACTCCAGCAATTTGCCGCCCTGAATCAACGGACGAACGGCAGGGTGCTGTTTAAAATCTTCCAGCATCTGCGGTACGCTTTTCTGCGCATGGGCCATGTCGCCCAGTCCGCATACCAGACCGAGGGAAACGGAGTCACGATTGGTATAGAGGAACCCGCCGCCCATCAGGCCGTTAGACGGTGAACCGGCGAACAGCCAGGCCGCGCCTTCATTTCCGTACAGGTTAAAGCGGTCGTTGATTTGCTCCGGGGAGAGGCCAATCAGCTCTTTCACACCCACGGCGTAATGGTGCGCCGACGAGGCAGGGACCATTCCCAGCGAACGACCCAGCATTGAATTGACGCCATCGGCGAGGATCACCACGTTGGCTTCGAGAATATCGTCACCGGCCTGTACGCCTGTCACCTGGTGGCCTTCACGAATCAGCGCGTCCACGCGCACGCCGGGGATAAACTGCGCACCAGCCTCTTCGGCTTGCTCCATCAACCACGGATCGAGGCGGTTGCGCAACACGCTGTACGATGCCTGAGCCGGGACATCCGGCTGTTCGCGATGGTAATCCAGAGTGATTGCGCTTTCTTCCGTCATAAACGAGATTTTCTCGCGGGTGACTTTGCGTTCAACGGGCGCCTTCTCGCCAAATCCGGGCATAATGCGCTCAATCACATGAGCGTAGAGGCGACCCCCGGTCATATTTTTACTGCCCGCGCTGTTGCCGCGCTCGATGACCAGAACATCGAGTCCGGCTTTTGCCATGATGTACGCCGCCACCGTTCCCGCTACGCCAGCACCGACGACGATGGCATCAAATTTTTCATCCGACATGCTAAAAGCTCCCTTCCCGCCGTTTGCGCAGCGGGAGATGTGGGTCAAGGTAAGAGTCAGCGCAACTGCGCGATCAGGGCAGGGACCACTTTGTAGATGTCGCCCACCAGTCCGTAATCGGCATAGTTGAAGATTGGCGCGTTTTTATCTTTGTTCACGGCGACAATCACTTTGGCGCCGTTACCACCAACCATATGCTGGATCTGTCCGGAAATACCCAGCGTCAGATACAGTTCGGATTTCAGCAGCACGCCGGAAACGCCGATATAGCGCTCGCGCTCCATCCAGTTTTCCCCTTCGGCGATAGGGCGTGAACAGCCCACTTCCGCGCCGAGTACGGCGGCCAGTTCGCGCACCATGTTCAGGTCGTCCTGCGCCGCCAGACCGCGACCCACACCCACCACGCGTTTTGCTTTGCTCAAATCAACGCTGCTGAGCGATTTGGCGCGGCGTTCCTGACACAGGATCTCCTGGCGCGGGGCCACCCATTCAGCGGTAACCACCGGGCAGTCATACGCGGGATCCGCCGCGATCGGCTCCAGTACGCCAGGCGCGAGGGTGATAATGACCAGCGGGCTGTTCAGTTTTTCTTTACCAAACGCCAGGCCGCCATACATACGATGCTCGGCAAACAGCGCGTTCTCTTCCACGCTTACCGCCGTCGCATCGTTCACCATGGCCGCATCCAGTTGAATACTCAGACGCGCGCCCAGCGCTTTGCAGCGTTTGGTTGCTGCCATCAGCAGCAGACCGTCGCCTTTTTCCCGGATCGGCGCGGCCAGCGTTTCGGCGTAGTTTTCAATTCGCTGCAGGTCGGAGGTTTTATCCAGTACGATGATGCCGTCAGCGCCGAGGGGCTTAACATGCGCTGCCTGCTCAGAACCCTGAACAATGGCATAGACCTGCTGACCCCACTGACGTGCGCCAGCCATCAGCTCTGCGTAGCGTTCAACGTTATCGCTAAATACCCAGACGTGGGTTAATTGACTCATGATTGTGTTCTCCGTTGGGCTCAGTTCAGGGCTTTTTTCAGGTGTTCAGCCAGTTCGGCGATGGCTTCCGGCGAATCGTTATCCAGAATGATGTGTTTACGCGCCGTTTGTGGTGGTACGGTAATGGCAACCAGTTCTGCACGCGGTGCGCCCCGGCTCCAGCCGATGTCGCTTGCCTGCCACGTATGCACCGGCTTTTTCCCGGCGCCAAGAATGGCTTTCATGGAGGGGATGCGTGGGGCGTTAATATCTGATGTCACACAGATAACGGCCGGAAGTGACAGCGCTATCACCTCAACGTCCTCTTCCAGCGTACGCTCCACAAGCAGCTTATCGCCCTGACGCTGGAGGCTGCTGACGGCGTTAATCGTCGGCAGTTGCAGGATCTCACCGACCAGCAGGCCAACTTGCTGTGCATAAAGGTCGCCGGAACCTTCGCCAAACAGGATCAGATCGAAGCCGATTTTTTCCACTGTGGCGGCAATGGCCTGCGCGGTCTCTTTTGGCAGGGCGTGTTCCAGTTGCGCATCTTGCATCAGGTAGAGCGCGTGCGGCCCACGGGAGAGCACATCCTTACGCACTTTCGAGTTCTGCAATAATGAACCGCCCACCGTCAGCGCAGCGATCTCATCCTCTGCTTCGGTGGCCAACTGTGTTGCGGCCTCAATAGCGTTGAGGTCGAACTGGCTAATTTTGGTGTCTGCATTGTCAAAGCTGAGCGCTTGCTCGGGTGTAACAACAATGTCCTGTTCTTCAGGCACCAGCTTAAAGCAGGTTATTATTTTCATGGCATCTCCTGTGAGTCGCATACCGACGGTGACGGTCAGGCCACCCCGGCGGAAAGTAAAAATTGACTGGAAATAGTGTGCGACAGACAGTGGCTTTTTATCGACGGAGCAATCTGTTTTCGTTACCAGGTATCTTGCAAAAAAAGTGGGATCGCTGATGCAAAAGAAATGAACAGAAAATCATTTGAGAAAATCAAACGTATTATCTTGCAGGTAAGAGAAATAATCTTGTTTTGTCCTTACTAAATAGAGTTGTATAACCGCCGTACTCGCTTTATTTTATCCTTATTATATTGTTCAGGATGAATTTCTGCTTGTGGAGGTTGTCATGTATCAACGCTGCTTTGATAATGCCATGGAAAGCCTTTTTGACCAGGGCAAGACCCCGCGATTATCCCGATTTGTCATTAGTGATGATCCCCGCTGGGAGTCCGGTCATCATGTTCATGATAATGAGACAGAGCTGATTTACGTTAAAAAAGGCATTGTCCGATTAATTATCGACTCTTCACTTTATGTGGCTCACGAGGATGACATCGTGGTGGTGGAACGGGGACGGCTACATGCGGTGACATCGGATGTCAACGCGCCTGCCACCACCTACACCTGCGCACTGTATGGCTTTCGCTTTCAGGGCTGGGAGGAAAACCAACTGCTGCAATTACATTCCTGTCCGGTGGTCGCCGTCGGTCAGGGAAAAGAGGTGATCAAAAGTATTTTTAATGAGCTCGGCGCGATGCTGCCGCAAAGTAAAAATGGACTGACGTCGTCCGTCTGTGATGCTTTTGCTTACGCGTTGACGGTGCTCTTCTTTGAGAACTTTAAAAATGCGTATCGCTCGGAACAGGGGCACATTAAAAAAGATGTTCTGATTAAAGATATTCTGGTTTATCTCAATAATAATTATCGGGAGAAAATTACGCTTGAGCAGTTATCAAAAAAATTTCGCGCCAGCGTCAGCTATATTTGTCACGAATTTACCCGCGAATACCATATTTCACCGATCAATTATGTGATTCAGCGGCGGATGACCGAGGCGAAATTTGCGTTAACCAATACCGATTATTCACAGGCTGAAATTTCCTGGCGCGTCGGATATGAGAATGTCGACCACTTCGCGAAGCTGTTTTTGCGCCACGTCGGCTGTTCGCCAGGCGATTATCGTAAACAGTTTAAAAACAGCCTGGCAGAGCAGGCCTGTCTGTTGTCCGATGCCTGAGTTTTGGTTTCATCATCGATAAGCGCATGAATTGCCGGATAGCGGTGCAAGCACCGTATCCGGCCTGCCGCTTACTTGTTCTGATAATCCTTCAGGATCTGCCGGCCTGCGACATAAATCATGATCTCATCCGTCCCGCCACCAATCCGTTCACAACGGACATCGCGCCAGAATCGCGAGACACGCGCTTCGTCGGTATAGCCCAGCCCGCCCATAATCTGAATCGCATCGTCAATCACTTCCATCGCGGTACGGGCGCAGTACAGTTTCGCCAGCGCGGCGCTGGTACGCAGTGACTGCTCCCGATCGGCCTGCCACGCCACCTTCAGCACCATATTGCGCATGTTGTCGACTTTGATTGCCATCAGCGCCAGTTTTTCCTGGATCATCTGGTTGTGTCCAATCGGCTTGCCAAACGCAATGCGCTGGTTGGCATAACGTGCGGCATCCTCAAAGGCGCATTCGGCGAAGCCGGTACTGCGCGCGGCGTTGATCAGACGTTCCATCTCGAAGTTGTACATCACGTTGAGAAAGCCCATGCCTTCTTCGCCCACCATGTCGCTTTCATCCACCTCAACGTTATCGAGATAGACTTCACAAGTGCTGAGCATATGCCAGCCGATTTTGTGCAGCGGGTTGATTTTGATCCCTGGCTTGTTGGACTCCACCCACCAGAGAGTAAAGGCTTTCTTCGGATCTTTCGGCTCCGGATCGCGCGCCAGCACCAGCATGTACGGGTACTCTTTGGCGCCGGTAATAAACGTCTTCTGACCATTCAGATAAACTTTGCCATCTTTGCGCGTGTAGCTGGTGGTGGCGCTGTTGTTATCTGAACCCGCACCCGGTTCCGTTAATGCCAGGGCATAGGCCGGATCGCCGGTCTCCAGCGTGCTTTCCGCCGTTTTCCGCAGTTGTTCTGGCGAGCCGAAACGGCGCATGCTGTGAATACACTGACCGTTGGTGATCAAAAAAGCCGGGGCACCGCATTTTGACACTTCCATCAGGGCCAGCATTTGCGTCACGTAGTCTGCCGGAATGCCGCCGAACTCTTCCGGTACGCCCAGCATGGAAATCCCGTTGTCCGCCAGCGCACGCATAAACTCCCGGGGGTAGGTCGCCGTCTGATCGCAGGTGCGGAAATACTCTTCCGGAAAATTGCTGGTGATCAGTTCCCGAATACTGGCAAGCAGCAGCTCTTGCTCTTCAGTTAAAGAAAAGTCCATCATCGTACTCCTTTTAATTCGCCGCTTCCGGCAGTTCAAAACCCATGGTGGCGTCGATAAATAATCTTTCATCCATCAGCTTCAGGTCTGGCGAAATAACCGGTGCGAAATCCATTTTGGCCAGAATATCGCGTTCCAGATCCACCCCAGGGGCAATCTCAATAAGATGCAGACCGTCCTCTTTTAGCGTAAATACCGCGCGCTCGGTGATGTAGCGCACGTCCAGACCGCGCTCAAGCGCAATCTTTCCGCTGAAGGTAATTTCCGGCAGTTCGCTGATGAATTTATTGACCCGGCCTTCCTGGACGATGGTTAATTTACCGTCGGCCACTTCTGTTTTCAGACTGCCGGCGGTTAGCGTGCCGCAGAAAACAATTTTCTTTGAGGTGGCGCTGATATCGATAAAACCGCCGGTGCCCATGATCTTACCGTTGAATTTATGCACCCCGACATTGCCGTGGCGGTCAACTTCCGCAAAGCTCAGATAGCAAACGTCCAGTCCGCCGCCGTGGTAGAAGTCAAACTGCGAGGTCATATCAAGAATGGCGCGGGTGTTGACGTTCGCACCGAAGGCGACGCCCTGAGAGGTGATCCCACCAATGGGGCCGGTTTCAACGGTCAGTACAAAGTCATCCGCACAGCCTTCTTCACGGGCTACCAGTCCAATGCCATCCGCGATACCGACGCCGACGTTACCGACCGCACCTTTACGCATCTCAAACAGGGCGCGACGGGCTACCAGTTTGCGCTGGTTGAGGGGCAGGGAGAGCTGGGTGTTGTCGTCGAGGGTGAAATCGCCTGAAATAAAACGGTTCACCGGCGCGCCGCCATACAGTTGCGTCTGGTCAGGGTCGACCACCACGATATCCACCAGATAGCCGGGGATGCGCACGGACTTGGGATGCAGCGTGGCTTTTTTGACCATCTTCTGCACCTGCATCATCACGATGCCGCCGTGGTTGTGTACCGCCTGAGCCAGCACCAGCGCGTCGAGGTACATCACCTCATCTTCAAACGAGGCATAGCCTTCGCTGTCACAGGTGGTGGCGCGAATAAACGCCACGGTGGGCGCAATCGCTTTGTAGTAGAGATATTCTTTGTTATCAATCTCCACCAGCTTGATGAGGTCCTCTTTGGTGACTTCATTGAGCTTGCCACCCTGTTGGCGTGGGTCGACGAAGGTACCAATCCCGATATCGCTGAGGATCCCCGGCTGGTGGGCGGCAGACGCGCGTAAAGCCTGGGTCAGCACCCCTTGCGGATAGTTATAGGCGGCAATCTTATTCTGTTCCGCTAAATCCGAAATACGCGGCGACTGTCCCCAGTGTCCGCACAAGGCCCATTTCACCAGACCTTCCTGGGCCAGCGGGCTGATTCCGCGATCGGCGCGATCGCCCAGTCCCGTCGGACTGATAATCGACAAATTCCGCGGCGTTTGCGTTTGTTTATATTTATCGGCTAATGCGGTAATTAAGGTAGTGGCTTCCAGAATACCGCCGCCTGCGCCTAATATGCACAGTACATCTTCATCTTTAATATAATTCACCGCGTCCTGGGCCGAGAGCACAGGCACGCGACCATTAACGCGTGGTGGTCTTTCAGGTTTCATATTAACTCCTGGATACCCGGCAGAAACCCGACGCCGCTGTGTTCAGGCGCAGGCTTCCGCTGAATATTCATGTGGAATATTCACTGTGGAATAAAATGTATATTTACTGGCGGGAGGGAAGCCTTCCCGCCTTTATTTCGCGTATTACGCCTGATGTAAAATCGTTAATACCGTACGCAGGTCGCCAACGGATATTTGTCCGGGTGCCGAGGCTTTTTTAACTGCGCCAAACGTTGCCGCTGAACCGAAAACTTCACCCGCCAGGCGCGAAATGACACCGGTTTTCGACATCGACATGGTGATCACCGGACGGTCGGCATACTGTTCCTGCATTTTCAGCGTGGCGGAAAGCAGCGTCAGAACATCAGTACGGCTCTGCGGCATCAGGGCGATCTTCGGAATATCGGCACCCAGTTCCTGCATTTTGCGCAGCCGCGCAACGATCTCTTCTTCTGCCGGCGTCTTATGGAAATCATGGTTGGACATGATCACTTTGACGTTTTTGCTGTGCGCATAGTCCACCGTCGCCTTAACCTGCTCATCACCGGTAAACAGTTCGAGATCGATCATATCCACCAGACCGCTGTCGACCGCGGCGCGATTCAGCGCGAGATAAGCGTCAGTCGAAATGGCCTGCTCACCCCCTTCATTCGCGCTGCGGAAGGTAAACAGCAGGGGAGTCTGGGGCATTTCAGCGCGGATCGCACGGACGGCCTCCAGCACGGCATCGGCAGAAGCAACATCGGCGAAATGGTCAACGCGCCACTCCAGAATGTCGAAATCCGCGTCGCGATAGGCCTGCGCTTCTGCGCGGACGCTGGCGATATCTTTGCCCATCAGCGAGACGATTATTTTTGGAGCCCCTTCGCCAATCACGAGGTTTTTTACGGTTACGGTTTTCATTTAATACCTTTTATCAGTCTTAGTTCCTGGCCGTCAGGCCGCAAACCCCATCACCTGTTTTACGTATTCCAGCGGGAAATCTTTGCCGGTCCACAGTTTGAACTGTTCAGCCCCTTGCCACAACAACATGCCGTAACCATCGATTGTTTTGCAACCGGCCTGTTGCGCCTGCTGCAGTAGCTTCGTCATATGCGGGTTGTAGACGCATTCGGTGACCAGCAGTTCCGGACGTAGCAGGCTGACGTCGCTGACGATTGATTCATTTTCCAGCGGCTTCATACCGACTTTGGTGCCGTTGGTCAGGATATCCGCTGTTGCCAGCGCGTCAGCGAAGGCCTGCTGGTCAGCAAGGTCTGTCACTGTCACCACGCAGTCGGTGTTTTCATTCACCCGCTTAGCGAAATCCAGCGCTTTCTGGAAGAATTCATCATTACGGTTAAAGAGTTTAATCTCCTTAATCCCCTCAATGGCCGCCTGCGCACCGATGGCCGTGGAGGCACCACCTGCACCCAGTAATACCATGGTTTTACCCTTGATATCGAAACCACTCTCTTTAATTGCGCGAATGTGACCGGTGCCGTCGGTATTGTAACCGCGCAGGTAGCCGTCATCATTGACGATGGTATTAATGGCGCCCACCAGTTTCGCCGCCGGGGTCAGTTCATCAACAAACTCACAGGCCAGTTGTTTATTGGGCATCGATACGCCGGTTCCGCGCATTTTTAACGCTTTCAGCCCCTCAATAGCGCCGGCGAAGGTGCTGTTGTCGACCTCAAAGGCCATATAGGTAAACGGTAATCCGGCTTTCTCCAGCGCCTTATTTTGCATTTCAGGCGACAGACTGTGTCTGATGGGGTAAGCCATTAGGCCAATCAGTTCATATTTCGCGGTTACATCCATTACATGACTCCTTAAATTGTCGCTTAACTTTTTGTTGAAAAATAACGTTCGCCCAGACGGATATCGTTCTGTGGAATATTGAAGACCCGGTAATAGCGAACAAAAACGATAATGCCGGTGATAAAGGCCAGCAGGGCAAAAGCGAAATCCAGTAAAATGATGTATTGCAGGCCGATAGTGGAGAGGTAGCCGGTAATCAGCGGAATAACAAAATTCGCGAGACCGCCCATCATCATATAAACGCTGGTGACTTTGGCTTTGCTCTTCGGAAAGAACTCCGACATCACCGACACGCCCAGTTGTAATATCCCGCCCGCGGCGGAGAAGCCGATCACAAACGCGCCCACGTTACATACCAGCGGGGACGGCCAGAGATAAATGACGGCGGCGGTAACGGTCGCCAGACCGGCGTTAAAGACGTTAGCCCAGATAGGGCGAACCCTTTTTTTCAGCAGAGCGGCAAAGATAAAGACGCAGACCAGCGAGCCCAGGCTGTAATACGTGATGGTTTTCAGCGCATCCGCTTCTTCCATTCCAGCGAAGGCCATGGCGTATTTCGGCATCCAGACCACGATGACGTAGAAGGTGGAAAACGCCGCCACGCCAAACATGACGGAAGCCACCCCTTCCAGCCAGACCAGCGGTTTGCTGTTCATCTGCGGTAACTCTTTGGCAACGCTGGCATCCACCAGTTGGCCGGGGAATTTGCTACGCAGCAGCATCAGGGTAATGAGCACAAACAGAATGCCAGGAATGACCACACCGTAGCCGTACCAGATGTTGTTAAGCAGCATATAGCCGACCAGCATCGGATAGAGCATCTGTCCGAAGGAGACCATGGCTTTAACCAGGATCACCGCCGAACCTGACGCTTTCGGGAAACATTCCATCAACGCCGGATAGCCGCCGGTGTCGAGTGCAGAGTTAGCCACGCCAACGCAGACGGCGAGCGCAAAGGCCACCATCAGGTTAGGGCTGGCGGGGATACCAAAGAAGAAGAGAATATATAACGCGGCGCCCAGCAGAATGATTGCCCGACGACCAAATTTATCCGACAGGACACCAAAAAACAGAATACTCACCAGACGCCCCAGTCCGATACCGGAAATTAAATAGGCGATCCCCGCGCTATCGGTAGAAAACTTCGCGGCGAGGGAGGTCATATTTTGTGCCAGCGTAATGACGCTAATACCGTGGAGAAAATAGCTGAGATAAATACAGATGACCGCCAGGAAAAATGGCGTGCTGAAAGCCTTATTCTGTGACATTTTTTCAAAGCTCCTTGCCGGTTAATTTAATTCTGTTTTCACCGGCGTTTTTATATCCGGCGATTTTTTATTAATATACGGTGGTGAAACGGCATGAACTACATAACATGACGTTTTCGTTACCAGGTATATTGCAGAAGAAAGTGTGAAAGCCTACTTCTCCTGCGATGTTTTGCTGATGTTATTGACGTTATACAAACTATATTGCAGTCAGCGATAATAATATTGCATGCGACGGATTCAGTCTTATTCCGCCAAAGGTGACATCATCAACTGACGTTTTGTTTCGAGACGGCTGCGGTAGCCGATAAACAGCGCCAACAAGAAACCCACGGCGGCAATACCGGTATCGAACCACATAATATCGGCGATACTCCGTTGTGAAAGATGAGCCGTCACCAGCGGGATCGTGAAGGTGGCGATGCTGCCTGCACTGTAATAAATGCCGGTGGCTTTGCCTTTGGCATGCGGGAAGCGAGCTGCCATCAGGGTCAGGCCTATCTGTACCACGCCTCCGGCTGACGAAAAGCCGATCACAAAGGCAAAGACAATCACGACATACATCGTGGGATGCAGGCACACCGTCAACAGTGCGACAAACGAGACGAAGGTGTACAGCATCAGCAAGGTAGTTGAACGCACCGTTTTGCGCACCAGCGGGGCGGTAATCAAAACGCAAAGTAGCGAACCACAGGTGTAGATGCTCAGCAGTTTGATCGACAGGGTATATGACATCCCGGCGACAAACTGACCGTACTGCGCCAGCCACTGGCTGATAAGATAAAACGTGGCCATCGAGATGTAGCCGTACAGCGTATAGCTGGCCAGGTCGATGAATGCGCAGCGATGTTTTTCCGCCGGACGCTGGTGCGGATCGTGTGTCGGCGTGACCGGTGCGACGCGACGTCCTGGATGCGGCGGAAAGGAACAGCGCAGTAAAAAGATACCGTTAATCAGCATGATGGCGGCGGCAATGATAAATGACCAACCAAACCACAGTTCTGCCCAGACGAGCAGACTGATGATGATGGGCAGCAAAAACTGTCCGCCGGAAACAAAGGCCTTAATCAGGATGTTGGCGGTGCTCGGCGAAGCGGGAAAGGCCTCCATCAGGCTGGGATAGGTACCGGCGTCCAGAAAACTGTTTGCCATACCTGCAAGGACGCCGAAGGCATAAGCGATGATGATGTTGTGGGTTGTCAGAATACCGAAAAAGAACATCACATAACAAAGCATCCCCAGAATGATAAAGGGGCGACGGCCAAACCGGTCGGATAATAATCCGGCGCAAAACAGGACGCTTAAGCGCCCGATACCTAATGAGGAGATCACGACAGACACCCCAGCGGCATTTGTCTGCCATTGTTGTTCGAGCGATGCCATGTTGAGACTCATCAGGATGACGCCCATGCCATGCACCAGGTAATTAAGATACAGTCCCATCGCGGTGGGGAAATAGTGATTTTTCATGATGCCTGCTCAGCGAAATGGCTAATGATTTTCCCTGGTACGGGTTAAATGCCCGCGCCTTAAAAGTACAATCAGTCTGTTTATTTGAAGTTTCTTAGTATGAATCGCCAGTGGCAGGGAATATGTGGTTTAGCACAGTCGTTCCAGGTCGTGGGCGTAGAGTTCGGCAGCAACGGATTGATAAATTTTCCAGTCAAGAAAACTGCCATCACGATAGACTGACTGGAAATCAGTTAAATCAGAAAAGAAACGCATAGTATTATTACCAATGCGATTGTTTATCTTCTCTATAATGGCATTAATACGTAATTTTCTTTTTCTACGCATTTCCAGCAGCGTTTCAGCAATGGCGGGGGGCAGTTCACCTTCGCCATTTTCCCATCGCTGCCAGTCGGCGACATTATAATCTGGCGCAATCCACGATACGCACTCTTCAATGGTCATTGCAAAAACATGACGTAATGCCTGTAGTTCATAAGCGTTCATCATTGAATGACCTCATATTAAAAAACGATAAAGCATAAATAACACTATTAAGCAGGTTTCGGCATGAAGAGAGTCACAATATCTTGTGCAATATTCTTTGTTATGAATGTGTGAATACAGAAAATAACAGGAAAAAGTATCTCACCGACATAAAAATACAGCGTCTGACAGGAGAATGAAAATTAACCTGGTGGTGGGCGGAGTACGCGAAGAATCAAGGGATAACCGATCATCGCTCTTGCCGCGTCGTGCTGCGAAGATTAATGATGAAAGAGTAAATCGTACAAAATAAATCTGGTTGTGGATGCAATTTTATTGGAACGTCCTGACGGCGCTAAACATGAGGAATTGGGGCATAAGGTGGGGACCGAGATACTGGAACGGTCAACGTCATTGACGACGTAACATGAAAGCAGTTTTCTGGATTACGTAAAAACAGCGCAAGCAGGTAAAAAAAAAGCCCATCGTGGGAGATGGGCAAAGACTACACACAGCAATTCGTTGTTTCACTCAGGGGATTTCCATACTTATAAATCAATGTCTTGATCTATAACCGTGAGCTAATAGTAGGGTATGGGGCGTTTTAGCGTCGATCAGATTCGTCTCAATAGTTTAAATACTGTAAAGAATTTGCGACGCAAATCAGGGATAACGAAGCGGGAACAAGAGGTACAGATAGGTTGCGGTACGCCATTGATTAGCAAATCTAAACAATCAGGCGACCGGAGTCGCCTGATATCGTGTTATTTCTTAGGGGATTCGATTTCAGCCAGTTCCTCGAGGAGTTCCTCAGGTTTACTGCCGGGGGCTGGCGCTTCGTTGACCCAGGCCGAGAACAGCCGCCAGGAAACAGCCAGCAGTACCGGACCGATAAACAGCCCAATCATGCCAAACGCAATCAGGCCGCCAATGACGCCGGAGAGGATCAGGATCAGCGGCAAATCTGCGCCCATACGAATCAGCATCGGGCGAATCACGTTATCCAGTGTCCCCACCACGCAACTCCAGGCCAGCAGCACGCTGCCCCAGGTCGTATCGCCGGTCCAGTAAAGCCAGATAATGGCCGGAATCAACACCGGTAACGGCCCCAGTTGGACCAGGCAGGAGAGGATCATCACCACAGAGAGCAGCGTGGCGTAAGGTACACCGGAAACCGCCAGACCGATGCCGCCCAGCACCGCCTGCACCAGGGCAGTGACGACCACACCCAGCGCCACCGCGCGGATCGCCTGTGCGGCCAGCAGCATCGCCGCGTCGCCACGTTTTGCCGCCAGTCGGTAGGCAAAATGACGAATACCCAGCGCCACCGTCTCACCACGCCAGTACAGCAGGGCGCTGAATAGCAGCATCAGGCCACAGTGCATCATAAAACGACCAATGTGAGCGGCCTGACCGACAAACCAGGTGGTTGTGGTGCCGATGTAAGGACGGACCTTCGCCATGATCGCCGTACCGCCCATATCCAGCAGGTTATGCCAGCCAGCGTACAGTTTCGCGCCGACCAGCGGAATGCTGTTCAGCCAGGCCAGATCCGGCAACGTCATATCACCGCCCGAGACGGTGTGAATCAGCGGTCCGCTGCCATCAACGATACTGTTGACCAGAAGCGCAATTGGGATCACAAACAGCAGGACTAATAAAAGCATCATTACCAGAACCGCCAGCGAACGACGACCCCAGAGTAATTTCTGCAGGCGCAGTAAAACGGGCCAGGTCGCAATGACGATCGTCCCGGCCCAGGCAAAGCCCAGAATAAAAGGTTGAACAATCCAGAAACACGCCACAATCATGATGGCTAAAAACAGCACCGACAGCAGCACTTGTGCGATATCCCTGGGCTGACGAATATTGACCATAAACTCTTTCACCTATGTAGTGCGTCAGATCGTTGACGCGACGCGACCGCGTGAAACACGTCTCATAATGATGAGCAATTTCAGCGGTTTTTGACAGGCGGATTCTGCCAGTATTTCTGGTGGGTGTATTAGAAAAAAATGTGATACAACAATAAGCAAACGATTAACTCTCACAACACACAGACCGCAGGAAAGGGTCACGATAATGATTCCACAAATTTCTCAGGCACCCGGCGTCGTTCAGCTGGTGCTCAATTTTTTGCAAGAGCTGGAGCAACAAGGATTTACCGGCGATACGGCAACCAGTTATGCCGATCGTCTGACAATGTCGACAGATAACAGTATCTATCAACTTCTCCCTGATGCCGTGGTTTTCCCCCGTTCAACGGCTGATGTGGCGCTGATTGCCCGCCTGGCGGCGCTACCGCGCTTTGCCTCGCTGATTTTCACCCCGCGCGGCGGCGGTACCGGCACCAATGGACAGGCGCTGAACCAGGGCATCATTGTCGATATGTCCCGCTATATGAGCCGCATCATTGAAATCAACCCGGAAGAGGGCTGGGTGCGGGTGGAAGCGGGGGTGATCAAAGATCAACTGAATCAGTATCTGAAGCCGTATGGCTATTTCTTTGCCCCGGAATTGTCCACCAGTAACCGGGCGACGCTGGGGGGAATGATTAACACCGACGCCTCCGGGCAAGGGTCGCTGGTCTACGGGAAGACGTCCGATCACGTACTGGGCGTACGGGCTGTGCTGCTGGGCGGCGATATTCTCGACACGCAACCGCTGCCGGTCGAACTGGCGGAAACGCTCGGTCAGAGCAATACCGCCATTGGTCGCATTTATCGCACCGTGTTTGAGCGCTGCCGCGATAAGCGTCAGTTAATCATCGATAAATTCCCCAAACTGAACCGCTTCCTGACGGGTTACGATTTGCGTCATGTCTTTAACGATGACATGAGCGAATTCGATCTGACCCGTATCCTCACCGGCTCGGAAGGGACGCTGGCGTTCATTACGGAAGCGCGGCTGGACATTACGCCGCTGCCGAAAGTCCGCCGACTGGTGAACGTGAAATACGACTCTTTTGACTCCGCGCTTCGTAACGCGCCGTTTATGGTGGACGCGCGCGCGCTGTCGGTGGAGACAGTTGATTCAAAAGTGTTGAACCTGGCGCGTGAAGACATCGTCTGGCATTCGGTGAGCGAACTGATTACCGACGTCCCGGACAAAGAGATGCTCGGCCTGAACATTGTCGAATTTGCCGGGGATGATGAAACCGTGATCGACGGACAGGTGGCTTCCCTGTGCGAGAGGCTGGATGAGCTGATTGTCCGTGAAGAGGCGGGCGTAATTGGCTGGCAGTTATGCACTGAACTGGCGGGCGTTGAGCGTATCTACGCGATGCGCAAAAAAGCGGTAGGGCTGCTGGGTAATGCGAAAGGGGCGGCAAAACCGATTCCCTTTGCCGAAGACACCTGTGTGCCGCCGGAACATCTTGCTGATTACATCGCGGAGTTCCGTGCACTGCTTGATGGGCACGGTCTGAGTTATGGCATGTTCGGTCACGTCGACGCCGGGGTGCTGCATGTGCGTCCTGCGCTGGATATGTGCGACCCGCAGCAGGAGGTGCTGATGAAGCAAATCTCCGATGACGTGGTGGCGTTGACGGCGAAATATGGCGGTCTGCTGTGGGGGGAACACGGCAAAGGTTTTCGTGCCGAGTACAGCCCGGCGTTTTTCGGCGATGAACTTTTCACGGAACTGCGGAAGGTCAAGGCGGCGTTCGATCCGCAAAACCGACTGAATCCGGGGAAAATATGTCCGCCTGAAGGCGTCGACGCGCCGATGATGAAAGTCGATGCGGTCAAACGCGGCACCTGGGATCGGCAAATCCCACTGGCTGTGCGCCAGACCTGGCGTGGAGCGCTGGAATGTAACGGCAACGGTCTGTGCTTTAACTTCGATGCAAAGAGCCCGATGTGTCCGTCGATGAAAATCAGCCTCAATCGTATCCACTCGCCCAAGGGGCGCGCGACGCTGGTGCGCGAATGGTTACGTTTGCTGGCGGATCGCGGTGTCGATCCGGTGCGACTGGAAAACGCGCTGGCGAGCAAACGACCCAGCCTGCGCTCGCTGATTTCACGCACCCGCAATACCTGGCATGCCAACAAGGGCGAGTATGATTTCTCGCATGAAGTAAAAGAGGCGATGTCCGGCTGTCTGGCCTGTAAGGCGTGCTCGACGCAATGTCCGATCAAAATCGATGTTCCGGAATTCCGCTCGCGCTTCCTGCAGCTTTACCATACCCGCTACCTGCGCCCGCTGCGTGACCACCTGGTGGCGACGGTCGAAACCTATGCGCCGTTAATGGCTCGGGCGCCGAAGACCTTTAACTTCTTTATTAACCAGCCGCTGGTGCGCAAGCTGTCGGCAAAACATATCGGCATGGTCGATCTGCCGTTGCTGTCGACGCCGTCGCTGCAACAGCAAATGGTCGGGCATCGCTCGGCGAACATGACGCTGGAACAGCTTGAAACGTTGTCGGATGCGCAGAAAGCCAATACGGTGCTGGTGGTGCAGGATCCGTTTACCAGCTATTACGACGCACAGGTGGTGGCCGATTTCGTCCGTCTGGTTGAAAAGCTGGGGATGCAGCCGGTTCTGTTGCCATTTTCGCCAAACGGCAAAGCGCAGCACATTAAAGGATTCCTGACCCGCTTTGCGAAGACCGCTAAAAAGACCTCTGAGTTTTTGAACCGCGTGGCCAAACTGGGGATGCCAATGGTCGGCGTCGATCCGGCGCTGGTGCTCTGTTATCGCGATGAGTACAAGCTGGCATTAGGCGACGCGCGCGGCGATTTCCACGTACAGCTCGCCAATGAATGGCTGGCAACCGCGCTGGCTTCGCAGGAACCGCGCGATGTTAGCGGCGAATCCTGGTATTTCTTCGGCCACTGTACCGAAGTGACCGCGCAGCCAGGCGCACCTGCGCAATGGGCGTCGATCTTTGCCCGCTTTGGCGCGAAGCTGGAAAATGTCAGCGTGGGCTGTTGCGGTATGGCCGGTACCTACGGTCATGAGGCGAAGAACCATGCGAGTTCGCTGGGTATCTACGAGTTGTCGTGGCATCAGGCGATGGCGCGGCTGCCGCGTAGCCGTTGTCTCGCGACGGGATATTCCTGCCGCAGTCAGGTGAAACGCGTCGAAGGCACGGGCGTGCGCCATCCTGTACAGGCATTACTGGAGATTATTGGATGATCTGGAAACGTGAAGTGACCCTCGACGCCCTCAATGCGATGGGCGAAGGCAATATGGTTGGCCTGCTGGATATTCGCTTTGAGCATATCGGCGACGATACGCTGGAAGCGTCAATGCCCGTCGACGGTCGCACGAAACAGCCGTTCGGTCTGCTGCACGGCGGCGCTTCTGTTGTGCTTGCAGAAAGCATCGGTTCTGTTGCCGGTTACCTGTGCACCCGGGGCGAGCAGAAAGTGGTGGGGCTGGAGGTTAACGCTAACCACGTTCGCTCTGCGCGGGAAGGGCGCGTGAAGGGGATCTGTAAGGCAATTCATACCGGCTCACGCCATCAGGTCTGGCAGATCGACATCTTCGATGAGCAACAGCGACTGTGCTGTACCTCGAGGCTGACCACGGCGGTTGTGTGACGTTGTCACACAATAAAATGTGATCTCTATTGCTTTTGGTCATAATCTGCGCAGTAAAAGGTGATATACTGTGCAGGTTTTGACCATAAGCGAGGATGATATGACTAGCCAACTAGACCCGGCCCAACTGGCAATTGAGTTTTTACGTCGTGATAAAACAGAGCTCTCTCCAGCCCAATACCTTAAAAAACTGAAACAACTTGAGCTCGAATTTGCCGATTTACTGACGCTCTCTTCCACCGAATTAAAAGAAGAGATCTACTTTGCCTGGCGCCTTGGCGTTCATTGATTCCGCGATTGTTAACGTAAAGAGAACCCGACATTAGTGTCGGGTTTTTTTGTTTTTCACTGGCGGTATTACCACGCCATCTCGCCCGAATTCACCTTCGCGCTCAATTCCAGCGAACTTTCCTCTGCCAGCCCGGGCCATGCGGCTTTCATCGTGCTAATGACCCAGGTTGAACTTTTCTTCGCCGCCAGCGCCTGTTCGAACGATTGCAGGTAATCCTGCGTAAAGCGGATGGCCCGATCGCCTTCAGGACGCTCACCAAGGTAATGACCCGGAATGACCTGTGACGGTTGCAGACTGTGCATTTCAGTCAAGATGTTACGCCATGATGCGCGTTGCTCCGGTGTCTGGGTGTCAGCGGTCCAGACGTGAATACCTGACGCCACGCCTGTGCCGCCGAGAATGGCCCGGTTTGCTGGCACCCAAACATAAGCCGCGTAATCATTGGGATGACGCAGTTCCAGCGTTTCGCCATCGACGCGAAAACGCGTTTCAGTGGTTGCCTGCGGGACCGTCAGCGCCGTTGGCGCACCCTCTTTCATCTGCGGTCCCCAGTACTGCAACTTAGCCTCTTTGGTGGCGCGAATATGCTCAACGACCTGTGGCGTGGCCAGTACCTTCGCGTCAGGAAAGGCCTTCACAATCGGCTGCAGGCCAAAATAGAAATCCGGATCGCCGGAGGTAATCACAATGGCTTTCAGCGTCTTGTTGCGGGATTTAATCATCTCCACCAGTTTTTCACCGTCTTTGGTGCTGAACTGCGCGTCAAACAATATTGCTTCCGTCGGGCCGGATACCAGCGTTGAAGAGACAGGGAAAATGGCGTTTTCCTGTGGGTTATAGACGTCAAGTTGCAGCGGCGCGGCAAACAGCGGTGAGGCGACAGCAGGCAGCAACAGGGTCAGCAGTTTATTTTTCATGTGGGATAACCTTATGCAGATGAAGTGGTCTTGTGTGTGGCCTGTATTTTAAGGAAATTGGGATCTGTTAGAATTCCCGTATCAGAACATGCTGAGTTTCATAAAACGATCGGATGGGGTGGCGATGGACAGAGTGATGGCAGCGATGGTATTCAATCATATCTGCGATTTAGGCAGCCTGAGTGCGGCGGCGCGAGCGCTGGGTCTCTCCCGACCGATGGTGAGCCGCTATCTTGATGAGATGGAAAAATGGACGGGTGCGCGACTGATTCATCGCTCATCACGTAAGCTGACGATTACCCCAGCCGGAGAAGAGGCGCTGGTGAAGACGCGAACGCTGGCGCAACTTTCGCAGGCGATTGGCGCGGCGTCGGCAGCAGACATTCCCAGCGGAACGCTACGCGTCGCCTGTGCGCACTTTACGGCGATGCATATTCTCGCTCCGGTTTTGCCGGATTTTTTAGCGCGCTATCCTGAACTGCGCATTGAGATTGAGATAAACAATCAGCCGGTCAGTCTGGTTGGTGAACGTATTGATGTCGCCATTCGCATTACCGATAACCCAGAACCCGGCACGATTGCCCGCCGACTTGGCGAGTGCGAGTCGGTTCTCTGCGCATCAGAGGCGTATTTACGCCAGTACGGTACGCCGCAAACGCTGGAGGATCTCGCTCAGCATAACTGCCTGTATTACAGTGGGTTTGCAGGAAAATCGTGGCATTTTCTCGACGAGCAGGGCGAGGCGGTCTCGGTGGCGATTAAGGGAAATCTGAGTGCCGGGATCTCGTCTTTGCTTTGCGAATCCGCACTGGCCGGGATGGGGATCGCGCTGGTACCGGAAAAGGAAGCGCGGGAAGGGCTGGCACAAGGACGACTGGTGCGCCTGCTGCCGACGCTGCAACCCCGACGCCTTGCTATTTACGGCCTGTATCTTTCCCGTGCACATCAGCCCGCCGGGCTTCGGCTGTTTCTGGAAGCGATTCAGGCGGCAATATCGTAAAGCCAAGGAATTGATCTGGCTTATAAAATGGCGGATAGCAATTTGTGTTAAAAATGACCTTCAGCAATATGAGACTATTCTTATCGCCCCTTCAAGAGCTAAGCCATCGTGAGTGCCGGAGATAAGCGCCGGATGGGGCCGGAACCCTTAAGGCTGTTACTGACAACCTTAAGGGTTTTGTTTTTCTGTGCGTTCACCTTCCTCATATCATTCCTATCCCTGAAATAGTCATTTTCTATACATCTTTACTGTTTTGACCAGTCGGGTCGATGACCAGCATTAAAGTCATTATTAATCAATGCATTGAACAAATTCATCCATTCCTTTTAACCCGCGTGGCAGGGTCTATGCTTAATAAAAGTGGTCAAAAAGGGTGAAACGCCGGAATGCCCCTGCTGTTGAGGGGTTGAAGTGAGAATCGTTATCACTAACATGGTGTTATAGCCTAATGGCTCATTATGCGAGGTAACCCTATGGAATTGCATTCAGGAACATTTAATCCGGACGATTTCGCCTGGCGTGGATTGACGCTAACCCCTGCGGCAGCGGCGCATATTCGCGACCTGGTCGCAAAGCAGCCTGGGATGCTGGGCGTGCGCCTGGGCGTTAAGCAGACGGGATGTGCCGGTTTTGGCTATGTGCTGGATACCGTCAGCGAGCCGGAAAAAGACGATCTGTTGTTTGAGGTTGAGGGCGCGAAGCTCTATGTCCCGTTACAGGCGATGCCGTTTATCGACGGCACGGAAGTGGATTACGTCCGCGAAGGATTAAACCAGTTATTCAAATTTCATAACCCGAAAGCCCAGAACGAATGCGGCTGTGGCGAAAGCTTTGGGGTATAGGCGGTACTATGTCTCGTAATACTGAAGCAACTGACGATGTCAAAACCTGGACCGGCGGCCCCCTGAATTACAAAGAGGGTTTCTTTACCCAACTGCAAACGGATGAGCTGGCGAAAGGGATCAACGAAGAGGTGGTGCGCGCCATTTCGGCCAAACGTAATGAACCGGAGTGGATGCTGGAGTTTCGCCTCAATGCGTACCGAGCCTGGGTCGACATGCCGGAGCCGCACTGGCTGAAAGCGCACTACGAGAAGCTGAATTATCAGGATTACAGCTACTACTCCGCGCCGTCGTGCGGGAATTGTGATGAGACCTGTGCATCGGAACCGGGGGCGGTACAGCAAACCGGGGCGAACGCGTTTCTCAGTAAAGAGGTGGAAGCCGCCTTTGAACAGCTCGGCGTGCCGGTACGTGAAGGGCGTGAGGTGGCGGTTGACGCCATTTTTGACTCCGTCTCCGTTGCCACCACCTATCGTGAAAAACTGGCGGAACAGGGGATCATCTTCTGCTCCTTCGGCGAGGCGATTCACGATCACCCTGAACTGGTTAAGCAGTATCTCGGCACCGTCGTACCCGGCAACGATAACTTCTTCGCTGCGTTGAATGCGGCGGTTGCGTCTGATGGCACCTTTATCTATGTGCCGAAAGGCGTGCGCTGTCCGATGGAGCTTTCTACCTATTTTCGCATCAACGCCGAGAAGACCGGACAGTTTGAGCGCACGATCCTGGTGGCAGATGAAGGCAGCTATGTGAGCTATATTGAAGGCTGTTCTGCGCCGGTGCGAGACAGCTATCAGTTGCACGCGGCGGTGGTGGAAGTGATCATCCACAAAGACGCCGAAGTGAAATACTCCACCGTCCAGAACTGGTTCCCTGGTGATAACAACACCGGCGGCATTCTGAACTTCGTCACCAAACGCGCATTGTGCGAGGGTGAGAACAGCAAAATGTCGTGGACCCAGTCGGAGACGGGTTCAGCCATTACCTGGAAATACCCCAGTTGCATTCTGCGTGGCGACAACTCCATTGGTGAATTTTACTCGGTGGCGTTGACCAGCGGTCATCAGCAGGCGGATACCGGCACCAAGATGATCCACATCGGCAAGAACACCCGCTCGACCATTATCTCGAAGGGGATTTCCGCCGGACACAGCCAGAACAGCTACCGTGGGCTGGTCAAAATCATGCCGACCGCCACCAATGCCCGAAATTTTACCCAGTGCGACTCGATGCTGATTGGCGCCGACTGCGGAGCGCATACCTTCCCGTATGTTGAATGCCGCAACAACAGCGCGCAGCTGGAGCACGAAGCGACCACCTCACGGATTGGTGAAGATCAGCTGTTCTATTGTCTGCAGCGCGGCATCAGCGAAGAAGATGCGATCTCAATGATCGTCAACGGGTTCTGTAAAGACGTGTTCTCCGAGTTGCCGCTGGAGTTTGCCGTCGAAGCACAAAAATTATTAGCCATTAGCCTTGAACACAGCGTCGGTTAAGGAAGCAACATGTTAACGATTAAAGATTTACAGGTCAGTGTGGAAGAGAAAGCGATCCTGCGCGGATTGAGCCTTGAGGTTCGTCCGGGGGAAGTGCATGCCATTATGGGACCGAACGGGTCCGGGAAAAGTACGCTCTCCGCGACGCTGGCGGGACGTGAAGATTATGAAGTCACCGGCGGGTCGGTGATGTTTAAAGGGAAAGACCTGCTGGAACTGGCGCCGGAAGAGAGGGCGGGCGAAGGCATCTTTATGGCCTTCCAGTATCCGGTGGAAATCCCCGGCGTCAGCAATCAGTTTTTCCTGCAAACGGCGCTTAATGCGGTGCGCACGTATCGCGGCCAGGAATCGCTTGATCGCTTCGATTTTCAGGATCTGATGGAAGAGAAAATCGCGCTGCTGAAGATGCCGGAAGACCTGTTAACCCGCTCGGTGAACGTCGGTTTTTCCGGCGGCGAGAAGAAACGTAATGACATTCTGCAAATGGCGGTGCTCGAGCCGGAACTGTGCATTCTCGATGAATCGGACTCCGGGCTGGATATCGATGCCCTGAAAGTGGTTGCCGATGGGGTCAACGCACTGCGTGACGGTAAGCGCTCGTTCATTATTGTCACCCACTATCAGCGCATCCTTGACTATATCAAGCCGGATTTTGTCCACGTCCTGTATCAGGGACGGATTGTGAAGTCTGGCGATTTCACGCTGGTCAAACAACTGGAGGAGCAGGGATATGGCTGGCTTACCGAACAGCAGTAATGCACTGCAACAATGGCATCACCTGTTTGAAGCGCAGGGCGAGACGCGTTCTGAGCACGCGCAACAGCATCTCCAGCAGGTTTTGCGCCTGGGACTGCCAACGCGCAAGCATGAGAACTGGAAATACACGCCGCTGGAAGGCCTCACCAACAGCCTGTTTGTCAGTCGTTATGCTAATGTCACCCCGGCGCAGCGCGATGCCTTAGCGCTTAACGTTGAGGCGCTGCGACTGGTGTTTGTCGACGGTCAGTTCAGCCCGGCACTCAGCGACAACTGGGAGAACAGCGGCTTTGACGTGGCGATCAACGATGAGCGACAGGCTCTGCCGACCGCGGTACAGCCGGAGGTGTTTTTGCATCTCACTGAAAGCCTGGCGCGCAGCGTGACCCATATCCGTGTTAAGCGTAACCAGCGCCCGGCAAAACCGCTGCTGTTGATGCATATCACCCAGGGCGTATCCGCTGAAGAGGTGAACACGGCGCACTATCGCCACCATCTTGAGCTGGCGGAAGGGGCGGAGGCGACGATTATCGAGCATTACGTCAGTCTGAATGATGCCCGGCATTTCACCGGCGCGCGTCTGACCATGAACGTGGCGGAAAATGCGCACCTGCGTCACATCAAACTGGCATTTGAAAATCCGCTCAGCCATCACTTCGCCCATAACGATATTTTGCTGGCGGCGGATGCGTCGGCGCACAGCCACAGCTTTCTGCTCGGCGATGCGGTGCTGCGTCATAACACCAGCACCCAACTGAACGGCGAGAACACAACGCTCAGGATCAACAGCCTGGCGATGCCGGTGAAAAATGAGGTCTGCGACACCCGCACATGGCTTGAGCACAACAAAGGCTATTGCAACAGCCGACAGCTGCATAAAACCATCGTCAGCGATAAGGGCCGGGCGGTGTTCAACGGACTGATTAATGTTGCCCAGCATGCGATCAAAACGGACGGGCAGATGACGAACAACAATCTGCTGCTCGGGAAGCTCGCGGAGGTGGATACCAAACCGCAACTGGAAATTTACGCCGATGACGTGAAGTGCAGCCACGGGGCGACGGTAGGGCGCATTGACGATGAGCAGATGTTCTACCTGCGCTCGCGCGGGATTGCTCAGCGGGATGCGCAGCAGATGATCCTTTATGCCTTTGCCGCGGAACTGACGGAAGCGTTGAGCGACGAGGGGCTGAAACAACAGGTGCTGGCGCGGATCGGCCAACGTCTGCCGGGAGGCGTAGCATGACATTTCCTATCGACACCGTGCGTGCGGATTTCCCCGTCCTCACGCGTGAAGTGAATGGCCTGCCGCTGGCGTATCTCGACAGCGCCGCCAGCGCGCAAAAACCGGCGCAGGTGATTGACGCGGAAGCCGAGTTTTATCGTCACGGTTATGCGGCGGTGCACCGGGGGATCCACACCCTCAGCGCTCAGGCCACCGAAAAAATGGAGAACGTGCGCAAGCTGGCATCGCTGTTTATCAACGCACGCTCTGCGGAAGAGTTAGTGTTTGTGCGCGGTACGACGGAAGGCATTAACCTGGTCGCCAACAGTTGGGGGCCAGAGAACGTCCACGCGGGCGATAACATCATCATCAGTGAGATGGAACACCATGCCAACATCGTGCCGTGGCAGATGCTGTGCGCACGGGTGGGCGCTGAGCTGCGGGTGATCCCGCTGAACGCCGACGGTACATTGCAGCACGAGATCCTGCCCACCCTGTTTGATGAGAAAACCCGACTGCTGGCGATAACGCACGTCTCTAATGTGCTGGGAACTGAAAACCCGATCGCCGAAATGACCGCGCTGGCGCATCAACATGGTGCGAAAGTGCTGGTGGACGGCGCGCAGGCAGTGATGCACCACCCGGTAGACGTTCAGGCGCTGGACTGCGATTTTTACGTCTTCTCGGGCCACAAGCTGTATGGCCCGACCGGCATTGGGGTGCTCTACGTCAAAGAGGCGTTGTTGCAACAGATGCCGCCATGGGAAGGGGGCGGATCGATGATCGCCACCGTCAGCCTGACGCAGGGCACGACCTGGACGAAAGCGCCGTGGCGCTTCGAAGCGGGTACGCCGAATACCGGTGGGATTATCGGCTTTGGCGCGGCACTGGAATATGTTTCAGCGCTGGGACTGGAGGCGATTGGCGAATACGAACAGAACCTGATGCATTACGCGCTGGAGCAACTGAAGGCGGTGCCGGATCTCACGCTGTATGGCCCTACTGACCGTCTGGGCGTGATTGCCTTTAATCTCGGGAAGCACCACGCTTATGACGTCGGCAGTTTTCTCGATAATTACGGGATCGCCGTGCGGACCGGACACCACTGCGCGATGCCGCTGATGGCCTTTTATCAGGTGCCGGCGATGTGCCGGGCGTCACTGGCAATGTATAACACCCATGAAGAAGTGGATCGTCTGGTGACAGGCTTGCAACGAATTCATCGCTTACTGGGGTAACAGGGAGGCACTATGGCTGCGCTGCCGGATAAAGAAAAATTGTTGCGTAATTTTCAGCGTTGCGCTAATTGGGAAGAGAAGTATCTGTACATCATTGAACTGGGACAGCGACTGCCGGAATTATCCGCCGCGGACCGCAGTGCTGAAAATACAATTCAGGGATGTCAGAGTCAGGTCTGGATAGTGATGCGCCAGAATGCGCAAGGCGTTATTGAACTGCAGGGCGACAGTGATGCTGCCATTGTGAAAGGACTGATTGCGGTCGTCTTCATTCTGTATCACCAGATGACGGCTCAGGATATCGTGAATTTTGATGTGCGACCGTGGTTTGAACAAATGGCGCTCGCGCAGCATCTCACGCCGTCTCGTTCACAGGGTCTGGAAGCGATGATTCGCGCGATCCGTACCAAAGCCGCAACGCTTAGCTAAACTCAATAGACAGCTTTCATCCTGTCAGGTAAGGCAGCCGGGCTGTCTTACAGGATTATCAGCATTCTGGCCATGCCAGTGAATACAGGAGGTTAGGTATGAAACGCGCGTCTCTTATTACTCTACTGCTTATCGGCGCTTACAGCGCCATACAGGCTGCCTGGGCGGTGGATTATCCCTTACCGCCAGCAGGCAGTCGTCTTGTGGGGCAGAATCAAACATATACGGTGCAGGAAGGCGATAAAAACCTTCAGGCCATTGCCCGTCGTTTTGATACTGCCGCGATGCTCATTCTGGAGGCGAATAATACCATTGCTCCTGTACCAAAGCCGGGTACCCTCATCACGATCCCGTCGCAACTGCTGCTGCCCGATGCGCCGCGTGAGGGCATTATCGTCAATCTGGCTGAACTGCGGCTGTACTACTATCCGCCGGGAGAAAATATCGTCCAGGTCTATCCGATCGGTATTGGTTTGCAGGGACTGGAAACACCAGTGATGGAAACCCGCGTTGGGCAGAAAATCCCGAATCCGACCTGGACGCCAACCGCGGGCATTCGTAAACGCTCTCTGGAGCGTGGTATTACCTTGCCGCCGGTGGTCCCCGCCGGACCGAATAACCCACTGGGGCTCTTTGCACTGCGTCTGGCACACGGTAACGGCGAGTATCTCATTCATGGCACCAGCCAGCCTGACAGCGTCGGTCTGCGCGTCAGTTCCGGCTGTATCCGGATGAACGCCCCGGACATCAAAGCGTTGTTCTCCCAGGTTCGCACGGGAACGCCGGTGAGAGTGATTAATGAACCGGTGAAATTTTCCGTGGAGCCGAGTGGGCTGCGCTACGTTGAGGTCCATCGACCGCTGTCGCCGGAAGAAGAACAAAACGTGCAGACGATGCCATATGTGCTGCCTGCCGGGTTCAGCCAGTTTAAGGCAATGAAAGAGGTGGATGACGGTCTGGTGGATAACGCGTTGTATCGTCGGGCGGGATATCCGGTAGCGGTGTCCGCCGGGCAAACACCCACTGTTGTGGCAACACCTGCTGTTCAGTCAGCGCAGAACGGTTCAGTACAGGAAGAGACCCAGACGCAGTAGCGGGAAGGTAAAACGCGAGACAAAAAAAATGGCGCACAATGTGCGCCATTTCTATTACACAGGTACTATTACTTACGGTATTTAGTAGCCTGGTTGTCCAGACGCTGGTTAGCGCGAGCTGCGTCGTCTTTAGCAGCCTGAACGTCGGAACGCATTGCGTTCACGTCGTTGCTCAGCTGGTCAACTTTAGCGTTCAGAGTCTGAACGTCAGAAGACAGCTGATCGATTTTAGCGTTGCTGGAGCAACCAGCCAGCAGAGTAGAACCCAGGATTACCGCGCCCAGTACCAGTTTAGTACGATTCATTATTAATACCCTCTAGATTGAGTTAATCTCCATGTAGCGTTACAAGTATTACACAAACTTTTTTATGTTGAGAATATTTTTTTGATGAGAAGGCGCTTATTTTTGATCGTTCGCTCAAAGAAGCACCGAAATGGGCAAAAAGGGCTAAAAAACTGAGTGAAAACAGGCGGCTTCCATCGGATTCGTCTTAGATAATCTGTAATTAGATAGCTCAATCCGATTTGCTTTTTTATTAATAGTCGCTAACGGTAAAATAAAAAAAGCGCCACGAGGGCGCTTTTTTTATCGAATTAATTCACACGGGAATTATTACAGTACGTGAACAGATGCCGTGTTAGTGGTGCCGCTCGGTACCAGTGCACCGGAAACCATCACCACAACGTCACCTTTCTGAGCCAGACCGCTCTGCTGAGCAACCTCTTTACCCAGACGATAGAAATCATCAGTAGACGCGATTTCTTTCACCAGATGCGCCACAACGCCTTTGCTCAGAACTAACTGACGAGCAGTCACTTCGTTGGTGGTCAGCGCCAGAATGGTCGCGTCCGGGAAGTATTTACGCACTGCACGCGCAGATTTACCGCCCTGAGTGGCAACCACGATCAGCGGAGCGTCCAGTTTTTCAGCGGTTTCCACAGCGCCACGGCAGACGGCTTCAGTGATACGCAGTTTGCGGCTGTCGTTGTTGAAGTCCAGACGACTGGTCATCACACGGTCGGTGCGTTCACAGATGGTCGCCATGATGGTGACCGCTTCCAGCGGGTATTTCCCTTTTGCGGATTCGCCAGACAGCATAACGGCATCAGTACCATCGAGAATGGCGTTCGCCACGTCGCCCGCTTCAGCGCGAGTCGGACGCGGGTTTTTGATCATGGAATCCAGCATCTGGGTCGCAGTGATAACGACTTTACGCGCGCGGATACATTTTTCGATCATCATCTTCTGCGCGAAGATCACTTCTTCAACCGGAATTTCTACGCCCAGATCGCCACGCGCAACCATGATACCGTCAGATGCTTCGAGGATTTCGTCGAAGTTGTTCAGACCTTCCTGGTTTTCAATTTTGGAGATGATCTGGATCTTCTCGCCGCCGTGCGCTTTCAGGTGCTCACGGATTTCAACCACGTCAGAACGCTTACGGATAAAGGAAGCCGCAACAAAGTCAACGCCTTGTTCGCAACCAAAGATCAGGTCCTGTTTGTCTTTTTCAGCCAGTGCCGGCAGGGCGATAGAAACGCCAGGCAGGTTAACGCCTTTGTTTTCGCCAAGGTCACCGTTGTTCAGCACTTTACAGATGACTTTGTTGCCTTCGATCGCGGTGACTTCCATACCGATCAGACCATCGTCGACCAGTACAGTGTTACCGACGGACAGGTCGGAGGTGAAACCTTCGTAGGTTACAGCAACGATTTCGTTATTACCGACCACGGATTTGTCGGTGGTGAACGTAAAGGTCTGGCCTGCTTTCAGGGAAACGTCGTTGCCGCCTTCCAGCTTGATAGTACGGATTTCCGGACCTTTCGTGTCGAGCAGGATCGCTGCTTTCTTGCCGGTCTTGCTCATCACGTTGCGCAGGTTCTGGATACGTTGACCGTGTTCTGCATAATCACCGTGAGAGAAGTTCAGACGCATGACGTTCATGCCCGCGTCCAGCATTTTGGTTAACATCTCTTCAGATTCGGTTTTCGGACCGATGGTGCAAACAATTTTCGTCTTTTTCATGACAGTCTTAGTCTTTAAGTTGAGAAGGATATGGAAAGCCGACTTCCGGGACGCGTTGCCTGGAAGCTAAACCTGTATTACGAAAGTTGTGATGCCTCGCACTAAGGATAGGTGACATCGATAGAGCGTGCAGAGGAATGTGTGCTCGGATTTCAGCCCGACAAAAAGGGACGTTTTGTAGTCTCTGAGTATGACAGGTCAATGTGCTGAAACCATTCAAGTGACAATTGTCACGCATTATACGCTGAAATTTACGCAAAAGGAAAATGGAAACAGCGTTTCAGAATACATCCAGGCAGTTACACAACAAATTGTTATTAAACAAGTCGTGTCTGCCAATTGCGCAAACGCAAAAACCAGGCTGTGTTGCGCAACCAGACTTATTCCTTCGCGTTATAACAAATGACTTTTAAATCATTTCAAATCCACATTACCCTGATTACACTCGTTTGGACATCCATACTGCTAAATAGCTGAAAGCGCTGGCAGGATAACAATAAGCAGATGCGGATACCCAAACGACATGATTGTCCTGAGAAATATTTCGAAAGTGTTCACGCCAGGCCGGCTAGCCATTACCGCGGTTGATAACGTCAATCTGACCGTAGAGCAGGGGCAGATTTACGGGATTATCGGCTACAGCGGGGCCGGGAAAAGCACCCTGATTCGGCTGCTCAACGGGCTGGAAAAGCCAACTGCGGGCAGTGTGACCATCAATGGCCACGACATTTCCGCCGCCCGCGGTGAATCGCTGCGCCAGGCGCGCCTGAAAATCAGTATGGTCTTTCAGCATTTCAATCTGTTGTGGTCGCGTACGGTGCGCGACAACATCGCCTTTTCCATGCAAATCGCCGGTGCACCGAAAGCGAAAATTCAGGCTCGCGTGGCGGAGCTGATTGCGCTGGTGGGGCTGACGGGGCGCGAAAATGCATATCCGTCACAACTGAGCGGCGGACAAAAGCAGCGTGTGGGGATTGCGCGTGCCCTGGCGAACAGTCCGGATGTGTTGTTGTGCGATGAAGCCACGTCAGCGCTGGACCCGCAAACAACCGATCAAATTCTGGAGTTGCTGCTCGATATCAATCGCCGCTTCAAACTGACGATCGTGCTGATCACCCATGAAATGCATGTGGTGCGCAAAATCTGCGATCGCGTGGCGGTGATGGAGAACGGTCAGGTGGTGGAAGAAGGCGACGTTTTGAGCGTCTTCACGCATCCGCAACAGCCGATTACCCGTCAGTTTGTCCGCCAGGTAGGGCAGTATGCCGATGAAGAGGCCTTTAACCCGCAGCTGGCGAGCGAACTGGGCGGCACGGTAATTAAGTTAACCTTTACCGGCCACAGCACGCATCAGCCGATCGTTGGCGAACTGACTCTGCGCTACGGTCTGCCATTCAACATCCTGCACGGCAAAATGACCCAAACGGCACACGGCGTGTTCGGCCAGCTGTGGCTGCACGTGGTGGCGTCAGAAGAGCAACTCAACAACATTCTGGACGACCTGCAAAAAAGCGGCATTGACGGTGAGGTGATTCAACATGGTTGAGAATCTGTTTCCCCATCTGAAATGGGATCAACTTTTTGCCGCCACTCAGGAGACGCTGTACATGACCGCGCTCTCCGGGATTGCGACCTTTGTGCTCGGTATCGTCCTCGGACTGGCGCTGTTTCTTACCGCACGCGGCGGGCTGTTCCAGAACCGTGCGCTGTACAGCGGTATTTCGCTGGTGGTGAACATCTTTCGCTCGATCCCATTCATCATTTTGATCGTCCTGTTGATCCCGTTTACCAAAGCGATTGTCGGCACCATTCTTGGCGCCAATGCCGCGTTACCCGCGCTGATTGTCGGTGCCGCGCCATTCTATGCGCGTCTGGTTGAGATCGCCCTGCGTGAAGTGGATAAGGGGGTCATTGAAGCGACACGTTCAATGGGCGCGCGTCTCAGCACCTTAATTTTTCGGGTTTTGTTACCTGAATCGTCACCCGCTCTGGTGTCCGGTATCACCGTGACGCTGATTGCGCTGGTCAGTTACAGCGCGATGGCCGGGGTGATCGGGGCAGGTGGTTTAGGGAACTTGGCTTATCTGGAAGGATTCCAGCGCAACCACAACGACGTCACGCTGGTGGCGACGGTGACGATTTTGATCATCGTCTTCATAATCCAGTTCTGCGGCGATGTGATCACTTCTCTGTTAGATAAACGCTAATAAAATACGGAAACCATTATCATGAAAAAATCACTGACACTTCTCGCCGCAGCCACCTTAAGTGCCCTGAGCTTCGCCTCCTGGGCAGACACGCTGACCGTGGGCGCGTCCAACGTACCGCACGCCGAAATTCTCGAGCAGGCCAAACCGATTCTGGCGAAACAGGGGATCGATCTGGAGATTAAACCCTTCCAGGACTACATCCTGCCGAACACCGCGCTGGCGGGCCGCGAAATTGACGCCAACTACTTCCAGCATATTCCCTATCTGAACAGCGTCCTGAAAGATCATGCCGGAGATAAAACCTACGATTTCGTCAGTGCGGGCGCGATCCACATTGAACCTATCGGCATCTATTCGAAAAAGGTTAAGTCGCTGAAGGATCTGCCGGAAGGCGGCAAAATCATCATGCGTGATGCGGTGTCGGAAGAGGGGCGTATTCTGTCTATCTTTGAGAAAGAGGGGGTAATCAAACTGAAGCCGGGCGTGGATAAAGTGACCGCACGTATCAGCGATATCGTGGAAAACCCGAAGAAGCTGAAGTTCCTGCCTAACGTGGAAGCCGCGCTGCTGCCGCAGATGTACAACAACGATGAAGGCGATGCGGTGGTGATTAACGCCAACTACGCCATCGACGCCGGTCTGGATCCGGTCCACGACCCGATCGCGGTGGAAAGCGGTGAGAACAACCCGTATGCCAACATCATTACCGTGCATCGCGGCGATGAGAAGAAAAAGGATATCGTCGCGCTGGTTGATGTTCTGCACTCAAAAGAGATTCAGGACTGGATCCGCACCAAATACAAAGGCGCGGTTATTCCGGTAAATAACTGATCCGTTTTTTGCCGGGTGGTGGCTTCGCCTTGTCCGGCCTGCGACGTCCTGTAGGCCGGGTAAAATGCGCTAGTCCTGTAGGCCGGATAAAACGCGTTAGCGTTGCCATCCGGCGCTAGTGTTAGACTCGCTCAATTCTCGCTGGCAGCCCCTGACGGACTGCGGCGCCGGACACCCAGTCAAGCCAGGTGTTACTCACTTTTCGCGTCGGATCGGCAAATCCCAGATCATTCAGGTTGATCCCCGATTTCACTTTCGCATCAAACGGCAGCGGTTCACCGTCCAGCGTGTGCTGCGCGCCGCCCATCTCCCGATGCCCGTAGCCGTGTTCGATTGCAATGACCCCCGGCATTACCCCGTGCAGCAGACTGATTTGCGCCTTAACCTGTCCACCCGGCGTGGTGATCCGCACCGTGTCGCCATGTGACAGCCCGAAACGCTGCCCGTCCTGCGGATTCAACGCCACCAGATTGACCGGTTTGACGTGGTGTAAACGCGGGATCACAGCCGATGCGCTGGCCATGGTGTTGGACTTAAACGAGATAAGCCTGAGCGGCCACTGTGTCAGCGGGAACAGTTCGTCCACCGAACGTCCGTCTGACAGCCTTGCCGGATACCACGCTGGACAGCCGCTGTAGCGCTCGCCAGTGATAGCATGACGATGAGCGGCAACTTCGGCATTCCAGATTTGCAGCGGTTTTTCCCACGCGTTGCCGACCCGGTTTTCAGCCCGACCGCTCTTATCCGACGCGAATCGACCACCACGTGAATAGATAAACGCTACCCGACGGACTTCCTCCGCTTTCAGCGTCTGCTGAATGACGGGCATAATGCGGCTAACGCCTGTGAGTTCAATGTCTTCTGCCACCGCGTCGGCCACCGGAGCTTTACCCATAAACGCGATATTGGCGGCGACGCGCAGATAGTAGTCCTCCGCACGATTAAGCGGATAGCGGTTTCCTTCGCTGTCGGAAATCGCATTGTCGCCAAATCCCGGCAGATTCAGTTGCTTTGCCACCGCGATACAAAATGCTTCCATTGAAACCGGCTGACCGTCGGCGGTAGTGGCGGTGGCAGAGTCGACAATCGGCCAACGTGCGGTGGTGGCTTTACTGGCGACGCCGGCCCACGGCGCGCTGAATCCCCAGCTTTCGAAGTTATGCGTGTCCGGCACGATGTAATCCGCAAGAGCGGTGGTCTCATTCATATAGGCGTCGATAGCAATAAACAGCGGCAACCGTGCCGGATCTTTCAACTTTTCTTCGGCCACCGCGCGCAGACCGGGTATGCCATACAGGGGATTGGTCATATTGGAGATCCACGCCTTCAGCGGGTATGGATACCCCTCCAGCGCGGAACTCAGCAACTCAGTCAGTTGACCGGCGACAAACGGATACCACGGCGCTTTGGCCGGAAAGGGGGACTCGCCGGCGGCGACTTTGTCGCGGTACTCTTCAGAAGATTCATACGCCGTTTTGCTTCGCGCGATGCTCAGCCCCTTGGGCTTCACTTTGCCCGGAAAACTCACCATGTTGTAGCGCGGGCCATCCATTGCGCCGTTGAATTTTCCGCCGCCAACAAACACGCCGCCTTCCAGACTGAGGTTGCCGATCAGCGCGTTCAGCATCATCACCGCCCACGCATTATAGAAACCATTTGCTGCCATCATGCCGCCGTGGGTGACGACCGCCGCTTTACGACCGTGACGGGTAAAGGCGTCTGCCAGCGCGATGATGTTGTCCTCAGCCACGCCGCACTGCTGGCTGTACTGCGCGAGCGTCATTTTTTCCGCCGATTCTTTCAGACACTGGAAGCTGCTTTTCACCGTCACGCTACGCCCGTCGGCGAGCGTCACCTGGCGTGTGGCAAACAGCGCGGCGCGCAGGCAATTACTGGCGGGAACCAACTCGTTGTGCTCATCCACCACCAGTGGGTCACTGGCCGCGGAAGGATCCAGATGGCTACACATTAAGTGCTGTCCAGCCAGTCCGGGAAGATCGTCGGTTATCACCAGATGCGTGGCGTTGGTCCAGCTCTTCTCGTCAGCGTGTAGCATGGCCTCTGCGCCCGGCAGCGCCAGATAATCGGCGTTGTAGCGTTGGTTTTCGAGTATCCAGCGAATCATTGCCATCGCCAGCGCGGAGTCACTGCCGGGGATCACCGGCAACCAGTGGCCGTGATCGTCAGCCAGCACGGTGGTTAATGGCAGCGCAGGGGCGACGACCACATAGCTGAAATCATCGCGCAGACGCGTGCTGGAAAGCTGTCTGGCCTGGCGTTTAAACGGGTTGCCGGACTGCGCGGGCGAGGTGCCCATAAACAGCGCGAACTCGACGTTATCCCAGTCGGGTTTTACGTGGGTGTTTTTATCGAGATCGCCCATCAGCGCACCGGAACCCGCGCGATAAGCCAGTCCACAGTAGGAGCCATGCGCGCCAAAGTTCTTGCTACCGAAACTGTTGAGAGCAAAACGGCGTAAAAAAGTGTCGCGCCCATCGTCGCTGGTATTGGTAACCAGAAGCTGGTTGGTTTTAGGGCCGAACCCCGGATGCTGCGGATCAATCGGCGTAGACGGAGCGTAAATGGCGCGCAGGCCGTCGACGTGACCTTCACCAAACAGATCGCCGCCTTCCACCACCTCCGTGATCAATTGTTCAAAGCTGATACGCTGCCATTTGCCTTCGCCGCGTTTGCCGACGCGTTTCATCGGCTCAAGAATACGCAGTGGGCTGTACAGACCTTCCAGTTGTGTTGCGCCTCTGGCGCAGGCCGTCGAGCGAGCATCAAGACCGTTCTCGCCCGCCAGTTGTGCCATTGCCACGCTGAACGGCACCGATGCGTCAATATGATGTTCATGGGAAAGCGGATGATACGGATTGCCGGCAATACGCAGCACCCGGTTGGTTTGTTGATCAACGCGCACCCTGACGCCGCACTGTGTCCAGCAGCCGAAACACTGGGTCATGGCGATGGTTTGCTGCGTATTCTGCTGCCAGCGCGGGTGTGCGTTGGCTTCCGGGATCAGCGCGTTACCCACGATGTGGTCGCGGGTAATTTTACCCGAGGTGCCGTTGAGCAAGCCGTCAATGGCGCGCTTCGCTACGTCACGATAGCTGAGGGCGAACGTCGCCATACCGCCGACGGCCAGGCCGACTTTGAGCCACTGACGACGGGATAAATTAGCCATGTTGCAGTCTCCTTGCGAGTGCATTCACGCTTTCGCGAACAATAATAATCAGCGCCACCCACAGGCCGAAGGTGCCGAGGATGGCAAGCCAACCGTCGGTACCGGCGGGCAGGGTGTACGGGTTGAACTGGGCGTTAAATTTCGGCAGCGTCTGCCCCTGAATCAGCAGCGTCCAGCGCATGAGCCAGCACAGCGCCATCGCGCTCAGCGCCAGCAGGCTACGCAGAGGCCATGACAGCGGACGGCGCATAGCGATAACGCTAAACAGTAATGAGATCAGCCAGAATACCAGCCAGCCAGAGGCGTAATGGCGCGCCGATGCAGAGAGTGCCAGCCACTGGCGGATTGCCATACCGGAAAGCGTATTGCCGCTAACCCAGAAAACGATGACGACGGCAAGGGCGAGCAGTGTCAGCAGTTGTCCGAGCGCGAGGCGTTTTTGCGTCGGAAAATCATCGCGCAGCCCGGCGATTAACAGCGCCAGGAAGGTTTGTAGCGCACTCAGGAACATCGCCAGCACAAAGGCATAACTGAACCAGACGGGGCGAGCCTGCACGACAGAGACTTCCCGCCCGGTATAGAGGAACAACCCTATCGCAGTCAGCGCGCTGGCAAAGGCAAACCATCTTGTGACGGTGTAACTTATACCGGTGAGCTGCTGGTAAACCTGCGCCAGAAACCAGAGTCCGAGGAACGCGGTGAACAGCGGTAAAAACAGTGCGCCCCACGGCATCCATGACCACGGTGTGGGGTAAGCATAGAAATGCCAGACGCGGGCCGTCTGATGGAGATCGGCGGTCAGCGCCAGCGGAGCGGTGATTGCGCAGGTCAGGGCAATCAGCAGCGTCAGGTTTTCCAGCGTCGGGTTGGCTTTTTTGCGCCAGTGCAGCACGCAACCAAACAGCGCCGCGCAGGCGGCAATACCAATGAAAAAGAAATACTGTACTGCCCAGGGAAGCCAGCTCACCGCCTGCGGACGGGTCAGCACCTCTTCAATGATTAAGGATTGCATTATCAGACCTCCTGCCAGAGTGCGGGTTGCGCGCGACCCATCAACGGGGTGACAAACGCGTCGTCCAGTCCCAGATAGAAGACGTGGGGCGCGGTATTACTTTCCGGCTTCAGGACCTTGATGGCGTCGTGATGGGTGCGGATCAATTGCGATATCCGGCTTTGCGGATCGCGGATATCGCCGATGATGCGCGCGCCGCCCACGCAGGACTCCACGCAGGCGGGGAGCAACCCGGCCTCCAGGCGATGGACACAAAACGTGCATTTATCGGCGGTCTGTGTCTCATGATTGATAAATCGCGCGTCGTAGGGGCAGGCCTGCACGCAGTAGGCGCAACCGACGCAGCGGGTATTATCGACCACAACGATGCCGTCCTCGCGCTGAAATGTGGCCTGCACCGGACAAACCGGTACGCAGGGTGGATTATCACAGTGGTTGCACAGACGCGGTAACAGCACGTTGGTCACCTCATCCGCCACCTGGACCTGATACTGATTCACATGGGTACGGAATTCGCCCTGCGGCGTCTGGTTTTCAATCGCACAGCTGACGGTACAGGCCTGACAGCCAATGCAGCGGCGCAGATCGATAAGCATCGCGTAACGATGACGTGCGGAACCACCGTGGCGTTCAGGTGAAAAAGGAAACTTCGCCTGCGCCAGTGGAACCAGAGAAGTGCCTGCGGTCAGGACGCCCAGTTGCTGGAGAAACTGCCGTTTACTGCTGTCCATTTTTTCTCCCGTCTCAAGGCAACAACGAAACATTTGTCACGCCGTTGGTTTGCGTGTGATGAATAAAGAATGTCGATGATTTACAGTGTAAAAATCGTGGCGGGGGCAGCTCTATTGTGGTTAACCACATACCCGGCGGGTTGTTGATCTAAAACAACATAATCAACAGGGATAATGGTGTGAGAGGTAAAAAGGTGATGGGGCTGACGCTGCTGGCGTCGGCCTTCATGTTCAGCGGCGCAGTGCTGGCGGGCTCATGGAATATCGGGATTCTGGCGATGCGCGGAGAGGTCTCCACCCGTAACCACTGGCAGCCGCTGGAAACGCTACTTAACCAACAGCTTCCCGGAGAACAGTTCCACATCCTGCCGCTGGATTTGCACCAGATGCAGGCGGCAGTGAACAACGGAACCGTGCAATTTGTGGTGACCAATCCGGCGCAGTTCGTGCAACTGAACAGTCGTTCGCCGCTGCGCTGGCTGGCGTCGCTGCGTTCCGCGCGTGGCACGGGCAACGTCATTGGTAGTGCGATCCTTGTCCGGCGCGACAGCGGTATCACCGGCGCACATGACCTGATCGGTAAAACGGTGGGGGCTATCGATCCCCAGGCGTTCGGCGGCTACCTGCTGGGATATAAAGCGCTGAGCGACGCCGGCCTGCGTCCTGAACGCGATCTCAACCTGCGCTTTACCGGTTTTCCGGCCGATGCGCTTCTCTATTTGCTCCGTGAAAAAGCAGTACAGGCGGTGATTGTCCCTGTCTGCCTGCTGGAAAAAATGGACGAAGAGGGGCTAGTTGATAAAGCCAATTTTGTCGCGGTGCTCAACCGTCCCGGAAATATTGAGTGTTTAGCCAGTACGCCGCTCTATCCCGACTGGTCGTTCGCCGCGTTGCCTGCGGTGAGCGATGCGTTGGCAGACCGCGTCACCCGCGCGCTGCTGGCTGCGCCAGACACCGCGGCGTTTCACTGGGGCGCGCCAGCGTCGACCAGTCAGGTGGAAGCCCTGCTGCGTGACGTGCAGCAGCATCCACAGCAGCGGCGGTTGTGGCTGGATGTGAAAAGCTGGTTGATACAACATCAGTGGCTGATGGGCGGAACCGCGCTGATCCTGTTGCTGCTGACCCTGAACTACATCTGGGTGATGTTGCTGGTACGTCGTCGTGGTAAACAACTTGAACGCAACAGCGTCCAGTTGCGCCAGCAGGAGCAGGCGCTGGAAACGGCCAGACAGATGAGCGTCCTCGGGGAAATGACCTCCGGATTCGCGCACGAACTGAATCAACCGCTGTCGGCAATTCGTCATTACGCACAGGGTAGCCTGATTCGCCTACAGTCGCAGGATCCGGCGCACGCGTTACTGCCAGCGCTGGAGCAGATTGATCGACAGGCGCAGCGCGGGGCAGAAACGCTGCGTAATCTGCGGCGCTGGGTGAGTCAGGCCCAGGGAAGCCCGATCCGCACGGAAGAGTGGGAGAAGATCAGCATCCACGAGGCGGTTCAACATGTCTGGCAACTGTTGCGTATGGCACAGCAGTTCCCGACGTTAACCTTACACAGCAATATCGATCGCGCGTTGACGATTTTGCTGCCGCCGGTTTTGCTCGAGCAAGTGCTGGCGAATCTGATCCTCAACGCGGCGCAGGCGGGCGCCACCGCGCTGTGGATTGATGCCTCCTCTTCCCCGCATGGCGTGCGCATAACGCTGCAGGATAATGGCGGCGGTATCGACGATACCTTACTGCATCAAGCGTTTCAGCCCTTCAAGACCAGTCGGAAAGAGGGGATGGGACTGGGGCTGGTGATCTGCCAGCGGCTGGTGCGTTACGGTCAGGGGGAGATCGGCCTGCGGAATCAGACCGCGCCTGACGGACTGCCCGGGGTGGCGGTGGAACTGGATTTTACGCAACAGGAGGAAAAGGACAGCAATGGCGATGATTCATTTACTGGATGATGATGTGGCGGTCACCGATGCTTGCGCCTTCCTGCTGGAGAGCCTGGGCTACCCGGTCACGTGCTGGGAAGAAGGGGCGGTTTTTCTTGCTCAGGCCGATTTGTATCAGACGGGCGTACTGTTGCTGGATATGCGAATGCCGGTTATGGACGGTAAGCATGTCCATGAGGTGTTACGCCAGCGCGAGAGTACGCTGGCCGTCGTGTTTCTTACCGGACATGGCGACGTGCCGATGGCCGTCGAGCAGATGAAACACGGCGCGGTGGACTTCCTGCAAAAACCGGTCAGCGCCAGACCGCTGCAAACGGCGCTGGAGCGTGCGCTGGTGGTATCGGAGCAGGCCGTTGCCCGACAACAGATCGTCACCTGCTACCGGACGCTCACGGCCAAAGAATGTGAGCTGGCCGGGTTTGTTGTTAAAGGGCTGATGAACCGCGAGATCGCACAGGTGATGAACATCGCGGTACGCACGGTAGAAGTCCATCGCGCCAGGGTGATGGAAAAAATGCAGGCGGCAAATCTGGCGGAACTGGTCAACAAATGGCAGCAATTGAAAGAAACGCGTATCGTTGAATAGTGCCGTGAGTTATTTATTTGATTTTCTTTGTTTTTTGTCATCCCCTCCAGTCTGATATATGCTGTTTAACTGGACCTGCAATGAGAAACAATAATGGGAAACCTGACAAAAGACGATGAACTGTACCGTGAGATGTGCAGAGTGGTTGGCAAAGTGGTGCTGGAAATGCGCGATCTGGGACAGGAACCCAAACATGTCGTGATTGCCGGGGTACTACGAACCGCGCTGGCAAACCAGCGTATTCAGCGCAGTGACCTTGAAAAGCAGGCGATGGAAACAGTGATCAAAGCGCTGGCTGGCTAACCGAAATAAGGGATGAACGCATCCCTTATTTCCCATTATGAGAAAATGCCTGGCAGGGCGTTAATTCTGTTGTAAATTAGCGTAAATGTGGAATTCGCTATATTTGTAATTATATTTCGATTGTTTTTTTATTTATAGTTGAGAACGGATTCACATTTATATGTAATCTGATAAACAGTGTTGCATTGGTCTTTATGATAATAAATATCACTACGCATTTAATATTTTTCTTCCCGTTTTTAATTGATGACGATCAAAGTTATACCCGCCAATAACTTCCATTATTTATTTCGCCTAACTCTAAAGGATTAGTTTATTTGCGTTAAATTGCGTTATTTATGCAATCCGGTTACGGCAAAACTTCAGCTGTGGGAGGCAACATCAGAGGCTCTGTTTCTGCATAATAAGTATCGGCCTGGAACGTGTTGTCGGCACTGCGTTTGCGAAGAGGATGCAAAATAAATGAACCAGGTTGATCGTCCATTATTAGATACGGGCTTAACGCGGCTGGAATTCCTGCGTATATCGGGAAAAGGCCTGGCAGGATTAACGATCGCACCCGCGTTACTGTCGCTTTTTGGCTGTAAGCAAGAAGATATCGATAGCGGTACCGTGGGGTTGATCTCCACACCAAAAGGGGTGTTAGTCACCCAACGCGCTCGCTGTACCGGTTGTCATCGCTGTGAAATTTCCTGTACCAATTACAATGATGGCGCGGTTGGCACCTTCTTTTCCCGCATTAAAATCCACCGGCATTATTTCTTTGGCGACAAGGGGATAGGGTCAGGCGGCGGCCTGTATGGCGACCTGAACTATACCCCGGACACCTGTCGTCAGTGTAAAGATCCGCAGTGCATGAAAGTCTGCCCCATTGGGGCGATTACCTGGAATCAGGAGGACGGATGCATTGCTGTCGATCACCGACGCTGTATCGGTTGCAGCGCCTGTACCACCGCGTGTCCCTGGATGATGGCCACCGTGAATACCGAAACGAAGAAATCGTCAAAATGCGTTTTATGTGGTGAGTGCGCCAGCGCCTGCCCGACCGGGGCATTAAAAATCATCGAGTGGAAAGATATTACTGTTTGAGTCTTGCAAAGGAAAACATTATGGCTAACGGTTGGACAGGTAATATTTTACGGGTCAATCTTACAACAGGCGATATTACCCTTGAAGATTCCAGTAAATTTAAAAAATTTGTCGGTGGTATGGGATTCGGCTACAAAATTATGTACGACGAAGTTCCCGCCGGCACCAAACCCTTTGATGAAGGCAATAAATTAGTTTTTGCGACGGGGCCGCTTACCGGTTCCGGCGCCCCCTGCAGTTCTCGCGTAAATATCACATCACTCTCCACATTTACAAAAGGCAATCTGGTTGTTGATGCGCATATGGGCGGCTTCTTTGCGGCGCAAATGAAATTCGCCGGCTATGACGCCATCATTATTGAAGGCAAGTCGGCATCCCCTGTCTGGCTGAATATTAAAGACGACAAGGTCACGCTCGAAAAAGCCGATTTCCTGTGGGGAAAAGGTACTCGCGCGACCACGGAAGAAATTTGTCGGATGACGTCACCGGAAACCTGCGTGGCGGCGATTGGTCAGGCGGGTGAAAACCTCGTGCCGCTCTCCTGTATGCTCAACAGCCGCAACCACAGCGGTGGCGCAGGGACCGGTGCGGTGATGGGTTCGAAAAACCTGAAAGCCATCGCCGTGGAAGGGACCAAAGGCGTCAACATTGCCGATCGCAAAGAGATGAAGCGGTTGAATGATTACATGATGACGGAGCTGATTGGCGCGAATAATAACCATGTTGTGCCCAGTACGCCGCAGGCATGGGCGGAATATTCCTCGCCCGCGTCGCGCTGGACCGCACGCAAAGGGCTGTTCTGGGGCGCGGCGGAAGGCGGGCCGATCGAAACTGGCGAGATCCCACCGGGTAATCAGAACACCGTCGGTTTCCGGACCTACAAATCGGTCTTCGATTTAGGCCCGGCGGCGGAAAAATACACGGTGAAAATGAGCGGCTGCCACTCCTGCCCGATTCGTTGCATGACGCAGATGAACATTCCTCGCGTGAAGGACTTTGGCGTGCCCAGCACCGGCGGGAATACCTGTGTGGCGAACTTTGTCCATACCACCATTTTCCCGAACGGCCCGAAAGACTTTGAAGATAAGGACGATGGCCGCGTCATCGGCAACCTGGTCGGGCTGAATCTGTTTGATGACTACGGCATCTGGTGTAACTACGGCCAGTTGCACCGCGACTTTACATATTGCTACAGCAAAGGGGTGTTTAAACGCGTCCTGCCGGCAGAAGAGTATGCCCAGATCCGCTGGGATCAACTGGAAGCGGGCGATCCAAATTTTATCAAGGATTTCTATTACCGTCTGGCGCATCGCGTGGGTGAACTTAGCCATCTGGCGGATGGGTCGTATGCCATTGCCGAGCGCTGGCAGTTGGGTGATGAATACTGGGCGTATGAAAAAAATAAACTGTGGTCGCCGTTTGGTTTTCCGGTTCACCACGCCAACGAAGCTTCGGCGCAGGTGGGGGCTATCACCAACTGCATGTTCAACCGCGACTGTATGACCCACACCCACATCAATTTCATCGGCTCGGGTTTGCCTTTAACACTCCAGCGGGAAGTGGCCGCTGAACTGTTCGGCTCACCAGACGCCTACGATGAAACGAAAAATTACACGCCGATCAACGCGGCAAAAATCAAATATGCCAAATGGACGCTGCTGAAAGTGTGCCTGCATAACGCCGTCACGCTGTGTAACTGGGTCTGGCCGATGACCGTATCGCCGCTGAAAAGCCGCAACTATCGTGGCGATCTCGATCTGGAAGCCAAATTCTTCCAGGCCGTAACCGGTGATGAAACCACTCAGGCCAGTCTCGATTTAGCCGCAGAACGCATTTTTACTCTGCACCGTGCCTATACGGTAAAGCTGATGCAGACCAACGATATGCGCAATGCGCACGATCTGATCTGCTCATGGGTGTTTGATAAAGATCCGAAAATTCCGGTCTTTAGCGAAGGCACCGACAAGATGGACCGCGACGACATGCGTGAATCCCTGACGCTCTTTTATAAAGAGATGGGCTGGCACCCTGAATTGGGCTGCCCGACGCGTGAGACGTTGAATCGACTCGGCCTGGAAGATGTCGCCGATGACCTGGCCGCGCAGAATCTGTTGCCGGCGTAAGGAAGAACACATGAGCCAACCAGAGGATGTGAGTCACCTTGCCGCGCCGGTTGTCGATCCCGAAAAACGACAGTGGTTGCAGGGGCGACGTGAGCCAGTAGCCTGCGTGGATGAACCGGTGGCGGCAGAAAGCCCCGCTGAGATTATGGCGGATTTTATCCGTCAGTATTCGGCGAACGGTCAGCTTGTCGCGCGCGAGTTGTTCTTGCAGCCGCCCTATTCAGTGGAAGAGGCAGCGCTCACACCGCTACTGGAAACGCTCAGAGAGGGGCTTGCCGGGGATGATATTACCCGGGTGCAGGGCTCTCAGGATGAATATTACTACTCAACCCAGACCATGACCGCCAACTATGCCGACATGTGCGTTCAGGTGGTGGAAAAGGATATTTGTCGGGCAATCGCACAGGCGGTGCGCTTTGACTGCCAGACCTATCCGCGTCCATACAAGGTCGCCATGCTGGAACAATCGCCTTACGGTTTCGCGCCTGAGCAGATAGAAGCCGCGCTGTCCGCGATTGAAACGCATCCCGACTATGCCGATATTCGCCCGGTCTCGTCGTCGAACGACGTGCCGTATTTATTCAGCGAACGCTTTATGAGTTACGGCAAAGCATACGGCTTGTGCGAATGGCTGGAAGTTGAGCAGTTTCAGAATCCCTGAATTCATGGAAAGCGTGGACGAGCGCGACCACAGCATTAGAGGATAACAAGATGTCCTTCACTCGACGAAAATTTGTGCTTGGCATGGGAACGGTCATTTTCTTCAGCGGACCCGGTCAGACGCTGCTGGCGAAAACAACGGCCAGTGGCCCCGTTCGTTACGTCATGATCCATGATGAATCGCGATGTAATGGCTGTAATATCTGTACCCGCGCCTGCCGCAAAACGAATCATGTACCTGCGCAGGGAAGTCGCCTGTCGATTGCGCATATTCCCGTTTCAGATAATGACAACGAGACGTTGTATCACTACTTCCGTCAGTCCTGTCAGCACTGTGACGACGCACCCTGCATTGAGGTTTGCCCGACCGGTGCGTCGTGGCGCGATGAGAACGGGATCGTCCGCGTCGACAGTTCCCGCTGCATTGGCTGCAGTTACTGTATCGGCGCGTGTCCCTATCAGGTGCGCTACCTGAATCCGCAAACCAAAGTGGCGGACAAATGTGATTTTTGCGCCCAGACTCGCCTGGAAAAAGGTTTCCCGCCCATTTGCGTCACCTCCTGTCCGGAACATGCGCTGTTGTTTGGACGCGAGGACAGCCCGGATATCCAGCGTTGGCTTCAGGAAAATAACTATTACCAGTACCAACTTCCGGGCGCGGGCAAGCCCCATCTGTATCGTCGGTTCGGTCAACATTTGATTAAAAAGGATAATGTATGAACGCGTCGCAGAATGCTGAACAGTTCCAGGCCCAACTGGCAAATTATGTGCCGGTCTTTTCCCCCGAGTATTGGCCCGTCTGGCTGGTGATCGCCGGACTTCTGCTGGTGGCGATGTGGCTGGTGCTGGGGTTACACGCCTGGCTTCGCTTTCGTGCTGCCAACAAGGCCGCCGCCGGGCATGGTGAGAGGGTTTACCTGTATTCTCGCGCGGTACGCCTGTGGCACTGGTCGAATGCCTTGCTGTTTCTACTCCTGCTCGGCAGCGGGCTTATCAACCATTTCTCGCTGGTTAGCGCAGCGGTGATCAAAAGCCTGCTGACGGTGCACGAAGTCTGCGGATTTCTGCTGCTGGCGTGTTGGGTCGGTTTCGTGCTGATCAACGCGTTGGGCGGGAACGGTCATCATTACCTTATCCGTCCCCAGGGCTGGGTGGCGCGAGCGATGAAACAGACCCGTTTCTATCTGTTTGGCATTATGCAGGGTGAAGCGCATCCGTTCCCGGCAACGCCGCGTTCGAAGTTTAATCCGTTACAGCAGGCGGCCTATGTCGGCGTGATGTACGGATTGTTGCCGTTGCTGCTGCTGAGCGGATTGTTGGCGCTCTATCCGCAGGTCGTGGGCGACGTATTCCCCGGCGTGCGCTACTGGTTGCTACAGGCGCACTTCGCGCTGGCTATTATCAGCCTGTTCTTTATTTTTGGTCACCTCTACCTGTGCACTACGGGCCGCACGCCTGGCGAGACGTTCCGCTGCATGGTCGACGGTTATCACCGGCATTAACGTATGCTGATCACGCGCGAGGATTTACGCAACTGGCGGGTTGGGGCGGTGATATACCGCTGGTTTCTGCGCCGTTTTCCTGAGGGCGGCAACTACGCCGATGTGCATCGGGCGCTGAGCCGCGAAGGGTATCTCGACTGGGCGAACAGTCTGGTGGAATATGCCTGGTCGCGCTGGCTGGATGAAGAAAATTTCGCCCGCCAGGATATCTCCGCTATGTCGCGACTGGCGCGACCAGATGCCTCAATGGGCGATCAGCAGGTGGCGAACGCGGGTGATAACGCAAATCTGGGCTGTGCGGGTGATAACATGAAGATCGCCAGCGCAGGCTATGCGTCACAAATTGCCAGTGCGGGTTACTGCTCGCGTATTGGCAGCGTTGGCTATAACAGCCATATCAGCAGTTCCGGGGATCGTGCGCGGCTGGCTACCGCAGGAAACTCCACGCGAATCAGCAGCGCCGGTAACGGCTCGCGGATCGCCAGCAGCGGGATGCGTGTGCGGGTGAGTTCGCTCGGTGACAGAAATCATGTCGCCAGTAACGGCGACCTGAGCCAGATCGTCAGTTTTGGCGCTGACGCTAAAATCGCCAACAGCGGCGACAATGTGCATATCATCTGCAACGGCGACAACGCGATCGTTGCCAGTACTGGGGTTGTGGATTCCATCGTGCTGGGGCCGGGCGGCTGCGCAGCGCTGGCGTATCACGACGGCGAACGTATGCGTTTCGCCGTCGCGGTTGAAGGTGAAGCGGGGATCCGCGCCGGCGTGAAATACCGACTCGACGACGCGCACCGGTTTGTTGAGTGCTGATCGTTCAACGAAGCGCAAACCGTCGCCGGGTCGCTTTCTCCAGCCCGTAGCAAAGCAGATAGTAGACCAGGCCCGTAAAGATGAAGATAGCCGCCGGGTAAATCTGCTCACGGCTGTTAACCTGTCCTGCCACCGTTGTCAACTCCGGTACGTTGACGATAAACGCCAGCGAGGTGTCCTTCAGCAGACCAATGCATATTCCGGTCAGAGAGGGCAGGACATGGCGTAACACCTGCGGTAGCAAAACCCCTCTTAATGCCTGAACAGGACTAAAACCCTGAGCCACTGCCGCATCGTACTGTCCGGCGGGTAGCGCATTGAGTCCCGCGTACACCGAATGCATGACCGATGCAGCGGTAAACCAGGCCAGCGCCAGCGTCACCGTTGCCGCTCCGGGGAGATCGCTGCCGGTAAGCATGGGTAGCAGATACCACATCCAGAAAATAACGAAGATCAGCGGTATCCCGCGTATGAGCTCTGCCCAGATGAACAATCCTTTACGGATGATGCCCGGAAAGCGCCAGGCGAGAGCGGCAAGGGCAATACCGGCAGGTAAGGCCAGCACCGCCGCACCCAGCGCCATCATCAGGGTCAACAGCACACCGCCGGGCTGACCGTCGGCCATGCGTCCCCACAGGAGATAATCCAGGTTGTCGGTTATCACCGCGATGTTAGCGATCATGCTGCGGACTCCTGAACCGGAAACGGCGGGCTTGCGGTTTTTTCTCCTGTCGGGGAGCGGGCCCCAGATGAGTCAACAACAGACCGAGCGCTATGCCGGTGAACAGATAAAGCGCTGTGCCCACGGCAAAGGCTTCCAGTGCATGGGCGTTATAGCTTTCAATCTGGCGAACCTGGTAAGTCAGTTCCGCAAAGCCAATGCCGCTGGCTAATGACGACAGTTTCATCAGGTTGAGATATTGCCCCACCACCGGTTGCCAGGCATTGGTCAGCCCTTGTGGCAGCAGGATATGACGGAAGGCCTGCCATGAGGAAAATCCCTGCGAGACCGCGGCTTCGCGTTGTCCGGCGGAGACCGCCTGTAACCCGGAGGCGACTTCCTCGACCAGGAACGCTGAGGTAAACACGCCGAGTCCCCACGCTGAGCAAAGAAACTCGGGTGTCAACCACCAGACGTTGCCGGGCAGGATTGACCAGCCATGTTCCGCGTTGACAAAATCAACAAACCCGCGCGGTAGCAGATTCCAGCCGGCGAAGTACCAGAACAGCAACTGGACCAGTAGCGGGGTGTTACGAAATAGCGATACCCAACCTGCCACTATGCGACGGCCCGTGCGATGACCGGAAAGACGAAGGGCTAACAGAAAAATAGCCAGCAGGGTGGCAAGGAAAATGCCTGCGGCGCTGACCCATAGTGTGGTGAGAAATCCGGAGAGGATCCATTGCAGGGGAAGGCCGGTAAGCACCCCCTGCCAGTCCATTGGCGGCATTATCGTGATGACTCCTGATGCAGCGGATCCAGCACCTTTTGCAGAAAGCGCTGAGTGCGCGGATGCTGTGGTCGGGTAAAAAAGTCGTCCGGAGGCGCAATCTCGAGAATATCGCCGCCGTCGATAAACACTACCCGGTCGGCAATTTCGCGGGCGAAGTGCATCTCGTGCGTGACCACTATCATCGTAATGCCGCTGTGTGCCAGGCGTTTCATCACCTGCAACACTTCACCGATCATTTCCGGATCGAGCGCGGAGGTCGGTTCATCAAACAGGATAATTTGTGGTGAAGAGGCCAGCGCACGGGCAATCGCCACCCGCTGCTGTTGACCGCCGGAAAGCTGTGCCGGGTAAGCTCCAGCCTTTTCTTCCAGCCCGACTTGCTCCAGCAATGCGTAGGCGCGCTGTGTGGCATCGGTTTTATTCCAGCCGTGGACGTACTCCAGCGCGAGGGTGATATTCTGCTGCGCCGTCAGATGGGCATACAGATTGAACTGCTGGAAAACAAAGCCTATACGGCTTCGCAGTTGTCGCAGCGCGGCCCCCTTAAGCTGACCGACAGGCTTGTCATCAATAAAGATGTCGCCGCCACTTAATGATTCCAGTTGGTTGATCAGGCGAATCAGGGTTGATTTCCCCGATCCCGAGGGACCCAGTATGGTCACGACTTCGCCGGGTTCGACGGTGAGACTGACGCCGTTGAGTACCCGGTGATCGCCATACATTTTCACCACATCGCGTAACTCAACTCGCGCCTGGCGTAACGGGTTGAAATCCGCAGCCTGGGCTGCGGAAGGGGTGAATAGCCCAGCCAGCATCTTATCTGGCCTCAATTTTAAAGGCACGCGGCTGTGGATTTTTCGTTTCCGGGCCAAACCAGACGTCATAAATGTTGCCTGCCTGTCCGCTGGATTCGAGTCTCAGCAATTCATCGTTAACCGCCTTCAGCAATGCCGGCTCGCCTTTCTTCACACCCACGCCGATCTCCTCCTTACTGAGTAAATCCGGCAGGATTTTGAACTGCGCTTTGTCCGGTGCGCCACTGAGCAAACCCGCCAGAATAGTGGAATCCTGAGTGATGGCCTGCACGTTGCCGTTACGCAGTGCCGTTAACGCCAGCGGGATATCGTCATAGGCCAGAACTCGGGATTGCGGGAAGCGCTGATGCAACGCCTGCTCGCCGGTGGTTCCTTTCACCGCGCCGATACGCGCGCGGCTGTATTCATCGAGCTTGTCGGGGGAGGTGGCCGGCACCAGGAACTGCTGACCGGTGACAAAGTAGGGCACGGAGAAGTCGATAACCTGAGCGCGCTCAGGGGTGATCGTAATATCAGCGACGATCAGGTCGGCTTTTCCCGATTGCAGCAGCGGGATTCGGTTAGCGGGATTGGTGGCGACCAGTTCCAGTTTCACGCCCAGTGATTTCGCCAGCGCCTGGGCGAAATCGACATCGTAACCGACGATCTGATGGGTTTTCGCATCGACGGAGCCAAACGGCGGGTTAGCGTCAAACGTCGCGACCTTGACCACGCCTGCGGCCTTGATATCGGCGAGTTGATCGGCCTGCGCCTGAACGCTAATGAAACTCGTGGCGAGTATGACGCCGAGGGCGAGAATTGTTTTTTTCGTGCTCTGTATTTTCGTTGCCATCATTTTCTTTGATATCCCTGAAATTATTGGTTTGTCCTTTTACGCTCCCACAACCCGAACCCGCAGCAAAAGAAGAAAAAAGACTTAGTTATATGCAAAAAGTTATTAGTGAACAGTGTGTTAACGAAGAGTTATTAACGAACAAAAACAGATAACGGTGCGCAAAATTCGCATTTCATTTATTGCGTCATTTACGCTGCAATGAAAAACACCTGACAAAAAGAGGAGCCGGAGATGGAGAAGATGAAAATGCGGATGGCGCGTCTTTGGGCGCACGTTGCCATCACGCCCGAACCGACCCGACAACCCGGTGCAGAGGTCAATCTGCAGCGCGTTGTGGAGTCCATTCTTCCTGTTGCCAGCCTGTACGGCGTGGACATTGCTAACATTGACCCGGAGTGGTTTCGTGATCAAACAACACGCTGAACACCGTCGGATGCGCGAGGTGTACTGGAATGAAATCTGCACTCACCGGTACCCGTAAGTAGGCAAAACCTGCTAAGGTTTGATGCGATAACCCTCTGTCTGCAAAAATATGAATCGCAAAAAACTGTCGCAACGAGCCGTTCTTTTCTGGCTAATTTTCTGTGTTGTCAGCTGCTCATTGCTGTATGCGGAACAGATCCGTCGTCAGTACTGGGAGCGCGATCGCGAGTTTCACCGTATTTTCTCCAGCATCAGCGCAGTCCTCACCCAAAACGAATCCGTCCTGCCGTTACTCAACGGTGACGAAGAGACTGTCGCGCTACGTAAAAAATTTCCGTTGATCCTTACCCTGGAAAAAACCGTTGACCGCGCGCGAGATAGTGCGCGGGTGGAACCCTCCGGACCCAGCCAGTACTGGCTATACAATCCGTGGCGGCAGATTCGGGTGAAGGTCGATCTCACGCCATTAGTGCCTGAGCACAATAATTTTACCGCCCTGGTCATCCAGTTTGAGAAGACCTTCACACCGGCTAAGACCAACGCCTTCTGGCACTGGCAGGAGACATTTCCTCAATCCACTCAACCCTTTACCCTTGTCGCCGAAGCAAAACCGCACTGGCTGGCTGTGTCGTGGCTGCCGCATCTGCTTATTATTCTGTTCTGGGCCGTTGTGACGTGGGGTGCAAGCGTACTGATCTGGCAACGCCAGCAGCGGCAGAATGCAGAGCGACGTGCGCGTTATTATCAGCATGCTCGTCTGAATACGCTGGGGGAGATCACCGCCGGCATTGTGCATGAGATCAATCAGCCACTCACGGCAGCACAAACCTGGATTCAGGGTGCGAAGAGGCAACTTGCGCAAGAGCGGCATCCTCAGGTCGTACATGCGCTGTCATCTGCGCTGATTCAGACCCAGCGGATTGGCGAGCTATTACAGCGATTTCGTGAACATGTGGTGCGCGACAACGTTGAACTGCGAGCCGTGGATCTTGCAGAGTGCTGGGAGCACGTCGGGAATTTGTTGGCGCAGGAGCGCATGGCGGATGCGGTGCAACTGCGTCACGACTTTGCGCCTGACGGGCGAGTGGTGATGGCAGACCGACTCTGGCTTGAGCAGGTTTTGCATAATCTGCTCAGTAACGCGATTCAGGCGCAGCAAGAAACGAAAAAAGCCTGGGTGGGGATCCAGAGTCGACGTCACGGTGAAGAGATTGTGATCGTCATTCGCGATGGCGGTCCTGGATTCAGCGACGAAGCGTTACAGAATGCCTATATGCCGTTTTACAGCGGTCGTCAGAGCGGAATGGGACTGGGCATGACGTTGACAGAGTCATTAATGGGCCAGATGAATGGCACGATCTTTCTGGCGAACGCGCCGCAGGGTGGCGCTGAAGTGACACTGCATCTGCCCCGCAGCGAGGAGTGCACACATGGATAAAACCATCTACTTAATAGATGACGATGCGTCGATCAGGGAATCGATGGCCTTTCTGCTCAGTGGGATGGACTGGAAGGTGAAACCGTACGCGAGTATATCCGCCTTTGTAGCTCATCACGGTGAAAACAGGGCGCTCACGGGATGTCTGCTGCTGGACATGCGGATGCCGGGTAAAGGTGGGCTGGTGTGGCTGGAAGAGGGGGCCTGGCCCTGGCCGCTGCTCCCCATCATCGTGATGACCGGACACGGCACTATTGATGCCTGTCGTCGCGCTTTTCATCAGGGTGTTTTTGAGTTTTTCACGAAGCCGCTGGACGCCGACAAACTGATTGAAACCGTCGACTTAGCGTTTGCAGAAAGTCAGCAACGGTCGCTCTCCTGGCAGGAGAGAATGCGGGTGAAGGCGCTGTTCAATCAACTGACGACGCGAGAACATGAGGTACTGACGGAACTGATCGAGGGTCGCAGTAACAAAGAGGTGGCGGCACGACTGAATCTGTCGCCGCGAACCGTTGAAGCGCATCGCGCGGCGGTATTTGCCAAGCTGGGCGTGACCAGTCTGGTCCAGGCGATCCGCGAATTCGATAAATTGCAATCCGTATAACTACCAGGCGGGTTGCGTAATCAACCGAATAACATTCATTCGCTTGTCCCGATATGCTCGTATTGTCTCTACGAATAAGGATTTGCGATGAAAAAGTTAATGATAGCGGGTGCGTGTCTGGCAACCGTGGTGAGCCTGTCCGCTCAGGCGGAAACCCTGACACAGAAAAATATCTCGCTGGCCCAGGCTAACGCACTGGCAAGCGCGGCAATCCAGTCCTGCAGCGCTAAAAACTACCAGGTGAGCGTCACGGTGGTCGACCGTGCCGGTGTGATGAAAGCAATGCAGCGCACCGATAACGCCGGTCCGCACACGGTGAAAGCCAGTGAGATGAAAGCCTATACCGCGCTGAGCACCAAAAATGCGACCGGTAAAGTGATGGAATCCGCACAAAGCAATGCGGGTGCACAGAATATGCGTGACGTCCCTGGCTTCCTGCTGTTGGCTGGCGGCTTACCGGTGAAGGAGGGCGACGACGTGATTGGTGCTATCGGTATCGGCGGCGCGCCGGGTGGGCACCTTGATGAGGCCTGTGCACAACAGGCGCTGGATAGCCTGAAGAGATAAAACAGATTCACGGGCCTGCCGCAGACGGGCCCGTGTTCTTTCAGATTTTGCAGGCGTCGCCGCAGTCATCATCAGCAATCACCGATTCGGCTTTTTTATCCGCATCTTCCAGACGTTCTGCGTTACGTTCCTGCGCTTCTTCCAGTCCGTTAAAGACCAGATTATCGAGATCAATTTCCATCGTTCACCCTTCTTCACTCATTTTTGACATCCGACAAGTATAGGGCAAACGAGGGGCTTGATGCATCCACAATGCGTGCGGCGTTACCGATCATAAAGGGATAAACGTCTGCGCAGACGAGAAGCGGGTTTCGATACGGCCCTGGCCATCGCATTGCCAATCTCCTGACAGGCGACAAGCCCCTGGATAAAGGGGCGGTCGTGCATTAAATAGGGCAACGCGCCAAAGGCAATTCGCCCGCGAACACTCTCCGGCGCCTGAAGCGTATAGTCTTCGCCAACCTCCGGAATCGCATCACCACATGACAGTAATTGCCTGCGTAATCGCGGGAACGGCAAATCTTTTGTCTTCAGGGGTTTTTGGCCTCGTGCATCGATGAATACGTCAAATGACAGGCGATCATTGTGCGTCGTAATCTCGGTACGATCCGCTTTTATCTCCTTCCCGTAATCCTGTCCCAGCGTGAGAATGCGCAGAATACCGGCGGCGTGCAAGGCCAGCATTCGGCGAACGGACTCTGACGGGATCGCCGCATAATTATCAATAAACACGCGGGCAAGCCCCGAACTGAACCGCTTGCTATCTTCTTCATTCAGATGGGCAACGATATCCTGAACGCCTTCATGCAGGCGCAGCAGGGTATAGCGCCAGGCAACGGTGCGTTTGTTACGCTTATTCTCATCGACCTCTTTCAGATTTGTGGCCGCCCATTCGAACGGATCGCTGTGTGCTCTGTCGGCAAACACCGCCACGGGAAAGCTATCCGCATCCAGTGAGGAGAGCGCTATTTGTTCAGCCCATTTCGGGTCGGCTACTGCCAGTTCTTGTTGCATGAGGCTAAAAACCCGATCGAGAAGCCCGGTTGAACCGGCAGCGATTTCGCGCCTTATGGCCTCATCGGTAGCGCACTCCAGCGGTTCATAGGGAATGGGGCAGTAGAAGTCGGCTTCCGGTAAAATGCCGGAACGGGACATCAGCGTCATCTCCAGTGCTTCACTGTCTTTATTGAGTGAGAAATTGACCTGATTATCCTGCGTTTCGTGAAACGTTCCGTGTTGTACCGCTACCGCCATTGCGGCATCCAGACCACTCAGTGAGGTTCCCAGAATACCCACTCGGGCGGCTGGCACGTCAGCCTCCATCAGGCCAGACCAGGGGCTGGGATAAAATGTGTGCGTGGATTCGTCATCGTCCGGCCAGACGTGCCCCGTGGCGATCACCGCTAAGTCGACATGGAACGGCTGCGTGTGCTGATCGCTCCAGAGCTGTACGCCAGTGGGCACCACATCAACATCCGTGACTTCACAGGATTCGTACAACATGACCTTAAATCCCCGGTTTTCTGCGTGGTGGACGGCTTGCAAAAATTGCGCGCGGAAATAGTCGCCCAGTAAAATGCGGGGCAGAAACTGACGCTGGTGCAGTGTTTCCTTGTTAACGCCATACCGTGCAAGGTACGGTGCTTCCTGGGTCTGCAACCACTCAAGCCAGGTGTCAAAAAGAGGCGGAACCTCGATACTGGCAATATTTGCCAACATCATTGGATCATTTTCAGAATGACGGTAAGGCATTCCAATTCCTGCCCGGTTTCCGCGTTCAAAAACGGCGATCTCCAGTGGTTGCTCCTCTTTGAGTAATGAGAAAAAGGTATAGACCCCTGTGGGACCCGCCCCGATAATCGCGATTTTTTTCATATCCCTGTCCGCCCTGTTATTTTTATTTAGCCACCGAGATTCGGTGACATCATGTCAGTGTAGATGAGAAAGGTACGGATGTTTCGGCCTGGATATTATCGGTGAAAGAAGGGGATGGCTGGGAGGGGAGAAGTATCCCGGGTTGTGCGGAAACCGCTGGCATACCGCTGTCTCGTTTTCAGGTGTTGCAGCGGGTAGAAAAAGACATCCGTCTGCGCCCAGGCGAATCGTTGACGCTTGATATGCCAATGGACAATAATGCGCAATTCGTGGCCGTTGCTGCACTGCTTATCGATCCGGATCTGCCAAAAAACACCTGGCGACGGGTCCTGACTCTTGACGATTTCGACCCCGATAAACCACGGATTATTGAAGCCAGTCATAACACACTGACACTTGCGCCGCTTAAGGATGAGTAATATGCCGCAACCCTCCTTGTATGAAATGTTGTTCGGCAACGTTGCCGGTGGTATTGATCTGCACCCGGTTAGCGAGGAGAACCCGGTCGTTCTCTCCGTGCTGGATAATATGCAATGCATTTGAAACAGCAGCGATATCTCAATCCCCGCATGGGCCTGTAGTTTTTCTGTTTATTTATCCCTGACGAACCCTATGAAAAATAACGCTGAACGCCATCTTAAAACCGGCGGTGACCCGCGTACGCTTGCCGATTACGTGTCATTGCGCGATGAACTGAATAAATTAGCGCATCCTGCGCGCCCCGACGTGAACTGGCAACACGCCGAAAAACTCTGTCTGTCGCTGTTTGAACACAACGGCGTGGAACTGCAAACGGCGGCCTGGTACACGCTAGTGCGCACCCAACTTGCCGGGTTATCTGGCATGAACGAAGGACTGGCGATACTGGATGCGCTGGTCTCCCGCCAGTCGGGCACGCTGTGGCCGCCGCAGGTCCACGCGCGGGTGGAAATTCTGGCCGGTCTGAGCAAACGGCTCCAGCAGATGCTCAGAACCATGACATTTGTCTGGGCTGATTTGAGCCAACTCTATCTTGCTGAACAGTTCTTGACCCAATTAAGTGAGGTTTTGCAACGTCTGGAATTAAAACACCAGAGTCAGGTAGAGGCGCTGCGAGTGCAGATTCATGCTGCGTCTGTCCGTCTGGAGAATAGCGAGCCAGGTGTACAGGAGAAGGCCGGTATTGTACTGCCGGCAAATGCGGAGCGTATCGAAGTGACGGCAAGGGAACCCTGGGTTTATGTTGTGCAATCCGACATTCAGGAGGAAGCGGAAAAGCCGCCTCAGCCCCGGGCCTGGAAACCCTTTCTGTTGGGGATGTTGACGATGCTGGTGGCCGGAGGCGCCTCCGTCTGGGGCTGGCAGGTGTGGCAGAAACCTGATGTCCTGCAACAGCAGTACGCCGCCAGCCTCGCACCGCTGCCGGTTGCGCTTTCCGGTGAACGCTTACTGGCGTTACAGCAACACTTCCCGCCAGCAGACCGCGGAATACGTGAAACTCAGCAGCAACTGCAACGCCTCGCTCGACTGCCGCCAGACTGGCCTCGTCGCTACAGCCTGCAACTTATCCAGCAGGCGCAGGTGTTATGGCCTGAAGAAGCCAAGCCGCTGACGATGCAATGGCGGCAATCGCTAAATACATCGCCTTCTGATCCTGAAAATATGAGCGGCTGGCATCAGGGAATGAGCCAACTGGAGGGGCTGACAAACCGTCTGAATGCGCTGGATGAAAAACGCGGTAAATATATGACGGTGAGTGAACTGAAGTCAGACGTGTTTGCCATCATTCAGGCGTTTAATCGTACCATCCCGGTGGAAGAGCAACTCCGCCAGCTTTCGCTGGAAAATCCGCCTTCAGCGGTGAAACTGAATCAGACACAAGCATCACTGGATACTTTACTGACCCTTTATTCGCAACTCTCAGACTCGCAGCAGCCAGAGTAAACGCCGTTATTTCATCCTCTGCCATACTTACCGTTGTGTTGGTCAGGCCGGGAGAGACAATGATAACGCTGTGTAAAGCCTGTGGTACCTCGTATGACGACAGTCAGCGTCCTGTGGAACGTTGTAAAATTTGTGAAGATGAGCGGCAATTTGTGCCGGTATCCGGGCAGGCGTGGATCGGTTTTGACGAACTGATCCGCAGCCATACCAATAAGTGGCAGCAACATACGCCGCAACTTTTTAGCCTGAAAACCGTTCCTTCCTTTGCGATAAATCAGCGGGCGTTTCTGATCAGAACACCGGCGGGGAATGTCCTCTGGGATTGCATTGCGAATCTGGATCCGGCCACCCGAACGCTTATCCACGCATTAGGCGGATTGCGTGCCATCGCGATTTCGCATCCTCACTACTACACCACGATGCAGGACTGGGCGGAGGCATTTGATGTACCCATTTGGCTCCACGCTGCAGATCGACCCTGGATTATGCGTGACAGCCCGCGGATCCGTCTGTGGGAAGGGGAACAGCATGCGTTACTGCCAGGCGTCACGCTGCTGCGCCTGGGCGGTCATTTTGCCGGTGGAACCGTTCTGTATCAGGAAGAGGGGGAAGGGACGATCTTCTCCGGAGATATTTTGCAGGTCACTCCTGGCGCTGACGCGGTATCGTTTATGTGGAGCTATCCCAATATGCTGCCCTTGTCGTCTGATACCGTGGCAGGCATTACGCGTCGACTGGAAGTTGTGAAATTCGCCAGTTTGTACGGCGCGTTCGAAGGATTGAATATTACTGCTGATGCCCACGCAATCGTGCAACGTTCAGGGGCGAAGTATCTCTCCTGCCTGACGTCTCGTTGAGTCACCAGAGGGGGGATTCCCCCTCATCAGCCCGCGCTAGTCGAGCTTTGCGTTATTGATTTCGCTTAACGGGACGTTCACATCAAAAATTTTGGCAATCACTTCCTCAACGCCGAGATTTTTTAAACGTGCGCTATGCTTGTCCAGATAGGCCAGCGCGGTCTCTTCATTTTCAAAAAGGTAGATCCCACCCGCCTCCTGGTTTTGCTCACTTTCCGTCCATACCTTCCAGATAAAACCCGGTTCCTGATTGATCGACTCCGCCAGTCCACGCAACTGTTCAGCCATTTCTGCACCAAACGGGCCAGTAAAGGCGAAGTGAAGTTGTAATAATTTCGGCATATCCATTCTCCATTTAAACCTTCAATGATAATCCACGGTAATGAGTCGAGTGTATCCGTCTGACAACCTCAGGCAGATTGTACCAGATCCAGGCGGCAGTCATGTTGTATCAGGAGACTTGTGCCCCAGGTATACGGTCAACAAATCAGTTAAATGGTGAATATAAATCTGTCATCTGTTAATAAATATCACTCAGTAAGTCGTGAAACAGAATAACGTCTGAAAAGTTAAGCGACGCGAAGACTTTTCATTTCATTCCGGAGCATAAAAAATCAATAAGGCTCCCCTGGCAAGCTGTTAATTTTCGTTAAGATCCCCCGTTTAAGCTCGATATGCCCTTCATTTTTTAACTCCGCGAGAAAATGCATAATCCAACTACGGGAAAGTAACGTTCTTTCCTGAATATAGGCCTGCGCCGTGATGTTACAGCGGATAGTGTCTGGTTCCGAGTTCAACTCATTCAGCAGTAAGGTGGCAATTTTGACATTATTATTAATTGCCAGGGCTTTGTTATACACGTTATGAACCTGCAACCCCCACGTCGAGAGAATTGCCAGTGGCTTCCACAGATTAAATTCATCAATGTATTGGTCGAAAAGTTCAACCGGGAGTAAGGCATACTCAATGCTGTCAATAGCCTGAACGTGTAGGTGGTTGTCTTTATCGACGGGCATCCCTGAACCTATAACAAGAGGGGCGTGTAAAGTCATCGAGATTCGCTGATCCCATTGCCGGACAAGTTTGCAGTAACCCTGAGTCAGGATAAGCACCTGTCTTTTTCCATCAACCGTTAATAATATACGCTTGTTTTTTTCACCGGTTCTTAATTTAACTTTAACTTTTAAGGCATTAATAATGTCAGTAATTTCTTGTACCGGTTTGGTCTCACGTATACCTGAGAGTAGACTACTCATGATAACCTCAGAGATAGGTATTATTGATATTGATTAAAATCAGTGGATTAACGATAAGTAATCCAGAGAAAAATCGTGTCCTTGTTGATGGCTATGCATTTCAACTTTATGCCGGACTATTAATATTGTACTTCAGCATTCTAGTATAACCAATTCAGCGCAACCAGTTGTATCGCAGGTCATTTTGTCGCGAAACTGTGTTTACTTTGGTAGTGAAAGAGATTATGTGACTGGTCTGAGAGAGAAGAAAGCGGGATGTTAAGTCATGCAAGAAAAGGATAACTAGCACCAGATCACCAGGCAGTGAAATGGTGCGTCCGAGTGGACTCGAACCACCGACCCCCACCATGTCAAGGTGGTGCTCTAACCAACTGAGCTACGGACGCAGAATGGTGCGTTCAATTGGACTCGAACCAACGACCCCCACCATGTCAAGGTGGTGCTCTAACCAACTGAGCTATGAACGCAATGTTGTGTGTGACAACGGGGACGAATATTAGCGGCAGAGCCGGGAGGAGGCAAGAGGGAAATGGTATTTTTCTTCCGGATTTCACTCGATTGCGGAGGAAGTGCGCAAAATGTCGAGAGAATAGCCGCCGGCTGGCGGCTATTGCCGTTTTATCGCGCAGCGCGTTGCAGAATCACGGTTGACGGCTGGCGTTGCAGGAAGCGCATTCGCAGCATCATCATTATCGCTGCCGAGGTCAGGCCGATGATAAAGCCCATCCAGAATCCTGCTGGCCCCATGCGATCCACCACCAGGTCAGTCAGCGCAAGGATATATCCGCTTGGTAACCCCAGCACCCAGTAGGCGGTAAAGGTAATAAAGAAAATCGAGCGCGTATCTTTATAGCCACGCAGGATCCCGCTGCCGATGACTTGGATGGAGTCCGAAATCTGATAAACCGCCGCCAGCAGCATCAGTTGTGCCGCGAGCGTCACCACTTCAGGATTGTCGTTATAGAGCAGGGCGATATGCTCACGCAGTGACACGGTAAAGATGGCGGTGAGGCAGGCCATGCAGACGCCAACGCCTAAACCGGTACGGGCGGCGGTTTGTGCATCCAGCGTTGAACCTTGTCCAAGACGGTAACCTACGCGAATAGTGACCGCCGCGGCCAACGACATCGGCAATACAAACATCAGTGAACTGAAGTTCAGGGCAATCTGATGACCGGCGACATCGACAATGCCTAGCGGCGAAACCAGCAATGCCACGACGGCGAACAGCGTGACTTCAAAGAACAGCGCCAGCGCAATCGGCAGACCCAGCTGTATCAGGCGCTTCATCACGGCGTTATCCGGCTTGCTGAAGCGTTGTTCATTACGGATATCGCGCATCGAACGTGCGTGTTTGACATACCAGAGCATCGCGCCGAACATCACCCAGTAGACCGCCGCAGTCGCCACGCCGCAGCCGACGCCGCCGAGTTCCGGCATACCGAAGTGGCCATAGATAAAGATATAGTTCACCGGAATGTTAACCAACAGACCGAGAAAACCCATCACCATACCCGGTTTGGTTTTCGCCAGACCTTCACACTGATTACGTGCGACCTGAAAGAACAGATAACCGGGGGCGCCCCATAATAATGCGCGCAGGTAGCCGACGGCCTTATCTGCCAGGGCCGGATCGATATTATGCATCGAATGGATGATATAACCGGCGTTCCACAGTACGACCATAATCAGCACCGAGACGAAGCCCGCCAGCCAGAACCCCTGGCGAACCTGATGCGCGATGCGTTCACGACGCCCGGAGCCGTTGAGCTGAGCAATCACCGGGGTTAGCGCCAGCAGCAACCCGTGACCAAACAGAATGGCGGGCAGCCAGATGGAGGTCCCAATGGCGACGGCCGCCATATCGGTGGCACTGTAGCCGCCTGCCATTACGGTATCAACGAACCCCATTGCGGTTTGGGCGATTTGCGCAAGAATCACCGGTATTGCCAGAGCCAATAACTGACGCGCTTCACTGATATACTTCTGCACGTGTACACCTATCATTTTGTTTTTATTTGAGAGACTAAAAAAGCCGCCACGGGTGGCAGCAAGAAGAAGATGCAGGGGAAATTTCAGTCTATTGTAGCGATGAATGCATATTTCTCCAGTGAAAAAACAGGGGCTACGGGCGCTTTACTGGCAACCTGATTTTCCAACTGCTATTGTGGCAGGCGGAAATGGCTTAACAGAATTCAGGAGTTGCAGGTATGTTTACAGGTATTGTGCAGGGCACCGCAAAACTGGTGTCGATCGATGAAAAACCAAATTTTCGCACCCATGTGGTGGAATTACCTGAATACATGCTGGACGCGCTGGAAACGGGCGCATCGGTGGCGCACAACGGCTGCTGCCTGACCGTCACAGAAATTAACGGCAACCGCATCAGCTTTGATCTGATGAAAGAGACGCTGCGTATCACCAATCTGGGCGATCTGAAGGTGGGTGACCTGCTGAACGTCGAGCGTGCGGCAAAATTCAGTGATGAAATTGGCGGGCATCTGATGTCCGGTCACATCATGACTACCGCTGAAGTGTCAAAGATTTTAACCTCAGAGAACAACCGTCAGATCTGGTTTAAGGTTCAGGATCCGACGCTAATGAAATATATTCTGTACAAAGGTTTTATTGGCATTGATGGGATCAGTCTGACCGTTGGCGAAGTGACCGCGACACGCTTCTGCGTGCATCTCATTCCGGAAACACTGGAGCGCACAACGCTGGGTAAGAAAAAACTGGGCGCGCGCGTCAATATCGAAATCGATCCGCAGACGCAGGCGGTGGTGGATACGGTGGAACGTGTGCTGGCCGCACGTGAAGCGTCGGTGGCGAAAACCACCAGCGAAGCGTAAAACCCTCATGCCCCCGCAAGACGGCGGGGGCATGAGGGTTAACGGGCAACGCGCAGGCCGTCTTCGACGCCGCGCGAGAACACCACCTGCCAGAGTTGAATATCGCGGGCACGAAACGCGCCAGCGCAGGCGTTCAGATAGTAGCTGAACATCCGTTTAAAGCGCTCGCTATAGTTACCGGCAATTTCAGGCCAGGCGGCGAGGAAACGTTCATACCACGCCATCAGCGTCTTGTCGTAATCTGCGCCGAAGTTATGCCAGTCTTCCATCACAAAGTGCGCTTCGCTGGCATTGGCTATCTGACGCACTGACGGGAGGCAGCCGTTCGGGAAGATATACTTATTGATCCACGGGTCGACATTGTTGTCGGTTTTCTTCGAGCCGATGGTGTGCAGTAAGAAAAGTCCCTCTGGTTTCAGATTGCGATCCACCACCTTGAAATAGGTCGGGTAGTTTTTAGGTCCGACGTGCTCAAACATGCCTACTGACACAATGCGGTCGAACTGATCGTGTAAGTCGCGATAATCCTGTAGCAAAATCGACACATTGAGTCCGGCACAGCGTGCTTGCGCCATTTTCTGCTGTTCAGCGGAAATCGTCACACCAACCACGCTGACATCGTAGTTCGTCGCCATATAGTGCGATAAACCACCCCAGCCGCAGCCAATATCCAGCACCTGCATGCCGGGTTGCAGTTGCAACTTCTCGCAGATTAACCGCAGTTTGGCCTGCTGCGCCGTTTCCAGTGTGTCAGCGTCTTTCCAGTAAGCGCAGGAATATTGCATGTACGGGTCGAGCATACGGCTGAACAGATCGTTGCCGAGATCGTAATGCTCTTTACCGACGATCCACGCGCGTTTTTTACTTTGCAAATTGAACAGGCGAGCGCCGGCGATGCGAAGGGTATCTTTGAAATGGTGCGGAAGCTGGTTTTCCAGTCCTGCACGCAGGACTTTGCTAAAAAAATGGTCCAGCCGATCACACTCCCACCAGCCATCCATATAACTCTCACCCAGACCGAGCGACCCCTCTTGTAAAACGCGTTTGAAAAAATCGGGGTTTTTGACGCGTATATCTGCTGGTGAAGAGCCGTTAATGGCAATGCCCGCGCGGCTTAATAATTCGTTAGTGATACGGTACCAGTCGTCATCCGGTACGCTGACTTCTTCTATACACGATGAACTCATAGTTTCTCCATCACTGGTCGGTGATCAGAACCTTAAAACAGCGTAGTCGCTTTTTTGGCTTTGTGAGAAATCTCACGGAAACATTCCGCGAGTCTATTATCCGACGTAGAACAGAGGAAGGGAGGACCCCTTGCCGAAAAGGCCGTCCATGGTGAATTGGGAACGCTCCGGTTCCCGTTAACACATAATAATTATCGTAATTTTAACAACCGAAATTTAGTATAGGCCTCAAAATTCGATGATTCAACCAAAAATTGTTAGCCGACTAATTAACGGTAATTATCATTGATATCAATGGGATTCGCTGTGGGCAATCCCGCGATGATCATGCTGGGCACTGACATTCGCGGCTTGCAGTTGCATCTTATAGCCCAGGCCAGCCAGAACGACCGTCGACAGCATCACGCTGGTTGTGGTCAGCAGCGGTGTGCTGATAAGCCATGAAACCACCAGACTTGCCAGGAAGCACAAACCCAATTGCAGAGTATTTTGCAGAGCAGCGGCACGACCCGTTGCCTGCGGGAAAGGACGCAGCGCCTGGGCAACCACAATCGGGTAGATCGCGCCGTTGGCAATCGCCATCACGCAGAAGGGGATCAGGATCTCAGCAAGCGTGATGTGATGGATAAAGCTTGCGGCCCAGGTTGCTACTACGCTCAGTGCATAGAGAATCAGTAACCAGGGCAGAAGCTGTTGTCCCTGCCATTTTTGCAGCGCGGCGCGACAGCCGTAGCCACCAACCAGAAAAGCGATGGTCTGCGGTACATAGCTCAACCCAATCACCGCCGGGCTGTAGCCCATTTCACTCAGAATAAACGGTGAACCGGTCAGCCATGCAAAGAAGCTGGCGGAACAGGCCGCGTAAATCAGTACGTTGCCGCGGTACGCTTTTGCACGCAGCAGCGTGGTGAAGGTCAGCTTGTCATTACTGTCGTCACGCGCCCGGGTGGTGGGTTTTAAAAACAGCGCAGGCAGCATCAGCAGTAGCGTAATGAAAAACAGCGTGGCAAAGATTGCCTGCCAGGAAAGGTGGGTCAGGATCCAACTGCCTAATAATGGCGCCAGCGCAGGGGACAGCCCAACCAGCGGCATGATCGTCGCAAAAATACGGTTAATTTTATGCGAAGGATAGTAATCGGTGACCAGCGCCTGCCAGATGACGGTCGCCGCACAGACGCCTACCGCCTGAATAAAACGCAGAACCAGCAACCCTGTCGCGCTTTCGACCCACAGCATACCCAGACTACCGAGGGCGAAAATAGACAGCCCCAGCAGCAGGATCGGTTTACGACCATAGCGGTCCGAGAGCGGGCCCCACAGCAGTTGTGCGATGGCAAAGCCTGCTAAAAACAGACTCAGGCTGGCGCTGACGGCAGAGGCCGGAGTTTGCAGGTCAGATTGAATGGCGGCAAAAGCGGGCAAATACATGTCGGTGGCCAGAAAACCCAGCACGCTGAGCCCTGCCAGCCAGACTAAAAACCCTTTTCCTGGTTGCATAGTTGTTCTCTAATTTCGATTAATCACACTGGCGCAGAGTGTAGGGAGTGAATTTCGGCTTGTGAAACGGTAATATTTGTTTATTGCATTCAAAAATTTTGTAGGCAGATTATGTGGTCAGAATATGCGCTGGAAGTGGTTGATGCCGTGGCGCGCAACGGGAGTTTCAGTTCCGCCGCTCAGGAGTTGCACCGGGTACCCTCGGCGGTCAGCTATACGGTCCGTCAACTGGAAGAGTGGCTGGCGGTCCCGTTGTTTGAACGTCGTCATCGCGATGTCGTGCTGACTCCGGCGGGAGCCTGGTTTTTGAAAGAAGGTCGTTCTGTCATCAAAAAAATGCAGATCACCCGCCAGCAGTGCCAGCAAATCGCCAACGGCTGGCGTGGGCAACTCCCCATCGCGGTGGACAATATCGTGCGCCCGGAACGCACACGACAGATGATAGTCGATTTCTACCGCCACTTTGATGATGTGGAGTTGTTGGTCTTTCAGGAAGTGTTTAACGGCGTCTGGGATGCGCTGTCAGATGGCAGGGTCGAACTTGCTATTGGCGCAACCCAGGCAATCCCGGTTGGAGGACGATACACCTTCCGCGATATGGGCAAGCTGAGCTGGTGCTGTGTTGTTGCCAGCGCACATCCGCTGGCCGCCATGAGTGGGCCGTTAAGCGATGACACGTTGCGCAACTGGCCGTCACTGGTACTGGAAGATACCTCGCGCACGCTGCCGAAGCGCGTGACCTGGTTGCTGGATAACCAGAAGCGGGTGGTGGTTCCGGACTGGGACTCCTCCGCAACCTGTATCAGCGCCGGACTTTGTGTCGGCATGGTGCCGACGCATTTTGCCAAACCCTATCTTAACCAGGGGCGGTGGGTGACGTTGAATCTGGAGAATCCTTTCCCGGATTCGGCCTGTTGCCTGACCTGGCAGCAGAATGATATGTCACCCGCGCTGATCTGGCTGCTGGACTATCTGGGAGACAGCGAAACGCTGAACAAAGAGTGGTTGCGGGAGCCTGATGAGACTCCCGCAGAAGAGGCTTAGCGGCGATAGTCGCGGAAAGGGCCATCCGCAACGGAGCGGCGCTCCACCAGGCGCGGGTGGACTTCAATAGACTGCGACTCTTCGCGTTTATTGACGATACGATCCAGCAACATGTTAAAGGCCGTCTCACCCAGCGAATCTTTTGGCTGGTGGATGGTGGTCAACGCTGGCGTAAAGAAGCGGGCGTTGCGCACGTTGTCGTAACCTATCAGCGACACGTCCTGCGGTACGCGCAGACCCATCTCATCGGCGGCGCACAGGGCGCCCATCGCCATGATGTCGCCGCCACAGAAGACCGCCGTCGGGCGATGTGTCTGTGACAAAATTTGCTGCATAGCGCGGTAACCGGATTCCGGCTCGAAGTCGCCCTGCACAATCCAGTTTTCAGGCACTTTAATCAGCGCTTCATCCATCGCTTTCATAAAACCGGCCAGACGGCCTGCGCCAGTGTTGCGCTCCATCAGGCCCGGAATCACCCCAATTTCGCGATGCCCGCGTTCGACAAGGTAACGGCCAGCCATATACCCGCCTTCAAAGGCGTTATCAATCACCGTATCGGTGAAGTCGGCTTTGGCTTCGCCCCAGTCCATCACCACCATCGGGATATGACGATACTCTTCCAGCATCGAGAGCAGGGGATCGGGATATTCGGAACACATCACCAGCAGGCCATCAACGCGTTTTTGCGCCATCATGGACAGATAGGCACGCTGTTTCTCCAGATTGTTCCAGACGTTACCAAGGATCAGGGTATAGCCTTTCTGGAAGCAGTTTTGCTCAACCGCTTCAATAATTTCGGCAAAGTAGGGGGCTTCGCTGCTTGTCGCCAGTAAACCGATAGACTTGGTGTGGTTAACCTTCAGGCTACGGGCAACTGCGCTGGGGGAATAGTGCAATTCTTTGATTGCCGCCCACACTGCATTGCGTGTTTCTTCTGCGACGAAACGCGTTTTGTTAATTACGTGTGACACGGTTGTAGTGGAAACGTTTGCGCGCTTCGCTACATCTTTAATTGTTGCCATTAAATCTCACTCCAGACCCAACCTGAACATTAAAATATGCTAAGTAAACGTTTGCCTTTACTCATCCTGTGCGCAACATCGGGGTTGCTGCATGCCGGGAAAACGCCACAGAGCGTCAGGAAGGGGTCAATGGCCGGTACGCTAATCAAGTAAGCGTCGAATTTTGGCTGATCTTAACGAAAAGGGGAAGTATTAAAAGCACATATCACTCTAAATCGTGGGAGATTTTTACACTCAAGTGTGCAAAAATGCGCTATATCACTTTTTGTGTGGGAATAAAAAGGAGAAAAGTTGATGAGCACCGATCTGAAATTTTCATTAGTGACCACGTTTATTGTTCTGGCGTTAATCGTTGCTGGCGGTCTGACAGCAGCACTGCATTGATTTCCCTCGGGGGAGTTCCTGCTCCCTCGAACCTCCCGCCATATTGTTATTGAATCTGCAAAAGTCTTTTGTATTTTTGTTAACTTCTCTTTTTTTGTGATTAATGTCATGCTTTTGACTCTTTGTTAAGCATCGCGCCTTGTCGCGAAGAGCCGGAGTCATCACTGCATGAAAATTAATTATCCGTTACTGGCGCTGGCCATCGGCGCGTTCGGCATCGGTACCACCGAATTCTCGCCAATGGGGTTGCTGCCCGTCATCGCACGTGGCGTCGATGTATCCATCCCAGCAGCAGGTATGCTGATTAGCGCCTATGCGGTTGGCGTGATGGTCGGGGCTCCGCTGATGACGCTGCTGCTGTCACATCGCGGACGCCGTAATGCGCTGATTTTTCTGATGGCGATCTTTACGCTTGGCAACGTGCTCTCGGCGATTTCGCCGGATTACACTACGCTGATGCTGTCACGTATTCTAACCAGTCTTAACCACGGTGCGTTCTTCGGTCTGGGCTCCGTTGTGGCCGCCAGCGTAGTGCCGAAGCACAAACAGGCCAGCGCCGTTGCGACCATGTTTATGGGGCTGACCATCGCCAATATCGGCGGCGTTCCGGCGGCGACCTGGCTGGGTGAAACTATCGGCTGGCGAATGTCGTTTATGGCGACGGCGGGGCTGGGCGTTATCTCGATGCTGAGTCTTTTCTTCTCATTGCCAAAAGGTGGGGCCGGAGCGCGTCCGGAAGTGAAAAAAGAGCTGGCGGTGCTGATGCGTCCTCAGGTGCTTTCTGCGTTGCTGACCACCGTGTTGGGGGCGGGGGCCATGTTTACGCTGTATACCTACATTTCGCCTGTCCTGCAAAGCATCACTCATGCGACCCCGGCCTTTGTCACCGGGATGCTGGTCCTGATTGGCGTAGGTTTCTCAATAGGCAACTACCTCGGCGGGAAACTGGCCGATCGCTCGGTTAACGGTACGCTGAAGGGCTTTTTGCTGCTGCTGATGGTGATTATGCTGGCGATCCCTTTCCTGGCTCAGAATGAACTGGGCGCGGCGGTCAGTATGGTGGTATGGGGGGCGGCGACCTTTGCGGTGGTGCCTCCGCTACAAATGCGCGTCATGCGAGTGGCTCACGAAGCACCGGGCCTGTCGTCTTCCGTCAATATTGGTGCTTTCAACCTGGGAAATGCACTGGGTGCTGCCGCAGGCGGGGCCGTGATTTCAGGTGGGTTAGGTTACAGCTTTGTGCCTGTAATGGGGGCGATTGTGGCCGGTATGGCGCTGTTACTGGTGTTTATCTCGGCGAGAAAACAGCCTGAACAGGTGTGCGTCGCCAGTTAAAGGTAGGACAAAAACGCAGAAGGGACTCCCTTCTGCGTTATCATTTTTACGCGGCGAAGTTCTTCGCAACAAACTCCCAGTTCACCAGCGCCCAGAAGTGCTCCAGGTAGCCAGGACGCGCATTACGGTAATCGATGTAATACGCATGTTCCCACACGTCGACGGTCATCAACGGGGTGGCGTCGGTGGTCAACGGCGTACCGGCGTTGGAGGTTGAAACGATAGCCAGCTTGCCATCTTTTCCTTTTACCAGCCAGGTCCAGCCAGAGCCGAAGTTTTTGATCGCCGCATCGGTAAACTGCGCTTTGAACTCAGCAAAGCTGCCGAAAGAGGCGACAATCGCGTCAGCCAGTTTGCCGGTTGGCTCGCCACCTGCATTCGGTGCCAGGCAGTTCCAGTAGAACGTGTGGTTCCAGACCTGAGCTGCGTTATTGAACACGCCGCCTTCCGAGCTACGTACGATCTCTTCCAGTGATTTCCCTTCAAAGGCAGTGCCTTTAATCAGGTTGTTCAGGTTGGTGACATAGGTCTGATGGTGTTTGCCATAGTGATATTCCAGCGTCTCGGCGGAAATGTGCGGCGCAAGCGCATCTTTGGCATACGGTAGTGCAGGTAATTCGAACGACATTGCTTCTCTCCTTATTATTAATAGTATTTCGCGCAATAACCTTATTGTGCGTAAGGATAGGGTAGCAAATTGAAAGGTGAGACAAAAGATGAACTTACCCTGTTGCGTTAACAACAGGGTAAAGTTTTAACGAATGGTTTTGGGCGTCATGACCCGGCGAGCGCCGACGTAGTGGCGTTGCCAGTAATCTTCGCTGAGCGACGTGATCTGGATTTCCTGACCGCTACGCGGTGACTGGATAAATTTACCGTTACCGACATAGACGCCAACGTGATCGGCGGTGCCGCGTCCCTGAGTGCGGAAGAACACCAGATCGCCATTTTTTAATTCCTCACGGTCGATCGGTGCGGCATCACGCAGGTGATACATTTCATTTGCCGTGCGTGGAATACGGAATTTCACCAGATCTTTATAAGCGTAATAAACCAGACCGCTGCAATCGAAACCGGTGCGTGGCGATGTGCCTCCCCAGCGGTACGGTTTGCCAATCTGGCTCATTAATTTGTTCATCGCAGTGCTGGTCGCTTTTTGCACTTTGACTTTATGCGCATCGGCTATCTTTCCTGGCGCCGTGTTCTTCACTTTCACACACGTCGGCTTGTGCCCTTTACGCGGGGTGCATTTTTCACTCCAGGTAACGGAAGCCGTCTTCTTCGTGGCGACAGTTTTTTCTTTGCGACTGGCTGTTTTGCTGGCTTTAGCGGGAGTGGTGAGTTTTTTCTTAGACGAAGAAGCGGTTTTGGTGCTGGTTTTGCTGGTGGTTTTCTTGACGGTTTTTTGACTGGTTTTATTCGTTTTTTTTGCTGTTGCCGTATTTTTCTTTTTGTCGCTGGCTTTCTTAGTGTGCGAAAGGCCTGCAGTATCCGTGGCTTGCCTGGAAGCATGTGCCACTGGGATAAAGGGAATTGTTGTAAATAGTAAAGCACAGAGCGTGAGGGAAAGTCGGTTTATCCGCGCCACTGAGCATTCCTCTGTTAAGGCAGGTCGCAATAATACCTGCGTGTGATTTACAAAACCTGATGATTCTAATCTATAGAAACGGAGAAAGTTAATAGCTTTTATTGTTAAAAATGCGGTTTCGTTGTTGAGTGCAAAAAAAAACAGCAGCCAAAGCTAAATCTGCTCATTTGGCGCACACTTTCGGCATATGAACTGGGGAAACCATTATTGGGAATGCAACTTATGCGTTCAGACGATAAAATAGTAAAGCGTAATGAAAATGTTATTTTCCGATGTCGCTCTGAACCGCTACAATGTCAGACGACTGCCGTAAAAGAAGTTAAGGAAGCAAGACAATGAGCACCACTATCGAAAAAATCCAGCGCCAGATCGCTGAAAACCCGATTCTCCTGTACATGAAAGGTTCTCCAAAACTGCCAAGCTGTGGGTTCTCGGCCCAGGCTGTGCAGGCACTTTCCGCCTGTGGTGAGCGTTTTGCCTATGTGGATATTCTGCAAAACCCGGATATTCGCGCAGAACTGCCAAAATACGCGAACTGGCCGACCTTCCCGCAGCTGTGGGTTGACGGTGAACTGGTTGGCGGCTGTGACATTTTGATCGAAATGTACCAGCGCGGCGAGCTGCAGCAGTTGATCAAAGAGACCGCTGCAAAATACAAATCTGAAGAATCAGACGCTGAGTAATCAGTAGACGGTTAAAGGGGAGCTTTTCCTGACTCAGGTTAAGCTCCTTTTCATTTCTGCTCTTTCTATCCCCAGTCCAGCCCCTGCGGCGAACTGGAAAACCCGACTTCCCGCAGCAGGGTAAAGAGAGGGGTTTGCCGTACCGGTTTATCGTTGATTTCCGACAGCGTAAAACGCAGTCGCGGTTCACGGCGCAAGGCACTCGCCAGCGCTCTGAAAATCTCTGGTGAGGGCATCTCCTCATTTTCTGCCCAGACCATCATCTTCTTCCCACCCTGCGCGAGATACAGCCGCAATTGACCGGCGGAAATCACGACAAATGCGCCGTTACGCCGCCCGGGAATCAGAGATGACGGATGCGACGGCCACGGCAAAAGCGCGCCCCAGGGATTGGCGGGATCGTTCGCGGATAACGCCACCGCTGTAAACGCCTGCTGTTCAGACGTCGATGAAGTCAGATCGCGAAGACGATCAATGGTGTCCCGTTCGGCAAATTGTGCGCCACCCATTCCCTCAACGAATCGCCCACGCAGAATGCGTCCTGAATCTTCCATACTTCGGCAAAGTGTCTGCATGGCAGGGAATCCCCCAGGGATATTCTCGGCAATCACGGCCTGGCGACCGATTACGCCGTAGCGATCGAGCATATTCTCGGCGCAGGCCAACATCCGCTCAGTATCATTCAACGTCTCTCGCGGCAGCACCGACCAGCGACCGGCCAGCGCAGGGGTGGTGTAAGAAACCGGTACCGCGACGGATGTGGGGCGCGGCGCGGCATAGGCGGGGCGTCCTCGACGCATACGCGGCGAGCGTCGTGACGGTTGCCGCGATGTGGCGACTGTGCGCGACAGGCCACGTAGCGGGGCCCAGATGTCGGTCGTGATGTATCCTTGCCAGACCAGCCCCCAAAGCGCTTCATGTAGCGTGGCTGGCGTTATCCACTCGTCACCGCCTGCATCTGCCGTACGCGTCTGAACCAATGCGCTAAGTTGCTGCGCAAACCATGCGCCACCGCCTGAGAGAACGTCTAAAATTGCGCGCTGTAAGTCTGAAAGCGCTTCGCTGTCACCGGATGGTGGGGAAAGTGTCTCCGCCAGATAATCCCGTAAATGCAGTACTACCCGACCATCATCATCGCCCAGTTTTTTTTGCCCTGACCAGATGACTTCACCGGTCGCAAGCAGTTCATCGAGCATATCCGGTGAATAATTGCGGATACGAGCAGGGAAAATTTGGCTTTCCCACAACGAGGCAGGCAGGCTGACGCCGGCGAGTTGCTCAATGACTCTCGTGACACCGTCACTTCCCTCCAGCATTCCTGCGGTGGAAGCCGGAAGGCGCGCCGGGCTGCCGTCGGCGGGTGAAATGAGCCCCTGACGCTCCAGTAGCAGTCGGACGTAGCTCGCTGCCGGGACCGGACGGGTTGCCTCTCTGGCGGCATGCAGCGAGCGGATACGTAGCCGATGAAATACGTCCTCATTCACCCACATTGACGCTTCTTCGGGAGTGGATGCCGTCCCCGCACGCAGTTGAATCAGCACGCCTTCATCGCGTAACTGGCGCAGGAGATCGCCGGCGACGGCCACGCCTAATCCAAACGTCTGCGCAATCTGAGTACCGGTAAAGAGCGTATGGGTACGGCTGAAGCGCATGAAGAGATCCCGTAGCGGCGCCTTTACCGGATGTAGCCATGCAGATGAAATTGTTGCTGGCAGGCGGGCACCCAGTGCATCACGAAGCCTGGCCGCATCATCCATACAGGCCATCTGCGCAGTATCGGCGATGACAACCGGGAAAATACGTTTGTCAGCGGACAGGTCATCGAGCCAGCCGCTGATCTCAGCGAACGTTCCTTCGTGTCTGGCGGCAATATCCTCGACGGTCATTGGCCCCAGTTCACGCAGTAAATCGTAAACGCCTTCCATCCCCTGAGCTTTTCTGCCTGCTGTCCGTCGCTGAAGTTCATCCTCAACCTGGCGGATAATTTCCGGGTCAAGCAACTCCAGCGGATCGCCCTGGCCTAACAGGTTGCCCAGCAGTTCGCTGTCCAGCGCCAGAACCGAAGCCCGACGTTCCGCCAGCGGCGCATCGGTAGCGTACATAAATTCGGCGACATAGCCGAAGAGCAGATCGGTGGCGAACGGCGAGGGGGCGGGCGTGGTGACTTCAGAAATCTGGATCTCGCCGGTGTTCAACCGCCGTATGACCTGTTCCAGCGCGTCGAGGTCGTAAACGTCCTGGAGGCACTCACGCGCAGTTTCCAGAATAATGGGGAAATCAGGATAGCCCGCGGCGATTTCCAGAAGCTGACTTGCGCGCAGGCGCTGTTGCCAAAGCGGTGAACGACGTCCCGGCGTGCGGCCCGGCATCAGCAGGGCGCGGGCGGCGCATTCTCTGAAGCGGGCGGCAAATAGCGCCGTGCTGCTGACGGCTTCCCGGACTATGCGCAGCACCTTTTCCGGATCAAACAGAAAAATAGCGGCATCAGGCAGTTTTCCGTCGCTGTCCGGAATACGGGCGACAATCCCGTCATCACTGGCGACAATCGATGCGTCAGCTCCCCACTGCGCGTGGAGGCGTCCGGCAATCGCCAGCGCCCAGGGGGCGTGCACCCGGCGACCATACGGCGAATGCAGAATAACTCGCCAGTCACCCATTTCATCGCGACAACGTTCAAGTACCAGATGACGACTCCACGGGAGCACACCCGTGGCATTTTTTTGATCGTCAATCAACCCTTTGATATTCGACAGAACATTGTCATCGCGCAGTCGCGGGGAGAGCGGTATCTCTGCGTTGTCATCGGACATCGTATGGATAAAATCACCAATGCGTTCCCCCAGCTCCGCCGGGCGCCCGACGCCTTCGCCGCGCCAGAACGGGAGTCTGGCCGAACGTCCGGGAGCGGGGACGACGATAACCTGATCGCGGGTAATTTGTTGAATTCGCCACGAACTGGCGCCAAGCGTAATGATGTCGTTGACGCGTGACTCATACACCATCTCTTCATCCAGTTCGCCCACGCGACGCGATCCGGCTTGTTCATCCCCTTCGGGAAGCAGCACGCTGAACATGCCGCGGTCCGGAATGGTACCACCGCTGGTTACCGCCAGGAGCTGTGCGCCGGGACGAGCCGTTAATAAACCGGTTTCGCGGTTCCAGATTATGCGCGGCCGAAAGACCGCAAAATCACCAGAGGGATAGCGCCCTGCCAGCATATCCAGCGTGGCGTCAAACGCACTTCTTGGCAGATCCTTCCACGGGGAAGCCCGGCGGACGAGGGCATACCAGTCATCCACATTAACCGGATCCATTGAAACGGCGGCAACGGTTTGCTGCGCCAGAATATCCAGCGGGTTGCGTGGCGGCGTCAGCGTTTCCAGTTGCCCGGCGTACATACACTCGACAATCACCGCAGAATCAATTAGATCCCGACGGGTTCTCGGGTAAAACAACCCTTTCGATACGCCACCAACCTGGTGGCTGGCTCGCCCGATGCGCTGCAGGCCGCTGGCGACGGAGAGGGGCGTCGCTACCTGAATCACCAGATCAACGGCACCCATGTCGATCCCCAGTTCCAGACTGGAGGTCGCTACCACGCAGCGAAGTTCACCGGATTTCAGCGCATGCTCGGTGACGGCACGCTGTTCTTTAGACACTGAGCCATGATGCGAACGGGCAATGTACTCTGCGGCGTCCTGTGCCCGATTGCTGGTGGATCCGGTTAGCGAGTCGTAATGCACCGGTTCCGCCTGCGGTTCCGGCAACGTTTGTCGCCGGGAGAGATACAGTTCGTTCAGGCGGGCCGTCAGTTTTTCCGCCAGCCCACGCGAGTTGGTGAAAACGATGGTGGAACGATGGCTAAGGATTTGATCGAGAATACCAGATTCAATGCGCGGCCAGATGGAACCTTCTCTGCCTTTGTGAATGGCCTCGCTGCTGTCGCTATTATCCGCCAGAACATCATCGAGATTGGCGGCGGGGGCGACGATGCGGATATCCGGGTGACGGGTAGTGGGCGGATTAACGACGGTAACCGGGCGATCGCCGCCCAGAAAAGCGGCAACCTCAGTAACGGATCGCACGGTCGCCGACAGGCCAATACGTTGCGCCGACCCTGCCAGAAGCGCATCCAGCCGTTCGAGAGTAAGCGCGAGATGCGCCCCACGTTTTGTGCCAGCCACCGCGTGAACTTCATCAACAATCACCGTTTCAACCCCGCGCAGCGCCTCTCTGGCCCGGGAGGTGAGCATCAGATAAAGCGACTCCGGCGTGGTGATCAAAATATCGGGTGGGTGACGACTCAGTTGCGCGCGCTCCTGAGGCGGCGTATCGCCGGTGCGAATCCCAACCCGGATGGTCACCTCTGGCGCGCCGCATTTCTTCCGTTCTTCGCGAATCCCCTGCAGGGGAATTTGCAGGTTGCGCTGGACATCTGTACCCAGGGCTTTTATCGGGGAAATATAGAGGATCCGGGTGACTTTCTTTTCTTTACCGGAGGGAGGCGTTGTGTGCTTTTCCTCGCCTTCACGAAATAAACGATCCAGGGCGTAGAGAAACGCGGCAAGGGTTTTCCCCGAACCGGTTGGGGCGATCACCAGCGCATGCTGATTCGCCGCGGTAACGGCCCACGTTTGCGATTGCACCGGCGTGGGGTGCTGAAATGCTGAGGTAAACCAGTCGCGAGTCGCCTGTGAGAAAATATCCGGCAGCGGAGGCGGCGCATTTTTTGCTGACATGTTCCCTGTCCCTTTAGCGGTGTTGGCGGATCAAGACCTTTTTACAGAATAGCGGGAAATGCGCAGGGTGTATTGATACTGGTCAAATATACAGTGCTTTGAGGTGGGGGGATATGGCCTGATAAACAATATTATCAGGCCATTCAATCAGGCTTCTTCAGGCAGGGGTAACGGCCAACCGCCCAGACGCTTCCAGCGGTTGACGATCTCACAAAACAGCACGGCGGTGCGCTCGGTATCGTACAGCGCAGAGTGCGCCTGAGTACCGTCAAACTCCATGCCTGCCGCAAGACACGCTTTGGAGAGCACCGTTTGTCCCAGAGCCAGTCCGCTCAGGGCGGCGGTATCAAACGTCACAAACGGGTGGAACGGGTTGCGCTTGAGCGAGGCACGCTCAGCGGCTGCCATCATAAAACTGTGATCGAACGTCGCATTATGGGCGACCATGATAGCGCGGCTGCACCCGCTGTCCTTAATGCCCTTGCGGACCATTTTGAAAATGGCGTGCAGGGCGTCATATTCACTTACCGCGCCACGCAGTGGGTTAGACGGGTCGATACCGTTAAAAGCCAGCGCTTCCGGTTGTAAATTCGCGCCTTCAAACGGTTCCACGTGGAATTGTAGCGTGCTGTCCGGCATCAGCCAGCCTTGTTCATCCATTTTCAGCGTGATGGCGGCGATCTCAAGCAGCGCATCGGTTTTGGCGTTAAATCCGGCCGTTTCAACATCAATGACGACGGGATAGAAACCACGAAAACGGTCGCACAGACCGGTAAGTTGAGCGTTATCGGACATCAGGGTCTCTTAGTACGGAAAAATAGCAGCGCGCATTATGCCAAAAAAAGCGTAGTGATGCAGTAAAACTACGGGCGCAGAAAGCAACTGCGCCCGGCTGGAATCAGTTACCGAGACCTTTCCCGGCGTCTTTTTCTTCGATCAGTTCGATTTTGTAACCGTCCGGATCTTCAACAAAAGCGATCACGGTGGTGCCACCTTTTACCGGACCGGCTTCACGGGTGACGTTACCGCCATTCTGGCGAATGCGTTCACAGGCTTCGGCGGCGTTATCGACGCTCAGAGCGATATGACCGTAGGCGGTACCCAGTTCGTATTTATCGACGCCCCAGTTATAGGTCAGCTCAATCACCGCTTCGTCGCTTTCTTCGCCATAACCGACGAACGCCAGGGAGTATTTGTATTCGGTGTTTTCGCTGGTGCGTAGCAGCTTCATGCCCAGCACGTTAGTGTAAAAATCAACGGAGCGTTGCAGATCGCCAACGCGCAGCATCGTATGAAGTAAACGCATGTTTTGTCCCCTTAAAAAATGGTCAATACATTCAAAATGTTGTTTTAGTATAGCGGCGTTTTTACGCCGCTATCAATGAAGGAATACGGATGGGTAATATCAGAGGGTTGGGTAATCGGTATAACCTTCCGCGCCGCCGCCGTAGAAGCTTTCGCTGCGCTGCGGGTTAAGTTCGGCTTTACGTTGCAAACGGGCCACCAGATCCGGGTTAGCGATGTAATCACGACCAAACGCGACGGCATCGATCAGGCCTTTCTCAATTAAGGTTTCTGCTTTTTCTGGCGTATAGGCGCCGGCACCGATAATCGGACCGTGGAAACGCGCGCGTACTTTTTCACGGAACGCATCGGTATACGGTTTTCCACCCGCCCAGTCTGGTTCAGACATGTGCAGATAAGCGATACCGCGTTTGCCCAACTCTTCAATCAGATACAGCGCGTCGGCTTCTTCGTTCGGACCATTGTCGACATTCTGGAAGGTGCCAACAGGCGAGACGCGAATCCCGATACGATCCGCACCCCATTCTTTAATTCCGGCATCGACCACTTCCAGCACCAGACGCGCGCGATTCTCCACGCTACCGCCGTACTGATCGGTGCGATGGTTAGAAGAAGGGGAAAGAAACTGGTGCAGCAGATAACCGTGGGCGGAGTGCAGTTCAACCAGATCGAAACCGGCTTCACGCGCATTGGCGATCGCTTGGCGGAAATCATTGACGATTCCCGGGATCTCTTCGGTTTCCAGCGCGCGAGGCATTGAGGTATCCATACGGATTGCCTGACCATTTTGATCACGCAGGGAAGTACGGGTACCGGCGCTGATAGCGGACGCCGATACCGGCGGCTGGCCGCCTGGCTGCAGGCTGGAGTGAGAAATTCGGCCCGTGTGCCATAACTGAACGGCGATATGGCCGTTTTCAGCATGGACGCCCGCAGTGATTTTCTTCCACGCGGCGATTTGCTCATCGCTGTGCAGCCCCGGAGCACCAGCGTACCCTTTTGCTTGTGCGGAAATCTGCGTTGCTTCGCTGATGATCAGACCCGCGCTGGCGCGTTGGCGATAATACTCGGCCATTAACGGAGTCGGGATGTCGCCAGGCTCAATGCTGCGCAGACGCGTCAGCGGGGCCATGAAGATACGGTTTGGTGCGGTGATCGCGCCCACTTTCAGTGGGGTAAACAGTTTATCAGATGACATAATGTTTTCCGTTATGAATAGACCGGTCGTCTAGTGAGAGATTAAATAAAACGCCTGTTAAGCACCAGGCGTTGCAATGATACTTTTCACGTGTGCCAGCGCATTTTCCAGCGGGGTAGCACTGCGTGAAATTTTGGCCTGCAGGTTCGCCCCCAGCCACAGCGCATACAGAATTTGTGCCTGTTGCAGCGGTTCTCCTGCAAATATCAAACAATGACTGTCACGACCTTTTTCCAGCGCCTGCGCCAGGATTGACATAATTTTTCCGGCTCCCTGGTCCATCGCAGTGCGCATATCTTCCGACAGGTCGCACACTTCGGCGGAAAGTTTAACCGTCAGGCAGCCGCTGATGATCCCTTGCTGACAAAACTGGTTCAGGGTTTCCTGATAATAAGCCAGAATGCGATCGCGATAATTGCCCGGTCCCGTGTCAAAATGCACAGCCAGTCGCTGATGATAACCAGCAAAATGGCGTTCCAGCATCGCGACGCCAAAGGCTTCCTTGGAGCGAAAGTAGTGATAAAACGATCCTTTCGGCACCCCAGCGGTTTTGAGCAACTCGCTCAGTCCCATACCGGTAAAGCCCCGCTGCATGCAAAGATGCTCACCGGTAGCCAGTAAGTGTTCGCGGGTATCGTATTCAGTTTGCTTGTTCATGGCAGGGAGTGTAATAGACCAGTCGGTCTAATGCAAGTCAGGTTGCCATAAAGCGTGTTTACGTCTTCAATAGAGTGAAGACCTAATGAAGAGGAAAGGGCGTGGCAGAGCAGTTAGAGTTTTTTCCCGTGCAGAGCCCGTGTCGGGGAATTTGCCAGTCAGATGAGCGCGGTTTTTGCCGGGGATGCCTGCGCAGCCGGGATGAGCGGTTCAACTGGCAAAATATGAGTGACGGGCAAAAACAAGATGTGCTGCGGTTATGCCGCCAGCGTCTGCTGCGTAAATTACGCGCAAATAAACCCGCCGCGCCAGAAGAACCTCAACAGCCTTCACTCTTTTAAGCCACTAATTGTATATACTCGCTGTAATTTACTTCACGAGGAAGCAGTTATGGTTCAGCGTATTACTCTTGCGCCACAAGGCCCGGAATTCTCCCGTTTTGTCATGGGATACTGGCGACTGATGGACTGGAATATGTCCCCCCGGGAGCTGGTGAGCTTTATTGAAGCGCACCTGGATTTAGGTGTCACGACCGTGGACCATGCGGATATTTACGGTGGCTATCTGTGCGAGGCCGCCTTTGGCGAAGCGCTTAAACTGGCTCCTCATCTGCGTGAGCGCATGCAGATTGTCACCAAATGCGGGATCGCCACCACCGCCCGCGCGGAAAACGCGCTCGGCCACTACATCACCGACCGCGATCATATTGTGAAAAGTGCGGAACAGTCGTTGACCAATCTGGCGACTGACCATCTGGATCTGCTGCTGATCCACCGCCCGGATCCATTGATGGATGCCGATGAGGTCGCCGAGGCTTTCAAACACCTGCACCAGAGCGGAAAAGTGCGCCACTTCGGCGTCTCCAACTTTACGCCTGCGCAGTTTACGCTGCTGCAATCGCGCCTTCCGTTCACGCTGGCGACCAACCAGGTGGAGATCTCTCCGGTTCACCAACCGCTGCTGTTAGACGGCACGCTCGATCAGCTTCAGCAACTGCGTATTCGCCCGATGGCCTGGTCCTGCCTTGGTGGCGGACGCCTGTTTAATGACGAGGCGTTCCAGCCGTTGCGTAACGAACTGGCGGTCATAGCGGAAGAACTCAACGCTTCTTCTATAGAGCAGGTAGTTTATGCCTGGATACTGCGTCTGCCGTCGCAGCCGCTGCCGATCATTGGCTCCGGTAAAATCGAACGTGTGCGCGCAGCGGTGGAAGCGGAGTCTCTGAAAATGAACCGTCAGCAGTGGTTCCGCATCCGTAAAGCTGCGCTGGGATACGACGTTCCGTAATCGTTAAATCGCGGATCTCCGTTCAAAATGGTGTCACTGGTTTACACTTAACCGACATGCATACCGAACGGAGGTCCTATGAAGCGATTGAGTCTGGCTGTGTTAACCCTGTTAGCCTGTGCGGGCGCGCAAGCCGCCAGTGAGACAGTGGAGATGAATCTGGTTACCTCGCAAGGCGTCGGGCAATCTATCGGCGAGGTAACCATTGCAGAAACCGAGAAAGGGCTGGAGTTTACGCCAGATCTGAAGGCGCTCCCGCCGGGAGAACATGGTTTTCATATCCATGCTAACGGCAGTTGTCAGCCCGCCATTAAAGACGGCAAAGCATCTGCCGCCGAGTCTGCCGGGGGACATTTTGACCCGCACAAAACCGGTAAACATGCCGGGCCAGACGGTGAAGGGCACCTGGGCGATCTGCCCGTGCTGGTGGTCAATAACGAAGGTAAAGCTGTTATTCCCGTTACGGCAACGCGCCTGAAATCGCTTGATGACATCAAAGACAAAGCACTGATGATCCATGTCGGCGGCGATAATATGTCCGATCAGCCCAAACCGTTGGGCGGCGGCGGGGCACGTTACGCCTGCGGGGTGATCAAATAATCAGGAGGTGAGCGTACCTTCCGGCGGCGCTTGTTCCAGTTGGGAAAGTGAGCAATATAGCCGCCAGATGATGGCCGCCAGTTCCTGAGCGGCCGGTTGATGATGATGCGAAAGTGTCTCACAGACACGTAGCAGCTCTGTCAGCGTGGCGGCAAGCGGTCGCTGCTGGACACCTCGCTCATTCATCACATCGCGCAGTAACGAAATACAGGTATCCCGTACGCGCGACAGCGGATCGGAACGAGATTCCCAGGCGCGAAGCTGCCAGACAACGTGTGAACAGTTAAGCAGCACGACACCCCAGCGTAACAGCCAGCGTCGTGCCAGCGCATCCTGACTGTTGCTCAACTGGCTGATGTGATGATACGTCAACGATTCAAACTCGTTTTCACTGTGCGCCGGATGGCGGCTCAGTTGATCGACAAAACTGCGGCGCAACGCCCGGATATGACGCCGACTTTTACGTGCATCCGATCCCGGGCGCAAAATCGCGAAGGCCAGCCAGGACAACGCGACACCGACGATCTTAGCGGTGTTGTCATTTAGGAAATCAGCAAAGTCATAGACCGGTGGGTTGGTCACGGCGATAAACGAGCCCATAAAGACAATGAGTTGTCCCCAGAGCCCTGCCAGTTTTGGCATCTGCAGCTTCAGAAGTTGCATGGTGGTCAGCAGGGGGAACAAGAACAGTAAAAACTGCCACAGTTCACTTATCTGTACCATCAGGCCAAACTTAACCACAAAGCTGAACAGTGATAACAACACCAGCGTACGCATCAGCAAGGTCAGGGATTTAAACGGCGTGGCGACGGCAGAATAAAGTACGCAACTGATGGCTGCCAGCGTCAGCGCCCCCGAACCCGATTCCCATTGTGACCCAATGCTCCAGGCACCAATGACCATTAGCGTGACGAAGGTGCGCAAGCCGCTCCAGAGGGCTTCTGCATTATCGGTGTGTCGCGCCAGCGCAGGGGTACGCGGGATGTTAACTGTGGTCAACGGTCCGCCATTTTCGATCAGGCGTAACTGATGGCTGGTGCGCAGATAGAGACGGCAGAAGTAACGCAATCGCTGCCAGAAGGCGACATGCTGATAATCAGCCCCGTCGGCAGGGGCTAGCGGGGCAATAATTCGTGCGACGGTGTAACTGTCAGTCTGTGAACGGGCCAGTGCCGTCAAAAGTTGGTCAATAACATCGCGCGTGTGGGCAGGAGGATTAGGCCAGTTCAGTAACATTCTGCGCAGGCTTGAGATGACGCTGGTCAGGCGCAGTTGATGATGCAAAAGGGCATTCAGCAACGCATTCTGGCGACGAAAGCGGTAATGACTCCAGAAGGCCTGGATACGCAGTAAGTTCATCGTCAATATTTGTCCGATCACCCCTTCGTGAGCAGAGCGGATGGCGTCGGTCGTCTCGGGTTGCCACAGCAGACTGGCATGTTCCAGTAAGCGTGCATGCATATTCTTCAATGCCGTCAGCAGCGCGGTACCGTCGGAGGTACTGGGCAGGATCATCATCATCATGCCACCGCAGAGGATCCCGACAATCACTTCGCAGACGCGCGCCTGCGCGATATCCCAGAGTTGAGTGATGTCGACAATGTTGACCATCGGGAAGGCAATAATGGCGGCCGTGTATCCCGCGAGCTGGAAGGCGTAGGCCACGTTATTGGTAAACTGCGCGCAGGCCCAGGTACAGAAACCAATCCAGGCGGACATGCTCAACAGAAAGAGCCACGGTTCGTTGAGTGTGTGTCCAGCGAGAATTAACGCCGCGGTTGCCCCCAGCAGACTCCCCGCAATGCGGCCGAAGCTTTTACTGATCACACCGCCGACGGTCGGAAAACTGACCACGGCGGCAGAGGTCATGGCCCAGTACGGTTCGTCCAGATTCAGATAGTAAGCAAACGTCAGCGCCAGACACATCGCGAGGGTATTACGCAACGCATAGCGCCACTGCCCGGCAGTCGCTTTCAGCCATGGCGTATTGCCCAGAGAAACACGCAGACGCTTCATTTATTTGCCGATCGCGACGCTACAGGTCGTGCCGGAAACGAGCGTTACGTCATGCGGAAGTTGGTCAAATTCGATACGTACCGGAACGCGCTGCGCCAGACGTACCCACGGCACATTAGGCTTGATATCCGGCACCAGTCCGGAATCGCTCTCCACACTTTGGTCGTAAATGGCGCGGCCAATGCTGGATACGTGACCCTGTAACTTAATATTGCCGCTGTAAAGGGTGATTTGGGCTGGCGCACCTTCGCGGATATGACGCAGTTTGGTTTCTTCAAAATAGCCCATCACATAGAAGGAGTGGCTATCTACCAGGGCGAACAGGGGTTGCCCGGTTGTGGCGAAGTCACCGGTACGCGTCGACAGGTTAGTGATCCAGCCGGAGACCGGGGCGTGGACATCCGTTTGCGCCAGTTGCCACTGCGCCTGTCTGAGCGTTGCCTGAGCGACGTCTACGCTTGCCTGCATTGCTTTGACGTTCAGATTGGCGGTATCTAACTCTTCTGCAGAGATGACGTTCTGTGACAAATGACGGCGGCGGTTGGCTTCGTTGTTGGCCTTTGCCAGTTCCGATTGCGCTTTAGCCAGTTGCGCCTGTGCATTGAGTTCGGCGATATGAAAAGGAGTCTTATCAATACGAAAAAGCAGATCGCCAGCATTGACGAATTGATTATCCTTCACCCTGAGTTCGACAATGCTACCGGACACCTGGGGTGTAATGCTGACCTGTTCGGCACGCACCTTCCCGTCACGCGTCCAGGGCGATTGCATGTAATAATTCCACATAAACCATCCCGCCAGAACGGCGAGGGCAGCAATCACAATCGTGGAGAAATACTTCATTGTTTTCAGCGTCATAATTACCACGCAACCAGTAGAAAAAGACCAGAACAGACGCAAAGCGCAAATATCGACAGATCCATTAATAAGGGATGCCAGATTTCGCCAGAATAGATGCGTTCGCGCAGCAGGTGATGGATGAAAAGCCAGAGGAGAAAGCCCAGCGCAAACGCCTTGAACAGCGGTGGGAAGTAAACAGATGCGCCAATCACCAGGTCTTGTAAGGGCATCCCTGTAATATTGAGTGCGGAGGTCACAAGCAATAGTCCTTTGCGTCAGGTTACGTGTATACAGGTTTAGCAAAAACCGGTTCGACACGCGCTTTTTTCGCGTAATGTCTGAAAAATATGTCTGGCGGTAACCAATTGCAGCAATACATTTGTTTTAGCAATACAATTGCTGCACACTATTCTAAAATCAGTATAATATCTTAGCAAGCTAATTATAAGGAGATGAAATTGGAATCGCCATTAGGTTCTGATCTGGCACGGTTGGTGCGCATTTGGCGTGCTTTGATAGACCACCGTCTTAAGCCTCTGGAATTGACGCAGACACACTGGGTAACGCTGCATAATATTCATCAATTGCCACCGGATCAATCACAGATACAACTGGCAAAAGCGATTGGCATTGAACAGCCGTCACTGGTACGTACGCTGGATCAGCTCGAAGAAAAAGGGCTTATTTCGCGTCAAACCTGTGTCAGCGATCGCCGTGCTAAACGTATAAAGCTAACGGAAAAGGCAGAGCCGCTGATTGCCGACATGGAAGCGGTTATCAATAAAACGCGTGGTGAGATTCTGGAAGGGATTTCTGCGCAGGAAATTGACCTGCTGATCAAACTGATCACCCGACTTGAACACAATATTATTGAGCTCCAGTCGCACGATTAATGTCATGAAGCGTGTGGTCAGATGCTGACCACACGTTAATTCACTTAGCGCGGAGAGACGGTAACCTGACGACCGTTACTGGCCAGCACGACACGCTGCCCCGCAGAGAAACGCGTATCCCCTTGTTTCTGAACAACCATGATGGTGTTGCCATCATCTTTACGGATTTCCAGCTCAACACCCTGCGTTTTGTTCATCGCACCCTGTACGCCTTGCCCTGCGACGCCACCGGCGACAGCACCGGCTGCGGTTGCCAGAGAACGACCTGTACCGCCACCGACCGTGTTGCCCAGGAAACCGCCGAGCACAGCGCCACCAATGGCACCGATCACGTTTTCATTATCACCGGCCTGAATCTTTACCGGACGGACGTTCACAATCGTACCGTAGGTGACATTCTGCACCTGCTTCGCTTCGGAAGCAGTGTAGACATCGCCAGAAAGGCTATCTGTGTTGGAACAACCCACCAGAGACAAGCCTGCCAGTGAAACGATCAGCACACGTTTAATCATCTAAAAATCTCCTGTTCACCATGAAACGCTACCCAAGCATCCCTCATGGTCAAATTATATGGTATTTGTGCGTTTAAGGTCACATGTTCTGTCTTAACGATGCAGAAATCATAATAACAGCCAGCTTAACCAACTTTAAACGAACTATTCAGCGAATTTGATTAATCAGTATTACGTAAGCGCCTTTGGGGAAATCGTGAATGAAGCGTAGCATTGACTGCGCGTTTGTGATGGAGTGTTGACGCAACGTTATGCTTAAAAAGGAACATGTATGAAATCGGGCCGTTATATTGGCGTGATGTCAGGCACCAGCCTTGATGGTGTCGATGTGGTACTGGCGACGATAGATGACACGATGGTGGCTCAGCAGGCGAGCCTCACCTGGCCGATGCCGGTCTCGCTTAAACAGGCGATTCTCGATATCTGCCAGGGACAATCCCTGACGCTTTCTCAGTTTGGTCAGCTTGATGTCCAGTTAGGCATGCTGTTCGCAGAAGCGGTGAACGCGCTGCTGGCGCAGGAAAAACTGCGTCCGCAAGATATTGTCGCCATCGGCTGTCACGGACAAACAGTGTGGCATGAACCTGGCGGCATTGCGCCACATACGCTGCAGATCGGCGATAACAACCAGATTGTGGCGCGCACCGGTATCACGGTGGTTGGTGACTTCCGCCGTCGGGATATTGCGCTGGGTGGACAAGGCGCGCCACTGGTGCCTGCATTTCATCAGGCGCTGCTCGCGCATCCAACAGAGCGAAGAATGGTGCTTAATATTGGCGGCATTGCGAATCTGTCGATGTTGATTCCAGGCCAACCCATTCGTGGATACGACACCGGGCCGGGCAATATGCTGATAGATGCCTGGATCTGGCGACAGTGCGGTAAACCCTATGATAAAGATGCGCAATGGGCCTGCGGTGGGACGGTGATTATCCCGCTGCTACAAAATATGCTCAGCGATCCCTGGTTCTCACTACCGGCGCCGAAAAGCACCGGGCGAGAATACTTCAACTACGGCTGGATCGAGCGCCAACTGGCGGCGTTCCCGGGAATTGCCCCACGGGATGTCCAGGCGACCCTGACGGAACTGACGGCGGTCACCATCTCCGAACAGGTACTGCTGAGTGGGGGCTGTGAGCGCCTGATGGTCTGCGGCGGCGGCAGTCGCAACCCGCTGCTGATGACACGCCTGGCGGGACTGCTACCGGGAACCGAAGTGACCACCACCGATGAAGCCGGGATTAGCGGCGATGATATGGAGGCGCTGGCGTTTGCCTGGCTGGCGTGGCGAACGCTCGCCGGTCTTCCGGGCAATCTGCCGTCGGTCACCGGTGCCCGTGAAGCCAGTGTGTTGGGTGCGGTCTTTCCCGCCAATCCGCGAACTCAGAGTTAACTGAATTTTTCTTTCGTCTTCTGCCGTTACACTATGGAAATTAAGGAGGGTGAATTCACCCTCCCGGACCAGGAAAGTCTTCAGGATACGTCTATGAAAAAACTGCTACTCATCTGTTTCCCGCTGATGCTCTCCGGTTGTAGCGTCTACAACCAGTTTGTTGAACGTCTGCAAACGGACACGCTGGAATACCAGTGTGATGAAAAACCGCTGACGGTAAAATTGAATAATACTCGTCAGGAGGTGAACTTTGTTTATGACAACAAACTGCTCAATCTGAAGCAGGGCATCTCGGCGTCAGGCGCGCGCTATACCGACGGAATTTATGTTTTCTGGTCGAAAGGCGATGGCGCGACCGTCTACAAACGTGACCGTATCGTGCTGAATAACTGCCAGTTACAAAACCCGAAGCGTTGAGATTTCCAGCAGGGCGGCGCACAATAGCGCCACCCACTGACAATCCGTAGCGAACCCCATGTCTGATAACGACGAATTGCAGCAAATCGCGCATCTGCGCCGTGAATACACCAAAGGCGGTCTTCGCCGCCGCGATCTTCCCGCTGAGCCGTTAACCCTTTTCGAACGTTGGCTGGCTCAGGCATGTGATGCCAGACTGGCGGATCCCACCGCCATGGTCGTGGCGACCGTTGACGAAAATGGCCAACCTTATCAACGTATTGTGTTGCTGAAACACTACGATGAAAAAGGGCTGGTGTTCTACACTAACCTCGGTAGTCGTAAAGCGCATCAAATCGAAAAGAATCCCCGAATTAGCCTGCTATTTCCCTGGCATATGCTGGAGCGTCAGGTGATGGTGACCGGCAAAGCCGAGCGTTTATCGACGCTGGAAGTGGTGAAATATTTCCACAGTCGCCCGCGTGATAGTCAGATCGGTGCCTGGGTCTCGAAACAGTCCAGCCGCATTTCCGCGCGTGGGATCCTCGAAAGTAAATTCCTCGAACTGAAACAGAAATTCCAGCAGGGCGAGGTGCCACTACCCAGCTTCTGGGGCGGATTCCGCGTCAGCATTGAGCAGATGGAGTTCTGGCAGGGCGGTGAACACCGACTGCATGACCGCTTTTTATACCAGCGTGAAAATAACGCATGGAAAATTGACCGTCTCGCGCCATAAACCCGGAAAATTGTTGTGTTAAGCGCTAGCGCTGTGTGCGCCTGCGCTTTATTCTATAGAGCTTTCGCGTCTGGCGAAAAGTCGTGTACCGGCAAAGGTGCAGTCGTTTTATACATGGAGATTTTGATGGCAAGCAGTAACTTGATTAAACAATTGCAAGAGCGGGGGCTGGTCGCCCAGGTGACGGACGAGGAAGCGTTAGCAGAGCGACTGGCGCAAGGCCCGATCGCGCTCTATTGCGGCTTCGACCCTACCGCTGACAGCTTGCATTTGGGGCATCTGGTTCCCTTGTTATGCCTGAAACGCTTCCAGCAGGCAGGTCATAAACCTGTGGCACTGGTCGGCGGCGCGACCGGTCTGATTGGCGACCCGAGCTTTAAAGCCGCGGAGCGTAAACTGAACACCGAAGACACCGTTCAGGAGTGGGTAGACAAAATCCGTAAACAGGTTGCTCCGTTCCTGGATTTCGACTGCGGAGACAACTCCGCTATCGCGGCGAATAACTATGACTGGTTCGGCAACATGAACGTGCTGACCTTCCTGCGTGATATCGGTAAGCATTTCTCTGTAAACCAGATGATCAACAAAGAAGCGGTGAAGCAGCGTCTGAATCGTGACGATCAAGGGATCTCCTTCACCGAGTTCTCCTACAACCTGTTACAGGGTTATGACTTTGCCTGCCTGAATAAACTGCATGGCGTGGCGCTGCAAATCGGTGGTTCCGATCAGTGGGGTAACATCACCTCCGGGATCGACCTGACGCGTCGTCTGCATCAGAATCAGGTCTTCGGTCTGACCGTTCCGCTGATCACCAAAGCGGACGGCACCAAGTTCGGGAAAACCGAAGGCGGTGCAGTATGGCTGGATCCGAAGAAAACCAGTCCATACAAATTCTACCAGTTCTGGATCAACACGGCGGACGCCGACGTGTATCGCTTCCTGAAGTTCTTCACCTTCATGGACATTGAAGCGATCAATGCGCTGGAAGAAGAAGACAAGAACAGCGGTAAAGCACCGCGTGCGCAGTACGTTCTGGCTGAGCAGGTCACGCGTCTGGTGCACGGTGAAGAAGGTCTTGTCGCCGCAAAACGCATCACGGAGAGCCTGTTCAACGGTACGCTGAGCGATTTGAGCGAAGCGGACTTTGAACAGCTGGCGCAGGATGGTGTGCCGATGGTTGAGATGGAAAAAGGTGCGGACCTGATGCAGGCGTTGGTGGATTCCGAACTGCAACCGTCTCGTGGTCAGGCGCGTAAGACCATTGCGTCAAATGCGATTACCATTAACGGTGAAAAGCAGTCAGATCCGGAGTACACCTTCGTTGAAGGCGATCGTCTGTATGGCCGCTACACGCTGCTGCGTCGTGGTAAGAAGAATTACTGTCTGGTGTGCTGGAAGTAATCAAAAGTCAGCAGGGGCGTGGGAAACCACGCCCCTTTATTTTTTCAGGGTTGTGGTAAGCAAAAAATGAAGAATATCCTCGCCATCCAGTCCCACGTTGTCTTTGGACATGCTGGCAACAGCGCTGCGGAATTCCCGATGCGCCGCCTCGGTGCCAACGTCTGGCCCCTCAATACGGTTCAATTTTCTAACCACACACAATACGGAAAATGGACGGGGTGTGTCATGCCGCCGTCGCATCTGACCGAGATTGTGCAGGGCATTGCCGATATCGATCAGCTGAAGCGCTGCGATGCGGTGCTGAGCGGTTATCTGGGGTCTGCCGAACAGGGCGAGCATATTCTGGGGATTGTGCGTCAGGTGAAAGCAGCCAATCCGGCGGCGAAATATTTCTGTGACCCGGTGATGGGACATCCGGAAAAGGGTTGCATCGTTGCTCCCGGCGTCGCCGAGTTTCATGTTCGTCACGCGTTACCTGCCAGCGACATCATCGCTCCGAATCTGATTGAGCTGGAAATCCTCTGTGAACACGCGGTGAAAAGCGTGGACGAAGCCGTTACTGCCGCCCGCGAGCTAATCGCCCAGGGACCGGAGATTGTACTGGTCAAACACCTGGCGCGTGCGGGTTACAGTCAGGATCGTTTTGAAATGCTGCTGGTTACTGCCGATGAGGCCTGGCACATCAGTCGTCCGTTGGTGGATTTCGGCACCCGCCAGCCGGTCGGCGTGGGCGATGTGACCAGTGGGTTGCTGTTAGTGAAGTTGCTGCAGGGGGCGACAATCCAACAGGCACTGGAACATGTGACGGCGGCGGTGTATGAAATTATGATTGCCACCAAAGCGATGCAGGAATATGAGCTGCAGGTGGTGGTCGCACAGGATCGTATTGCTCAACCGGAACATTACTTTAGCGCCACCCAACTTTGAATCACATGCCGGATGCGGCGTTGACCGCCGCTATCCGGCACAATTCGTTTACTGTAACCCTTCCGCTTTCAACGCTGCCGCAACGTCCGGACGTTCAGCCATGCGCTTCATATACGCCGCAATATGCGTGAACCCGTCCATATTGAGTTTCACCGCATACGCCCAGCGCAGCACGGTGAAAAGGTAGGCATCGGCGATAGTGAAACGGGAACCGCAAATCCACTGTTCCTCTTTGAGGGACGCATCAACGTACTGCATTTTCTTCTCCAGTAGCGCACGAACGGTCGGTTTGTACTCTTCCGGGGTATCAGGGCGAAACAGCGGCGTGAAGCCTTTGTGCAGCTCAGTTGCAATGTAGTTAAGCCACTCCAGCGTCTTATAGCGCGAAATACTGCTCACGGGAGCCAACAACTGCCGGTCAGGAACGCTATCGGCGAGGTATTGCATAATTGCCACGCCTTCAGTCAGCAGCGTGCCGTCATCGAGCAGCAGGGCGGGAACCTGTCCTTTCGGGTTGACCGCGAAAAAATCATCGCCGTTTTCCAGACGCTTCTTCATCAAATCCACACCATCCAGCGTGAAATCTTTCCCACTCTCGCGAAGGGTAATATGGGAAGCAAGAGAGCAGGCGCCTGGCTTGTAGAACAGTTTCATCGATAACTCCTTTCAACTGAGGTTTAACGTATCCTGGTTCGGGTTCAGGCAAAAAAAAAGCCGCTAACGCAAAGTTAGCAGCTTCATTATGCGTTTCCCAGAAATTTACGCGGTAGCGGTTTTAGTCGCTTTCTCGGCAGGCTCGTCGTCCTGCGTCATACGGTTCAGTTTCGGAGCCGTCAGCAGCATCAGAACCGCGATCACTGCGGTCGCTACGCCAATCTGCAAGAATACGCGACCATACACTTCCAGCGACATCAGCGGATCGGTTACGTTTTCAGGAACCGCCATCATGCTGGCGACATAACCGCCAATGATGTTGGCACCCGCGGTGGTCAGGAACCAACTGCCCATGATGAAGCCCATCAGACGTTGCGGAACCAGTTGCGCCACCATGGCCAGCCCCAGACCGGAGATCATCAGTTCACCGATACTTTGCAGACCGTAGCTCATGATCAGCCAGTTAACGGAAACGATGCCCGCATCGGTCGCGAATTTGGCACCCAACGGCAGCACGAGGAACGCACCAGAACACAGAACCATCCCGATGGCGAATTTGGTCGGCATCGGCAGGGTGTCACCCATCTTGTTATAAATTGCCGCGAGGATAGGGCTACCAATGATGATCCAGAATGGGTTCAGCGCCTGATACTGTTCAGGTTCGAATGCGATGCCAAGGATAGAGTGCTCAACGTTACGGATAGCGAAGAAGTTCAGCGACGTCGGCATCTGGCTGTACAGCACGAAGAAGATAATCGCTTCGAGCATCAGGATGAAAGCCACGATCATTTTACGACGCGCGGCACCCTGCATGGCGAACGCTTCTTTACCGAAGATAAAGACGATACCCAGTGCGATCACGCCCAGTACCATACGTGCGATCTGTTGGTTGTGCAGCAGCCAGGTCGCAATAGCGATCAGCGCGACGACACCGACGATGGTCAGCAGCAGGTTACGGAAGTTAAGCGGCTCAAAATCAGGTTTAGAACCGTAGTTTTGCACCCAACGCTTGCAGAACAGGAAGTTCACCACGGTGATCAGCATACCGACGACGCTCAGCGCGAACGCGGTGCTCCAGCCGTAATGCGCAGCCAGCCACGGTGTTGCCAGCATAGAGAAGAAGGAGCCGATGTTGATGGACATGTAGTACATCGTAAAGGCACCATCAAGACGCGGGTCATCTTTCGCATAGCAGGTGGAGAGCAGAGAGGATGGGTTAGCTTTAAACAGACCATTACCCACGGCAATGGCAGCCATCCCCATATAGACGACACCGGCGTCGTGTCCGGACCATGCCACCAGGGCATAACCGATAGCCAGCACCACCGCACCGAGCATAATGACGCGCTTGGTACCCAGAATCTTGTCGCCTAACCAGCCACCAATGGCGACCAGACCGTAAACCAGGGCGCTAAAGGATGAGAAAAGAGTGATTGAATCCGCTTCAGACATACCCAGTTGTTTAACCAGGTAAACGGCCATAATTCCTTGTAAGCCGTAATAACCGAAACGCTCCCAGAGCTCAATCGAGAAGATGAGATAGAATGCTTTCGGTTGTTTGAAAGCGTTAAGACTGACGCTCTCCGTTGGTTTCTTGTTTGCAGTAGACACTTTAACCTCTTTTTTTACATCCCATATTAACGGGGGTGTTCTGTCACGTGATACCTCTTGGGTAGCCGTGAAATTGTTATAGTGGGAGGGGAAACGGCGAGTAATGTTCACTATCTTGCACTTTCAGACAAGTCTTTTGTAATAATCTGTTACATATATCTTAGGTGGTGGATTACACGGGGTTGATAAATGTTATCCAGCGTTAAATTTCATTAATTGCATAATGGCAGTTTTTTACGCTATAACAGGGGCCTGAAAATCGGTAAATGGCGATATGTTCTGCTATTTGCCGTTCTATGCAGTGATAAAGGCCAGTATCTAAAAAATAGCCAGTGTAATGTTTTGTGTATAAAAACTGACTCATTGTCATCTGATTGTCGAATTAACCAAAGTGAGCATAAAAATTTACATAGCGTTATCACTATGATCGGAATCACAATTGGATAGAAATTTTCGGTATTAAAAAAATGATTAACCTGAATAAGCACTAATAGCCAGGATTATTCATTTGTCTGCGTTGGATAGCGTGGAATCATTAACGGGTTGAGAGGAAAGAATTAGAGGATAACAAAAAGTTATGGCGGGGCGGTGTTGCCAGCCCCAGATGGTCAGATATCAACCTTCTCTTTGAATTCACAAAGATCTTCGATAATGCAGGAACCGCAGCGCGGTTTGCGGGCAATACAGGTATAACGCCCATGCAGGATAAGCCAATGGTGGCAGTCGACCTTAAATTCCGCAGGAACCACTTTCAGTAACTTTTCTTCCACCTGCTCAACGTTCTTGCCGGGTGCAAAATGGGTGCGGTTGCATACGCGAAAGATATGTGTGTCGACGGCGATAGTGGGCCAGCCGAAGGCGGTATTCAGCACGACGTTGGCCGTCTTGCGGCCCACGCCCGGTAGAGCTTCAAGTGCCGCACGATCTTCTGGCACCACACCATGATGCTGCTCAAGCAGAATGCGGCAGGTCTTAATCACGTTCTCGGCTTTGCTGTTAAATAAACCGATCGTTTTGATGTAGGATTTGACCCCCTCGACACCGAGTTCCAGCATGGCGGCGGGGGTATTAGCGACTGGGTATAGTTTCGCTGTGGCCTTGTTCACGCTGACATCCGTCGCCTGCGCTGACAGCAGTACCGCGATCAACAGCTCGAAGGGCGAGCTGAAATTCAGCTCGGTTGTCGGATGCGGATTGTTCGCGCGTAATCGGGTTAAAATTTCTAACCGCTTTGCTTTATTCATGAGGCATTCCCTGGTTCACCGGAGGGCAACTCCGTCACGACTGCCGCACTGGCGCGGCGTTTTTTCATCTTCTCATCAATGAGATATTTCACCGCCAGCATGAGTCCCAGCCCAATGAATGCGCCAGGCGGTAACATCGCCAGCAGGAAAGGGGAGTCGGTGTGGAAAATTTCCACACGCAGCACCTTCGCCCAGTTACCAAGCAGCCCATCGGCACCGTCAAACAATGTCCCGTTGCCGATGATCTCGCGCAGTGAACCCAGCACAAACATGGCGCCAGTGGCACCCATGCCAATGGAAAAGCCATCCAGTGCGGACAACGCCGGCCCCTTTTTGGCGGCAAAGGCTTCAGCACGACCCACGACAATACAGTTGGTCACAATCAGCGGGATAAAAATCCCCAGTGACTGGTAGAGGCCAAAAGCATAGGCGTTGATCAGCATTTGTACCGCACTGACCACCGATGCGATGATCATCACGTAAATCGGGATACGGATTTCGGCGGGTGTCCAGCGGCGCAGCGCGGAGATAGTCAGGTTGGTCAACGTCAGCACCAGCGTGGTGGCAAGCCCCAGTCCGAGCGCGTTAGTGGCCGTCGACGTGACGGCCAGCAGCGGACACATCCCCAGCAGTTGCACCAGTGCTGAGTTGTTTTTCCACAATCCCTGAACGATGACGTCTTTAATTTCGCTCATGACTTATTCTCCGCAGGCCGGAAGTTGAGGAAGTTGCGCAGGCAGCGTCCGGGCATACAGCCCCGCACGTTTGACGGCATTGACCACCGCGCGCGGCGTAATCGTCGCCCCGGTAAACTGATCAAAATCCCCACCGTCTTTTTTCACGGCCCAGTGGCTGTCGTTATCACCCTGAATCTTTTTACCGCTGAAACCAGTGATCCAGTCAGACAGGCGCAGTTCTATTTTATCGCCCAGACCCGGCGTTTCATGGTGTTCCGTTACGCGGGTGCCCAATATGGTGCCGTTGAAATCGGCACCGACCAGTAACTGGATGGCACCAGAATAGCCATCCGGTGCCGTCGCCTCAAGCACAGCAGCCACGGGAGTGCCGTCCTGCTCAGCAATATAGATGCGATGTTCGCCTTTCCCCAGTGCGGGTGCGCTGACCACGACGCAGCGATCCTGCAAGCGGTTATTATAGCGATCGGCAGGCAGAACCTGATCAAACAGCGCCTTTTGCTGAATAGCCGCCTGCTCATCAATGGTGGTTTTGGTCATCAGGTTGATGGCGGCAGTCAGTCCGGTCGAACCGGCCGCAAACAGCGCCAGGGTGATGCCATGTTTACGAATCGTTTTCAGCATGGATTATCCTTTGCGGTGTCCGTACACGCGCGGGCGCGTGTAGTAGTCAATCAGCGGGACCGTAATATTGGCCAGCAGTACGGCAAAGGCCACACCATCCGGATAGCCGCCGAAGCTACGGATTAACCACACCAGCAGGCCCGCCAGCGCACCAAACACCAGACGACCACGATTGGTCGTCGAGGCCGTCACCGGGTCCGTCAGAATGAAGAATGCGCCGAGCATTGTTGCCCCGGAGAGCAGATGAATTTGTGGGGAGGCGAGCGATTCTGGCGCAAACAGCCAGCCCAGCGTCGCGCAGAGGGCCAATGAGAGCAGGAAGCTCACCGGAATATGCCAGCGAATGGCATTTTGCTGTAGCAGAAAAATACCGCCAGCCAGCCAGGCCAGGTTGACCCACTGCCAGCCTGCACCGGCAAAGATGCCGCTGTAAATGGGATATTGCATGATCTGCTCAACAGAATGACCAGCATGCAGAGAGGTTTTGAACGTATCCAGCGGCGTGGCCTGGCTGATCCCGTCAATTCCCATACGCAACGTATTCATATCGCCGCCGCTGGCGGTATGTCCGGAAAAGATGACCTGTAGCGCATCGAGCAGCCCTGGCGTTGTGGCAGCGATATCCTGCGGCGGCAACCAACTGGTCATCTGTACCGGGAAGGAGATCAACAGCACCACATAGCCAATCATCGCCGGGTTGAACGGGTTTTGTCCCAGACCACCATACAATTGCTTGGCGATGATCACCGCGAATACCGTACCGAGGATCACCATCCACCAGGGGGCGAGGGGAGGAATACTGACAGCAAGCAGCAGACCGGTCAGCAGCGCGGAGTTATCTTTTAAAATCGCCACGACCGGCTGTTTACGTAATCTGAGTACGGCGGCCTCCGCCAGCAGTGCACTTGCGCAGGCGAGCACGATCTGGAATAGCGTACCCCAGCCGAAAAACCACCATTGCACGGCAATTCCCGGCACTGAGGCAAGTAAGACCAGCAGCATAATGCGTGAGGTTTGACGCTGATTATGCGTATAGGGAGAGCTTGCGATTCTGAATACCATTTATTCCTCGTTAACAACCTGCTGCTGAGCGTCTTTTTTGGCTTTTGCACGCGCTATCGCGGCAGCAATGGCCGCTTTGCGTGGGTCAACCGGTTCCGGGGAGGGTTCTACCGGTTCACTGCTGGCCTGTTGTGCCTGTTTGCGCGCCTTCGCTCGGGCGATAGCGGCCTCAACGGCGGCTTTACGCGGATCCACTGGTACAGTCGGTGCGGCCGGTTCACTGCTGGCCTGTTGTTCCTGTTTGCGCGCCTTTGCGCGGGCGATAGCGGCCTCGACGGCAGCTTTGCGCGGATCCACCGGTGCGGCCGGTTCACTGCTGGCCTGTTGTGCCTGTTTGCGCGCCTTTGCACGGGCGATAGCGGCTTCGACGGCAGCTTTACGTGGATCCACCGGTTCAGTTGGTGCGACTGGTTCACTGCTGGCCTGTTGTTCCTGTTTGCGCGCCTTCGCTCGGGCGATGGCGGCCTCAACGGCAGCCTTGCGCGGATCGGCGTCCGCAGTGGTCGCGTTCTCGGCCTGTTTTGCCCGTGCCAGTGCTTTACGCGCTTCGCGAGCGGCAATCACCGCGCTATTGTCCGGCTTTTCGCCAGCGTTGATCATCACCGGTTGCGTTGCTTGCGCCTGTTTCTCTTTTACGCGAGCCAGAGCGGCGGCAATGGCATCCTGATCTTTCGCCGCAGGCTGCACGGCGGCTTTCTTATGCCGTTCAAGACGTGCAGCTTTTTCACGTTCAAGGCGAGCCTGACGGGCTTCGAAACGCGCTTTGGCTTCTGCCGCGCGTTTCTCTTCCTGGCTTATTGCATAAAGCTCGGCTTTTTCCTGACGGAAATATTGCACCAACGGAATATTACTTGGGCAGACCCACGCGCAGGCACCACACTCAATGCAGTCGGCAATGTTATGCGCCGTGGCTTTGTCATGCTGCTGCCCTTTACTGAACCAGTAAAGCTGTTGGGGCAGAAGATCGGCCGGGCAGGCATCGGCACAGGCGCTACAGCGAATACAGCCTTTCTCTTCCTGCGGTTCGCCCATTTCCGTTGCCGACGGTGCCAACAAACAGTTGGTGATCTTCACCACCGGGACATCGAGCCACGGCAGGGTGAAGCCCATCAGCGGGCCGCCCATAATGACCATCTGATCGGCAGACGGGCAGAAACCTGCATCATTTAACAGATGGCGTACCGGCGTGCCGAGTCTCGCCCAGACGTTGCCAGGACGACTGACCGCTTCACCGGTGAGGGTTACAACACGTTCGGTAATCGGTTCGCCATCAACGATCGCGCGTTTTACCGCATACGCCGTACCGACGTTTTGCATCAATACGCCGATATCAGAGGAACGACCGCCGTGAGGAACCTGTTTCCCTGTCAGAATTTGGGTCAGTTGTTTAGCACCGCCCGACGGATATTTCGTCGGGATGACGCGCAGTGAGATATCCCGTGCGTCGGCCAGCACTGCACGCAACATTGAGATTGCCTGCGGTTTGTTATCTTCAATACCGATGAGGACTTCACGCGGTTGCAGAATATGCGCCAGGATGCGGATACCCTCGACAACCTGCGCCGCACAGTCCTGCATCAGACGATCGTCGGCGGTGATATAGGGTTCACATTCCGCCGCGTTGATGATCAGCGTTTCAATTTTGTCGCCGCCGCCCTGCAACTTATTGCCGGTAGGAAAGCCGGCGCCGCCCAGTCCGGCGACGCCGAACTGGTGAATGCGGGCAATCAAGGCTTCGCGACTCTGTGAACGGTAATCCTGCCAGCCTTCACGCTCAATCCAGCGGTCTTCGCCGTCAGCATCAATGATCACGCTCAGCTCGGCTAATGCAGAAGGGTGCGCCGTGGAGTGGGGCGCAATGGCGATCACCGTCCCTGAGGTGGGCGCATGAACCGGGAGCATTCTTCCCCATCCACGGGTCAGCGGTTGTCCGCGCAGCACGTGTTGCCCTTCGGTGACGCACAACTCTCCTTCGGCACCAATATGCTGTTTGAGCGGCATAACGAAGCGCTGCGCGAGGGGAACCTGGCGCAGCGGCGAGCCGTTCGACTGGGTTTTCATTTCCGGCGGATGAATACCACCGTTGAAATCCCAGATCTTATCTTTTCTGAAAGCAGAGAATAACTTAAGCATGTTGTTCCACGGGGATATTACGCACGGGGATGGTGTTCAAATCCCACTTCCAGCTGTCAGGCGTTTCGGCGACCGGACGCAGTTCAATGCAGTGAGTCGGGCAGGGGTCCACGCACAGATTACAGCCCGTGCACAAATCACTCATCACCGTGTGCATGGCGCGCGTTGCGCCAATAATCGCGTCCACCGGACAGGCCTGAATACACTTGGTGCAGCCGATACAGTTGGCTTCATCGATCACCGCCAGCATACGGACTGGCGCAACATCCTGTTCATCGCCATCAATCGGCTGAGGGTCCACGTTCAGCAGTTCAGCTATTTTTAACATCACGGCTTCGCCGCCGGGCGCACAGCGGTTTATTTTTTCCCCCTGGCTACCAATGGCTTCCGCGTAGGGGCGACAGCCGGGATAGCCGCATTGCCCACACTGGCTCTGCGGCAGAATCTCATCGATTTTTTCAACGACAGGATCATCCTCCACCGCGTAACGGCGGGAGGCGTAACCCAGGATAGCGCCGAACACCAGGCCCAGCAGGCTCACGGCGGCAACGGCAATCCAGATAGCATTCATTACAACTTCACCAAACCACTAAAGCCCATAAAGGCCAAAGACATTAACCCGGCGGTAATCAGCGCAATGGCATTACCGCGAAACGGTGCCGGGACATCTGCAACGGCGAGACGCTCGCGAATCGCCGCAAACAGCACCATCACCAGCGAGAAGCCGACGGCGGCGGAAAAACCGTACAGCGCCGACTGTAAAAAGTTATGGCCGAGATTGATATTCAGCAGCGCGACACCAAGAACCGCACAGTTAGTGGTGATCAACGGCAAGAAGATCCCTAACAAGCGATAGAGCGCCGGGCTGGTTTTGCGTACCACCATTTCGGTAAATTGCACCACGACCGCGATAACCAGAATAAAGGCCAGCGTGCGCAGATAAATGAGATCGAGCGGAATCAGGATCCAGGTGTCAATCAGCCAGGCGCAAATGGAGGCCAGCGTCATCACAAAGGTGGTCGCAAGCCCCATCCCCATCGCGGTTTCCAGTTTTTTGGAAACGCCCATAAAGGGACAAAGGCCCAGAAACTTAACCAGTACAAAGTTATTGACCAGTACAGTTCCGACAAACAGCAGCAGGTAATCAGTCATTTTTCGGCCTGAAATAAAAAAGCCGCCTATTATCTGACAATCTACAGCAGGCGACAACAGGTTAACTGTAAGGTTATTACGGATTCACAAAGGTGGTCTTCACACGTGCCGAGCGCTTGAAATAGGGCACTAACAGTGCCGCTGCCAGCAACGGGAATAGCAACTGGCGCACCGCAAGTGCATCTGGCACTGGCGAAAACGCAAAGGCTTTGACCGCCAGTAAGACGGAAACCAGTAGCCAGATAATATAGTGCTTAGGAACACTGCGTCTGCGCTTAAAGAACGCAATCGTCAACCACAGGGTGTAATACCACATGGCGATCGCGGTAAGAAAAGAGACACCCCACAACAGCAGGTTACCGGTACTTTGTTCTGCCAGCGTCGCCAACGTTTTGGGAGAGGCGAGTGCTGTTGCATACAGAAACAGAGCCAGCGACGCACTCAACAAGGCGACTAAAAGCCAGGCCAGTGGGCCCAGTAACCAACCGCCAATGCGCTGTGCCGGTGTTGTGGTCATAATATCTCCGGAAATGCCAGACGTACCGTTCTTTTTGGGGCGATTATTATATAGCTTTTACCGGCAAGCGCTACTTTCTTATTGAACGTAGCGCCACACTGATTTCGGCACCTGGCCAACATCAAAAAGGCGACCGCCGGAGACCAGTTCCGCGCGACGGTGATCGGCAGCGCGATACATATTGATAATGTCCCGATCGTCGGTAAGGGTGTAGTGCAGATGGTCAAACAGTTTTTCCAGACTTTCGAGCGAGCTAATTTTGCGAAATTTTAATAAATAATCCTGAACAGTCATAAACAGGGATCCCTATTATAAAAATAAAGCCTACGAGTGGTGAACGTAAATAAACCTTTCCGGCGACAGGAACCAGCAGGCAAATGCCAAAAAGTATTTTCTTAAGTGGTGTTTTAAGTGCCAGACGACACCAGATCGAAGGGTAACGTGCTTCGCCATGGCTGGCAATATGCGCAGGCGCGGGAACCCGCACAATCCGCTTTTTCAGATAATTTTACAGCTCTTTCTGCAATCAACATGGGAAAACAGACCTTCCAGGCGACATACGCCGCCTGGCACGCTATTTCTGCTGAACAGCGGCGGTCGGTTCGGGAGGCTGATAATTATCGATATGATTAGCGACGCCAAGGAGGACCACGGAGACCGCAAGAACCACCCAACCTGTTAATTCAATAAGACGATCGATGACTGACGACATATGCATTGATTTATCCTTAAATACAGGTGGCAGATGTTACTTAGCAATAATTATCCGGGCAAGTGTTTCGGGAACGATTTCAGTGACTTTATCGCGACAAAACGCGCGAAAGTGACATTTATTTGACTTAAGTTAAATAACGACCTTTTCCGTGGTGAGGTTATTAAACTATTGTGAGTGGTTCATGGATAGTGTGAAATAGTCACAGACTGAAACGAGAGGCATATATATGAGTGACAACATCCGTGTAGGACTGATTGGCTACGGATACGCCAGTAAAACATTCCATGCTCCCCTGATTGATGGCACGCCGGGACTGGAACTGGCGGCCGTTTCCAGTAGCGATGCAGCGAAAGTGAAAGCGGACTGGCCTTCCGTGGCCGTTGTCTCCGAGCCGAAGCATCTGTTTAACGACCCTAATATCGATCTGATCGTCATTCCCACGCCTAACGATACTCATTTTCCTCTGGCCAAAGCCGCGCTGGAAGCGGGTAAACATGTGGTAGTGGATAAGCCTTTTACCGTGACACTGTCACAAGCGCGTGAACTGGATGCGCTGGCACGCAGTCTGGGACGGGTGCTTTCTGTTTTCCATAATCGTCGCTGGGACAGTGATTTTTTGACCCTGAAGGCGATGCTCGCTGAAGGTGTGCTGGGTGAAGTCGCCTATTTTGAATCCCATTTCGACCGCTTTCGTCCGCAGGTGCGCGATCGCTGGCGTGAGCAAGGGGGACCGGGGAGCGGTATCTGGTACGATCTGGCCCCGCATCTCCTTGACCAGGCGATCAATCTGTTCGGTCTGCCTGTCAGCATGACGGTTGATTTAGCTCAGTTACGTCCGGGAGCGCAGTCAACGGACTACTTCCATGCCACGCTGTCCTACCCACAGCGTCGGGTGATCTTACACGGTACGATGCTGGCGGCCGCGGAATCGGCACGTTACATCGTGCATGGTTCGCGCGGCAGCTATGTGAAGTACGGTCTGGATCCGCAGGAAGAGCGCCTGAAAAGTGGTGAACGCCTGCCGCAGGAAGACTGGGGCTATGATATGCGTGATGGCATTGTCACACGTGTAGAAGGCGAAACGCGGGTGGAAGAGACCTGGCTGACCGTGCCGGGGAATTATCCAGCGTACTATGCCGGGATCCGCGACGCGCTCAATGGTCACGGTGAAAACCCGGTGCCAGCGAGCCAGGCTATCCAGATTATGGAACTGATCGAGCTGGGAATTGAGTCGGCGAAACATCGTTCGACGTTATGCCTTGCCTGATGTCTGAAAGGCCCGATGAACCACATCGGGCCTCTTTTCGTTATACCGCCGCCACTTTTTCTCGCAGCGCCTGTTTCTCCGCCGCGCTCAGGAAGGCGATTTCCAGCCCGTTAATCTGTGCCTGACGAATCTGCTCGCGGCTCAGTCCTGCTGCCGGTGCCGCAACGGTATATTCGTGAATAATATCCACCCCCTGGACCGCCGGATCATCCGTGTTCAGGCTGGCGAGGACGCCATGCCCCAGGAACGTTTTCAGCGGATGGACCGACAACGATGCCACGGTGCTGGTCTGAATATTCGACGTCAGACAGGATTCAATACCAATGCGCTGTTCCGCGAGGAAATCCATTAGCGCCGGATCTTCTACCGCTTTCACGCCGTGACCGATGCGTTCAGCACCCAGTTCGCGAATGGCCTGCCAGATGCTTTCCGGACCGGCGGCCTCACCGGCGTGCACCGTAATGTGCCAACCGGCGTCACGCGCGCGGTTGAAGTGCGACAGGAACAGGCTGCCCGGGAAGCCCAGCTCATCACCGGCAAGATCGAGCGCCGTGATCCGATCGCGGTGTGCCAGCAGCGCTTCCAGCTCCTGCAGGCAGGCGGCTTCGCCAAAGGTCCGGCTCATGATGCCGATCAGTTGCGCCTGTACGCCAAAGGTTTTGCAGCCTTCTTGCACACCGGCAATAACGGCTTCCACTACGCCAGCAACCGGCAGTTGATGCGTCATTGCCATGTAACCCGGGGAAAAACGCAGCTCAACGTAGTGCAGGCCATTACGCGCAGCGTCTTCGATATTTTCAAATGCCACGCGGCGACAGGCGTCGAGGGACGCTAAGACTTTTACGCCCCAGTCCAGTTTCGACAAAAAGCTCACGAGATCGGGTTCTGTGGCAGTGACCTGCACATGGGGAATCAGTGCATCAAGGGTTTGCGCGGGGAGGGGCAAATTGAACTGGCGGCCAAGATCCAGAATGGTTTGTGCCCGGATGTTACCATCAAGGTGGCGATGAATGTCAGTTAACGGCAGGGAAGTATCAATCATGGTCGCACTCATTTTTCGTAGATAAAAGTGCGCGCTATTATAAAAACAAAAGCAGGGGAAAAGCTATGTTGCGCAATGATTAATTCCATTGCGCAACATAGTCGTTAGCGTACTGAACGGATCGCGTTGATTAATCCGTTCACACCTTTTTCCAGTTTTGAGCGCGGACAACCGGCATTCAGCCGTACAAAACCGCGTCCGTCATCGCCGTAGGTATAGCCGGGCATAATGGCGATTTTTTCCTGCTGAATCAGCGCATTTTGTAATGATCTATCGTCAATGTTCAACGCCCGCAGGTTGATCCACGCCAGATAAGTCGACTGCGGCACCGGCCAGTTGAGTTCAGGAAAGGCTTCGTTCAGCGTATCCGCAATGTAGCGTAGATTATCCCGGAGATACGTTCGCAGCGCGTCCAGCCACGGCGCGCCCTGTTCATAGGCGGCAATATGTGCGGTCAGCGCCAGCACGGCGGGAGAGGACAGACCGTCGCGACCTTTCAGCGCGTTGAGATATGCATCACGACTGTCAGCGTCTTCAATCATCCCGTAAGCGCCGGTCAGCGCCGGAATATTGAAGCTTTTGGATCCGGAGGTGAACAGCGCCCAACTGTCACGCGCCACGTTGCTCCAGGGGATATGCGGTTGTTCACCCCAGACCATATCCATATGAATTTCATCAGATATTACCCGCACACCGTGACGCTGGCAGCATTCCGACATTGCTTCCAGCTCCTCGCGCCTCCAGACTTTACCGGTCGGGTTATGCGGACTGCACAGCAGCAGAATTTTACTTTCCGGGCGGGCCAGCGCCGCATCCAGTTTCTCCATATAGCAATGCCAGTTGCCATTGCGCTGTTCCAGCGCCACCGGGACAACATGGCGCTGATTGCCTTCGATAGCTTTATAGAACGCGTCATAGGCCGGGGTATGGAGCACCACGCCGTCACCGACAGAAGACCACTGGCGGATGAGTTGTGACACCATGTAGATCACGGAAGGGCCATACACCAGCGTTTGAGTATCAATAACCGTGTTGTGACGGCGGGCAAACCAGTGGGCGATCGCGCCGAGAAACTCATCATTCTTCCAGCGACTGTAGCCCAGCACACCGTGGGTGAGGCGCTGGTTCAGCGCCTCCAGAATGCAGGGGGCCGTCGCGAAATCCATATCAGAGATGGTAAAGGGTAGCAGGTCGGCGGTGCCGAAACGGTCAGCCACGTAATCCCACTGCGTGCACCACGTACCGTGACGGTCGACAACCTGTGAAAAATCAAACATGCGCGTGTCCTTATGCCTGAACCGTGTTCATCAGGCCTGCCATTTCGTCTTTAACCGACTGGACCTGTGGGCCAATCACCACCTGCAGGTTATGTTGATTCAACTGCACGACGCCGATAGCGCGATTGTCCTTCAGTGCCTGCACATCGACCTGCGACATATCTTTAACGGAAAGACGCAGGCGAGTAATGCAGTTATCCAGACTGACGATATTATCGGCACCGCCCAGCGCGGCCAGAATAGCAGGAACGTTGTAACCTGATTTCCCTGGTGTACCGGAAACGGCTTTTTCGATTGAACTGGCGATTTCGCTGTCGCGACCCGGCGTTTTAAGGTTAAAGCGAGTGATGGCGAAGCGGAAGATGGCGTAATACACCACGAACCAGACCGCTGCCACAACCGGGACCAGATACCACTTGGTGGATAACCCGTGCAGGATCCCGAACACCACAAAGTCGATAATATTGCCGTCGGTGTTACCGATCGTCACGCCCAGAACCGACATCATGGTAAAGCCCAGGCCGGTCAGCAATGCGTGAATGACATACAGCACTGGAGCGACAAACAGGAACAGGAACTCCAGCGGTTCCGTCGTGCCGCCAACAACACAGGCAATCAGACCTGAGATCAGCAGCCCTTTGATCTTGTGACGGTTCTCCGGACGCGCACAGTGGTACATCGCTAACGCCGCACCCGGTAAGCCGCCGAGGAATGCCGGCATTTTACCCTGTGACAGGAAACGGGTGGCGCTTTCCGAGAAGCCCTGGGTGGTCGGGCAACTCAGTTGTGCCTGGAAAATGGTCAGTGCGCCGCTCACCGAATGACCGCACACTTCCTGGGTGCCGCCGGCGTCGGTAAAGCGAATCAGCGCCACCAGAATGTGATGCAAACCAAACGGCAGCAGCAGGCGTTCACCGGTACCAAACAGCATCGGACCAAAATCACCCGCGCTGTTGATCATATGGCCCAGGCCGCTGATCCCCATTGCGAAAACCGGCCACACCAGAGGGATCACCAGACCAACCAGCCCCATCACCACCGAAGAGACGATAGGGACAAAGCGGGTGCCACCAAAGAACGCCAGCGCATCCGGCAGGCGGATGTTATGAAAACGCTCGTGTAGCATCCAGACGATGATACCGGCGATGACTGCGCCGAGGATCCCGGTGTCAATTGACTGAATGCCAAGGATATTCTGGATGTTGTTGGCTTTCAGGACGGCCGCATCGGTGGTTGGCAGAATGCCTTTCGCGGTCAGCCAGAAGTTGACGGCGAGGTTCATTACCGCGTAACCGACAAAACCGGCAAACGCCGCAACGCCTTTGTTTTCGCGCGCCAGTCCTAGCGGGATAGCAATACAGAACATCACGGGCAGGAAACTGAAGGCGAAGGAGCCAACTTTGCTCATCCAGGTAAAGATGGCCTGTAGCACCGGGTTACCTAATGCAGGGAGCAGGGTGATCACATCATGACTGCTTAACGAACTGCCAATCCCGAGCATAATCCCGCAAAACGAAAGCAGTGCCACGGGTAACATAAACGTTTTCCCTAACTGCTGGAAAAACTCCCACAACGTAATTTTTGGTGTTGTCTTCGCCGTCATCTAACGACTCCTTGTGCAAATCCATGGGTAATGAGAAAATTTGATCAAGAAGATAAAACGTTTTATCACTTTTTAGTGCGGCGAAAATCACATTATCAGCGGATGTTAACGCGTATAAATAGAGGTAATAGGTAAAACGTTTTATCTGTCACATTATCAGGGAGTCTGGCGTTGTTATGGCCATAGCCAAAAAAATCACTATTCACGATGTCGCACTGGCGGCAGGCGTCTCCGTCAGTACGGTTTCACTGGTGCTCAGTGGTAAGGGCCGTATTTCCACTGCCACCGGTGAACGGGTGAATGCGGCGATCGAACAGTTGGGTTTTGTGCGTAACCGTCAGGCCTCGGCACTACGGGGTGGCCAGAGTGGGGTGATTGGACTGATTGTCCGCGATCTGTCGGCGCAGTTTTATGCGGAGCTGACGGCGGGCCTGACAGAAGCGCTGGAAGCTCAGGGCCGGATGGTGTTTTTGCTGCATGGCGGTCAGGATGGTGAACAACTGACGCAACGCTTTGCCATGCTACTGAATCAGGGCGTTGACGGCGTGGTGATCGCCGGGGCGGCTGGCAGTAGCGATGACTTGCGCCTGATGGCGGAAGAAAAGGGCATTCCGGTAGTTTTTGCCTCGCGGGCCAGCTATCTGGACGACGTGGATACCGTGCGTCCGGACAATATGCAGGCCGCACAACTGTTGACCGAACATCTGATTCGTCACGGTCATCAGCGCATCGCATGGCTGGGCGGGCAGAGTTCTTCATTAACTCGTGCGGAACGCGTCGGCGGCTATTGTGCGACGCTGCTGAAATACGGCTTACCGTTTCACAGTGACTGGGTGATGGAATGCGCCTCCAGCCAAAAGCAGGCCGCCGAGGCGATCGGTGCGTTACTGCGGCGCAATCCGACCATCAGCGCCGTGGTGTGCTACAACGAAACCATTGCGATGGGCGCGTGGTTTGGTCTGATGCGGGCAGGGCGACAGAGCGGTGAAGTGGGGGTTGATCGCTACTTTGAGCAACAGGTCTCGTTAGGGGCGTTTGCTGACGTGGCGGAAAACGCTCTGGACGATCTGCCGATTGTCTGGGCGACAATGCCGGCGCGGGAAATGGGATACAGCCTGGCGGAACGCATCCTGCAACGCGTCGCGCACGAAGAGAGTTACTCCCGCAGTCAGACGTTGTCTGCGCGACTGGTGGTGCAAGAATAAACCCCTCCGCAGAGGGGTTCTGACGATTACTGCTGAGGCAGAACCATGCCGAACATTCCGACAAACTCTTCCAGCGGCATCTTCTTGCCGTTTAAGGTTACCTGACCATTAGCGTACTGCAGGCTGGTGCCAATGGTGTTGTCCTCAAGGGTGGTAATGCGGAACATTTGTCCCATCGCGGCCAGGCCTTTCACTTGCTGGTTGGCAAGTTTAGCGGCTTCATCTTGTTGATAACCTTCCAGACGGGCGACCTGAGTCATAAACTCAACGGCCATATCCACCGGAATCGACAGCTTACCGTCGAGCGATTTCACCGAACGGTCGACTTCGTCGGCCAGCGTCTGCGGCTCGCCCTGCGCAGCGGCCGGATCCTTCAGGAACAGGGATAAATTCAGCGCCGTTTCGCCTTTGGCGTTTTTCCAGCTTAGCGGCGCAACGGTGATCACCGGTTCACCTTTCATCAGCAGCGGCAGCGCGCCGAAGAAGGCTTCGGTCACTTTCTGCTGATACAGTTCCGGGTTGTTCGCCACGTCCGGCTGCGATAACAGTGCCTGGGTCTGGGCGTTATACTGCTGGCTAAACTGATGCCATGCCGCGCCGTCAATCTGACCGACTTTCAACGTCAGCTTGCCGCTCCCCAGATCCTGATTCTGAACCTTCAGGCTGTTCAGGACGTAATCCAGTTGGCTGTTGATGGTTTTACCGTCATCCACGAGATCGGTTTTACCGCTGATCTCCATGCCTTCCAACAGCGCCATCTCTTTGCCTTCAACGGCGAGGGCCATTTTCCCAATCGTGACTTTCTGATTGCCAACGCGTTCACCGAAGCTGGCAAGCGTGCTGGAACCTTCGGTTTTCAGGTCGTTAAAGGAGAGCTGGATTTTCTGATCGTACTCATTCACCGCATCGACCAGACCGCTCTTCGCTTCACCGGAAAGGGAAACTACTTTGCCTTCTTTATCCGCATTGAAGATGAATTCGCCGCCGCTGAATGCGACTTTCTCCGCCTCTTTTTCGTAGTTCAGCGGTTTCAGCGACATGGCAGAACGGGTATCGCCGCTATAACTAATGCGCGAGTTGATCTCAAAAGGGGTTTCACCTTTCGCCATCTCAAAGAGCGGTTTGCTGACGTCGTTATTGACCAGGGTTGTCTTTACCGAGGCCATCGACGGCAGAAGATTAAAGGTTTTCAGTTGGGCGAACGGGAAGGGGCCGTGATCGACGGATTCGTCAAGCACCACGCTTTGACCAGCTTTCAGCCAGGGATTCTCTTTTCCGGCCACCGGCTTAAGCACCAACTGTAACTGGCTGCTGAAAACGCCACGCTGATAGTTCTGATAAGCGAGTTCCACGTTTGCTTCCGGCGCGGTGAGTTTAATCTGCGCATTGGCCTGGTTGACCATCTCAGCCAGATGGGTTTCCAGCTTTTTACCTGTGTACCATGCACCGCCCGTCCAGACGACGCCGAGTGCGACGATCACACCTGCAGCTACCAGCGATTTTTTCATATTGTTTGTCCATAAAATGAAGCCAGGCGGTAGAGACCGCCTGGCAAAGTCATAAGCCATTTACAAGCTTAGCAAGAGTTACTACAAAATTCAGTAAGTTGCTAGAGTTTGTTGTAAACCCGCGCCACACGGCCCACGCCGCTGACGCTCACCGGCGACTCTTCGGCGCTGATGAACGCCGACTCACCTGGTTTCAGCACCAGACGCTGTTCGCCTTTGCTCAACACCGCTTCGCCTTCAACGCAGAACAGGATAGCGGCGCTTTGCTGGTCAATTGCCGTCTCCCGGGCGGACAGATCGTGCAGGGAGAACGCGAAATCATCGACAGGGATTGGGAAATCGAGTTCCGCACCGTTTTTCACCGGCGTGGTCAGCAGTTGATTCGCCGGTTTCGCTTCGAACTTAACATTGGCGACCAGTTCCGGGATATCGATATATTTCGGCGTCAGACCCGCACGCAGCACGTTATCGGAGTTCGCCATGACTTCCAGCGCCACACCCTGCAGATAGGCATGCGGTGTTTCGGCGAACAGGAACATCGCGTCGCCAGGATTCAGTTTCACCACGTTCAACAGCAGAGGTGAGAAGAGACCGCTGTCGTCCGGGTAAAACTCCGCAATGAGGCGGATAGTCTGCCACGGCTCGCCTTGCTGGGTTTCCAGCGCCGCTTTCAGAATCGCCAGCGCACGGGATTTCTCCTCGCCCTGCATACTTAACAGACCGGCAAACAACTGGCTCAGCCGTTCTGCGTTGGGCTGCTCCAGGAAATGAGCAATGGCGGTGTGCGCGCCAGCTACCGGTTGCAGCAGCGAAACAATCTCAGAGAACTCACGGAATGCGTTCATGGCAAGGAACGGGGTCAGCGCGAAAACCAGTTCTGGTTTATGGTTTGGATCTTTGTAGTTGCGCTCTGCGGCATCCATCGGGATACCGGCGGCGTTCTCTTTAGCAAAGCCTACCTCAGAATTGCGCTTGTTCGGATGCACCTGAATGGACAGCGGTTGTGCGGCGCACAGCACTTTGAACAGGAACGGCAATTCACCGAAGCGCTGCGCCACGGCATCACCCAGCAGTGCGGATTGATTTCCGTCAATCACGTCACGTAGTGAGACGATCTGCCCGCTGGCGTCTTCAATCTTCGAGCTGCTTTTCGGGTGCGCGCCCATCCACAGTTCCGCCATGGGTAACTGCTGCGGATTCGCCAGACCATAGAGTTCCGTCAGCGCCGTTTTACTTCCCCAGGCGTAGTTCTGCACGGAGTTGATGAGTTTTTGCATGTTCAATGCCCTGTTGCAAGTTGGAAATCAGTGGGAACTTAATTCGACTATTAAAGCAAGAAACCTGTGGGAAGTAACCTGTGGGCGCAAAAAGTCGTACTTGTCTCAGTTTTTGTTAAAAAATTGTGTAGGATAGTGTAACTCGCTTTTAACGAGGGCAATGGAACATCTGCCCTGAAGCCTAAGAAAATCAGACCGAGCAGTAAGTGAGAGAACAATGTCAAACAAACCCTTTCATTATCAGGATCCTTTTCCCCTTAAAAAGGATGAGACCGAATACACCCTGCTGACCAGTGAATACGTTTCCGTCGCCGAATTTGAAGGGCAAGAGATCCTCAAAGTCGACCCGGAAGCGCTAACGTTACTTGCCCGGCAGGCCTTCCATGACGCCTCGTTTATGCTGCGTCCTGCACACCAACAGCAGGTTGCTGACATTCTGCGTGATCCGGATGCCAGCGAAAACGACAAGTATGTGGCGCTGCAGTTCCTGCGTAACTCTGACATCGCGGCGAAGGGCATTCTGCCAACCTGTCAGGACACCGGTACGGCGATTATTGTCGGTAAAAAAGGCCAGCGTGTCTGGACCGGCGGTGGCGATGAGGCGGCGCTGGCGCGTGGGGTGTACAACACCTACATCGAAGATAACCTGCGCTACTCGCAAAATGCTGCGCTGGATATGTATAAAGAGGTGAACACTGGCACCAACCTGCCAGCGCAGATTGACCTCTACAGCGTCGATGGCGATGAGTACAAATTCCTTTGCATCGCGAAGGGTGGCGGCTCCGCGAACAAGACCTATCTTTATCAGGAAACCAAAGCGCTGCTCACTCCGGGCAAGCTGAAAAACTATCTGGTCGAGAAGATGCGGACGCTGGGAACCGCAGCGTGTCCGCCATACCACATTGCTTTTGTGATTGGCGGGACGTCGGCAGAAGCGAACCTGAAGACCGTGAAGCTGGCATCGGCGAAATACTATGACGAACTGCCGACCGAAGGGAATGAACATGGTCAGGCGTTCCGTGACGTCGAGCTGGAAAACGAGCTGCTGACGGAAGCGCAAAACCTCGGTTTAGGCGCGCAGTTTGGCGGCAAATACTTTGCCCACGATATTCGTGTGATCCGCCTGCCGCGTCACGGTGCGTCCTGTCCGGTCGGGATGGGCGTCTCCTGCTCGGCGGATCGTAACATCAAAGCGAAGATCAACCGCAAAGGCATCTGGATCGAGAAGCTGGAGCACAATCCGGGCAAGTACATTCCTGAAGAACTGCGTAAAGCGGGCGAGGGGGAAGCGGTACGCGTTGACCTGAACCGCCCAATGAAAGCGATCCTTGAACAGTTGTCGCAGTACCCGGTGTCGACTCGTCTTTCCCTGAACGGCACGATCATCGTGGGTCGTGATATTGCTCACGCTAAATTAAAAGAGCGGATGGATAATGGCGAAGGGCTGCCGCAGTATGTGAAAGATCACCCGATTTACTACGCCGGCCCGGCGAAAACGCCGGAAGGCTATGCCTCTGGTTCGCTCGGTCCAACCACTGCCGGGCGCATGGATTCGTATGTTGATCAGCTTCAGTCGCAGGGCGGGAGTATGATCATGCTGGCGAAGGGTAACCGCAGTCAGCAGGTGACTGACGCCTGCCAAAAACACGGCGGATTCTACCTCGGCAGCATTGGCGGTCCGGCAGCCGTACTGGCGCAGGGCAGCATCAAGAGCCTGGAGTGCGTGGAATATCCGGAACTGGGAATGGAAGCTATCTGGAAAATCGAAGTCGAAGATTTCCCGGCCTTTATTCTCGTTGACGATAAAGGAAACGACTTCTTCCAGCAGATTCAGACGTCGCAGTGCGCACGCTGCGTTAAGTAACGTCAGCCGCCCTTCGGGGCGGTTTTTTTTTATCGCACAAACCACCAAACGGTGGTGCTGTCATCGTTGATACTCATAAGACCGCAAGCAAGTGGGCAATGTCGAACATAACCTAATCAATTCATTATCTAAGGAGCAGGTCATGGTAACGGTACGCAGCGAGAAAGATTCGATGGGCGCGATTGATGTCCCGGCAGATAAACTGTGGGGGGCGCAAACCCAGCGTTCGCTTGAGCATTTTCGGATCTCCACCGAGAAAATGCCCGTCTCGCTGATCCACGCGCTGGCGCTCACCAAGCGTGCAGCGGCAAAGGTTAACGACGATTTAGGGTTGCTGGCCACCGACAAAGCCGCCGCCATTATTCAGGCCGCTGATGAAGTGCTGGCAGATAAACACACGGAGGAGTTTCCTCTGGCTATCTGGCAGACTGGGTCAGGTACGCAAAGCAACATGAACATGAACGAAGTGCTGGCGAACCGGGCCAGTGAACTGCTGGGTGGCGTTCGCGGCATGGAGCGCAAAGTCCATCCTAATGATGACGTCAACAAGAGCCAGAGTTCGAACGACGTCTTTCCGACGGCGATGCATGTGGCTGCTCTGCTGGCGTTGCGCAGTCATCTGATTCCGCAGTTGCAGGTGTTGACAAAGACGCTGAGCGAGAAATCACATGCTTTCGCCGATATCGTCAAAATTGGCCGTACGCATCTCCAGGACGCCACGCCGCTAACGCTGGGGCAGGAGATTTCTGGCTGGGTGGCGATGTTAGAACACAACCTGCGGCACATTGAAAACAGTCTGCCGCACGTGGCGGAACTGGCGTTGGGCGGTACAGCGGTCGGTACCGGGCTGAATACACATCCGGAATATGCCCGCCGCGTCGCTGACGAACTGGCGGCCATCACTCAGGCTCCCTTTGTCACCGCGCCGAACAAGTTCGAAGCGCTGGCAACCTGTGATGCGCTGGTTCATGCCCACGGTGCGCTGAAAGGGCTGGCAGCGTCGCTAATGAAAATCGCCAACGACGTTCGCTGGCTGGCATCGGGGCCCCGCTGCGGGATTGGCGAAATTGCCATTCCGGAAAATGAGCCGGGCAGCTCGATCATGCCGGGCAAAGTCAACCCCACCCAGTGTGAGGCGCTGACGATGCTGTGCTGTCAGGTGATGGGGAATGATGTGGCGATCAACATGGGCGGCGCGTCAGGCAATTTTGAACTGAACGTCTTCCGTCCGATGGTAATCCACAACTTCCTGCAATCGGTCCGTCTGCTGGCGGATGGTATGGAGAGCTTCAACGAACATTGTGCGGTCGGTATCGAGCCCAATCGTGAGCGGATTAATCAGTTGCTCAATGAATCGCTGATGCTGGTCACCGCGCTGAATACCCATATCGGCTACGACAAAGCAGCGGAAATCGCCAAGAAAGCGCATAAAGAGGGGCTGACGCTGAAAGCTGCGGCTCTGGCGCTGGGCTATCTCACCGAAGCGGAGTTCGACAGCTGGGTGCGGCCAGAGCAGATGGTTGGCAGTATGAAACCGGGTCGTTAATCCGCCACATACAGGTGTAGTCGTGGAATCATCAGACGTAGCGGCTGCGCCTGCGGTTTAAATCGATGCTGTACGTTTTCGGCATCGTAATTCAGTAGCTCACCAATATCCGGCATGCCTGCGCCGTTTTCCGTATTGATCAACGCGATAATCGGCGTTGGACAGGCATGCTGGATCTGCTTTTGCTCGCCTTTGTACCAGACCCGGGCGATGGGCTGGACCTTCACCGGACGCTTTATTTTCAGTTTTGCCTGTTGCGGCAGGGCGGCGATGTCCTGATATTCGCGCTCCAGTTTTGCCTGCCACTCCTCGCGGGTCCAGGGGTGTACGCTTCGCGGCGTGTTCAGACTCTTTTCCAGTTGCGCCAGCACCTCATCGCGCTTCAGATTCTTGATGATATGTTTATTCGCCCAGCCAAAACGCAGCGTCGCCGGATCGTTTATCACTGTTAGCGTCCGATACGCATTGAGCGTAATCAGCCCGGGTAGATGGCGATGGACCCATTCAAAGCGCGCAGCGGACGGCAAACCGGACTCCACGGTGACAATATGCTCAAAGGTGGTTTTCAACTGATTAATGCGCTGTACCTGATTTTCCAGCGCCGCCTGGCTGGCACTGCCCACCTGATAGCACAACACGCCAGGCAGACGCACCGCCGCTTTACTGCTGCGGGTTTCGGACTGCTGCTGAATAAACAGGTGGCGGTAGTGCGCCAGCGCCAGCGCTTCGGCCTCCTTACCCAGATGCTGCTTTACCGCAATGGTCTCCAGCGGGGCGTGCTCGGCCTCTTTGCTCACCTCCGGCAGCGAAAAGACGCGGGCAATCATCAGATGATGTTCTGCGAGCGTTTGCGTTAACGCAGCCAGCGTCTGCTCCATCTGGCGAAACGTGGTATTCAGTCTGTCGACGAGATCGTAACGGGCCATTGCACACCTCATTAGTTACAACATACTCACTGTATAGCACGTTATACCGCCTGCGACTACCGTGCGAATAGCGTTAGCCAGCGGTTAATTCAGGAAGTGTGTGCCAGATCGGCCAACAAAAGCTTAAGCGGGCGCCGCCAAGTTCACTTTCCCCGCAGCTGACCGTGCCACCCATCGCCTGAGCGATGGAGTAGACGATAGCCAGACCCAGACCGCACCCGCCAGTGGCGCGGTCCCGACTCGGATCCAGCCGGACGAAAGGTTCAAAAACAGTCTCCCTCGCTTCCGGGGCAATACCAGGCCCGTCATCTTCAACGATCAGCGTGGCAAAATGATTGTTGAGATGCAGGCTTATCTGCACCGTCGACTGGCAATAGCGCAGCGCGTTGTTCAGCAGATTATCCAGCACGCGCTCCATCAGTCGCATATCCAGCGCACCGTAGTCGCCGCTAACGAGGTGCGAAACCTGCAGCGTTCGCTCAGGGTTCACGCTTTGCACATCGTCAATGTGTGCCGTGAGCCAGACCGGGAGATTAGGTTCGCTAAGATGCAGTTCATTCTGCGGCCTGTCGAGGCGAGCGTAGGTTAACAGCTCCTCAATTAAGGCTTCGAGCTGGCCGATATCGCGATTGAGCGCCAGAGATTCTTGTTCCGTGAGGTTTTCACTCATCTCCAGTCGGTAGCGAAGGCGCACCAGCGGGGTTCGCAGTTCATGGGCAATTCCGTCGATCAGCTGTTTTTTACTGGCGATCAGCGCATTGATATTGTCCGCCATCTGATTAAAAGCAATGCCCAGACGTTCAAAACTGGAGCCGCTGTCAAAATGCAGTCGTTCACTGAGGTGACCTTTGCCGAACCGCTGGGCGGCGGCCTCCAGGCGCAGCATTTCCTGCCAGTGAGGACGCATCCAGATAAACACCGGAAAGGCCAGCGAAATGGCGATAAACGCCATCAGTGCGATATCCAGCAGGCGCATCTGATGGAGAAAATAGAGGTAGGGCACAGGACCCACGGCCAGCACGTAATGACTGCGCGGAATGCGCTGAATAAAGGTGTACTGATCGTCGAGTGCAATGATGTCGCCTTCACGCAGACGTTGCATACTCTGTTCATCCAGCGAGAATTTTGTCAGTGGCTCAACGCGCAGGTCAAAAGAGAGATTGAGGTCCATCTCTTTGAGCGTTTTACCCCAGTCGCGCGGCGGGATTTCACGCAATTCGCTGCGCATCAGATACAGCGAGCTTTTCATCAAATCATCAAGTGACTGCCTGCCAGCCCGCTCTGCGGTGAATTTGTACACCAGTCCGACCAGCAGGGTCATCACCAGAAAGCAGACAAACAGCAGGAGATAAAACTGCACGAACAGTTTCTTCATTCAAGTCCCCGAACGGTGTGATGACTCATCATCCCAGGCGTGCGGCGCAAACAGATAGCCTTTGTTACGCACGGTCTTAATACGATAAGGCTCTGCCGCGTTATCAAGCAATTTCTTGCGCAGACGCGAGATGGCAACATCGACGCTGCGATCCATGCCGTCGTAGCTGACGCCACGCAGATTTTTCAGTAGCGCATCGCGGTCCATAATCTGTCCGGCGTGAGTGGCGAGTTCCCATAACAGTTCAAAATCGGCAGTGGACAATACGACCTGTTCCCCGCTGAGCATTACGACACGGTTGATGGGGTCGATAGTCAGGGAACCAAAGCGCAGCGTTTTATGCGGCGTGACGGCGGCAGGCTGAATCCCTCTGCTATGGCCAGACTGATCGCTCTGGCGCAGATGCAGACGCAGACGGGCCAGCAAGACCGCTGGCGGCGTGGTTTTCAGAATGTAATCGCAGGCGCCCATTTCCAGTGCCAGGATGTGGTTCATGTCGCTGTCCAGCGAGGTGAGGAGGACGATCGGCCCCTGCCATTGCCCTTGCAGGTCACGACAGAGGGTCATGCCGTCTTTACCGGGGAGCATAATATCCAGCAATACCAGGTCCGGCTGAACCTGGCGGATCCGCGCTTCTGCCAGATCACCACGCGGCTCGACGATCACGTCGAAATCATGTTTAGCCAGATAGGCCGCAATGAGCGCGCCGACCTCAGGATCGTCTTCAACAAATACAATCGTGTTCATCGTCTTGATTACCGATCAGAAAACGGAAAACGTCAACATACACCGCCGGGGCGTTGCCTTCCATTAATCTTTCCTAAACGGTAACGCTTCCGCTATGCTGGTTGCCGATGTTATTGATGTGTAAAGGCAAGGTAATGGGACTCGTGATTAAAGCCGCGCTGGGTGCGCTGGTGGTGGTGTTGATTGGGTTGCTGGCAAAAACGAAGAATTACTACATTGCAGGATTAATCCCGCTGTTCCCGACATTTGCGCTGATTGCCCATTATATCGTGGCCAGCGAACGGGGAATTGACGCGCTGAGAACGACCATCGTATTTAGCATGTGGTCAATTATTCCCTATTTTGTCTATCTCGTTTCGCTGTGGTATTTCACCGGTTTTCTGAAGCTGCCGGTGGCGCTGGGCGGGGCAGTGATCTGCTGGTGCCTGAGCGCCTGGCTGCTGATCTTTTGTTGGGTCAAACTGCACTAACGCAGATGCCGACCGCCGTCCACAGCGAAGCTACGGCCGGTCACAAAACAACTGGTCAGCAGATAATCGATTAAATCGATCACCTCTTTTTCGCCTGGCGCCGTCTTCATCAGCGACTTGTTCAACGCCTTCTGACGGTACTCGGCGTCGTCGCCTTCGTTAAACAGGATCAGCGAAGGGGCGATGGCGTTGACCTTCACCTCTGGCGCGAGCTTGCGGGCAAATGAACGGGTCATATTATCCAGCGCCGCTTTACTGGCCGCATAAGCGATATGCTTGTCGCTGCCTTTCTCCACAACGTAGTCGGTAAAATGAATGATGTCAGCGGCGGCGTGACCATGCCCGCGTAGCATGCCTTCCAGCGCATGATTGAGGAGATAGGGGGCATTGACGTGGATTTGCATCATGCAGGCCAGTACGTCAGAGAGCGGCGTTCCCGGCTTCTCAGCCATCCATGCGCTGGCATTGTGCACAATGGCGCGCAGACCGCGGGCTTGCGCTTTCACTTTATCGGCGAAGCTCAGAATGCCTTCATTGGTGGAGAAATCAGCCTGAATACATAGGGCACCTGCTTCGGTCAGCCCGTCAATGGCCGGGTAATGTGTGCGGTAGCTGACGATCACCGGTTGTTTCTGGTTGATAAAGTGCCAGGCAATGGCGAGGCCGATACGACGGCCACCACCGGTCACTAAAATGGGCAGAGGATGTTGGGTTCCCATCGAAAAACTCCTTATGCGCCTGCGAATCAGGCTATTAGCGTCAAACGATGGGATGCGTTTACCCCACCAGCAGCCAGGTCGCCGGCACGGCGGCCACCAGCAACAGACCAATCAGAACCATTTCCTGACGATTCAGAACGTTATCATGCGTATGCGTTTTACGAGCATACAGGAACACCAGCAAGCCAGGTGCGTAAAGCACCACGGAGAGCAGTAGGTGCATCGGTCCGGAGGCATACAATAACCATAAGCCATAAATGCATGCACCGACACCTACCGCCTGATGAAGCGGACGGGTGGCGATTTTCAGCAGGAAAGCGCCGACGAGGAAATAAGGGACCAGAATCATCTCGGAGGCGATGGTCAACAAGGTGTTGTAATCTGAACCAGTAAGCCAGATCAGCACCAGACAGACCTGAACGCAAAGGTTGGTGAGCCACAGCGAGGCCGATGGCGCACCTTGCGCATTCTGACGGGCGAAAATCCGTGGGAAGGCTTTATGCGTTGAGGCCAGGAACGGGACTTCCGCCGCCATAATCGTCCAGCTCAGATAAGCCCCGCAAACGGAGACAATCAGACCCGCCGC
>DXKH01000044.1 GCA_019415335.1 Citrobacter sp. | reverse complement strand
TTAGCTGAGTCAGGAGATGCGGATGTTAAAGCGTGAAATGAACATTGCCGATTATGATGCCGAACTGTGGCAGGCTATGGAGCAGGAAAAAGTACGTCAGGAAGAGCACATCGAACTGATCGCCTCCGAAAACTACACCAGTCCGCGCGTCATGCAGGCGCAGGGCTCTCAGCTGACCAACAAATACGCTGAAGGATATCCGGGCAAGCGCTACTACGGCGGCTGCGAATACGTGGATATCGTTGAGCAACTGGCGATTGACCGCGCGAAAGAACTGTTTGGCGCTGACTACGCTAACGTGCAACCGCACTCCGGCTCTCAGGCTAACTTCGCCGTCTATACCGCACTGCTGCAACCGGGTGATACCGTTCTGGGTATGAACCTGGCGCAAGGCGGTCACCTGACTCACGGCTCTCCGGTTAACTTCTCCGGCAAACTGTACAACATCGTACCTTACGGTATTGATGAGTCCGGTAAAATTGACTACGAAGAGATGGCGCAACTGGCGCAGACCCACAAACCGAAAATGATCATCGGTGGCTTCTCTGCTTATTCCGGCGTGGTTGACTGGGCAAAAATGCGTGAAATCGCTGACAGCATCGGTGCGTACCTGTTCGTTGATATGGCCCACGTTGCTGGTCTGATTGCCGCAGGCGTTTACCCGAACCCGGTTCCGCATGCGCACGTTGTGACCACCACCACCCACAAAACCCTGGCGGGTCCGCGCGGCGGCCTGATCCTGGCGAAAGGCGGTGACGAAGAGCTGTACAAAAAACTGAACTCTGCCGTTTTCCCAAGCGCTCAGGGCGGCCCGCTGATGCACGTGATCGCCGGTAAAGCCGTTGCGCTGAAAGAAGCGATGGAGCCAGAGTTCAAAGTTTACCAGCAACAGGTTGCGAAAAACGCCAAAGCGATGGTGGAAGTGTTCCTGAACCGCGGTTACAAAGTGGTGTCCGGCGGTACTGAGAACCACCTGTTCCTGCTGGATCTGGTGGACAAAAACCTGACCGGTAAAGAAGCTGATGCCGCGCTGGGTCGTGCCAACATCACCGTGAACAAAAACAGCGTGCCGAACGATCCGAAGAGCCCGTTCGTCACTTCCGGTATCCGTATCGGCTCTCCGGCCATTACGCGTCGCGGCTTTAAAGAAGCTGAAGCGAAAGAGCTGGCGGGCTGGATGTGTGACGTGCTGGACAACATCAATGATGAAGCGGTGATTGAGCGCATCAAAGGTAAAGTTCTGGATATCTGCGCACGCTTCCCGGTTTACGCATAATTCCGTTTTGCTGCAAACAAAAGGCCGCCTGATGCGGCCTTTTTTCTTTTTTATCGCCGGTCAATAGAGATCGCGCCCGGCCCCGTCAGCGCCAGCAGCAGGAATCCGCCTGCAATACTGACATTCTTATAAAAGTTAATCATATTCGGCCCCACAGCATCACCGGTCATATTCCAGAAGTGATGACCGATGACTGCCGTACCTAACGTATAGAAAACGAAGAGAATTGCCAGCGGGCGAGTGAAAAAGCCCAGCACAATCAGAATTGCTGCGGGAACCTCCATGACAACGGCAACGATCGCGGCAAGCATCGGCGCTGGTGTGCCGAGAGACGTCATATATTGTACGGTACCGTCGAACCCTGTCAGTTTAGGAAAGCCAAAAATAATAAACAGAATTGCCAACGCAATACGGGCAATCAATAAAAACAGATGGCGTGATTCTCCAAAATCAAAATAACGTAACGTGTTCATAGCAGGCTCATTAGCATGAGTAATGTACTTTAAAATTAATACACAACCCCGAGCCTTGCCATGCGCGCCATAAGCTTATATTTCGTTCAGTTGCGACTCCACGTACAGATAGCCAATTCCCATCAACTGCTGGGCGCGGGTCAGCGTGCCAAAACTAATCTGCGTCGCTTTCGCTCGCGGGTTATCGCCGTGATCGAAGGGATTAAATCCCGTCTGTTGCCGTAGCGTATTGAGCCAGGATTCACCGAAGGCGCAACTGCGCCCGTAAAGCCAGATCTGATTAATATTCAGGATATTGAGGAAGTTATACAGGCTTAAGCCAATCGCGCTGGCGGCATGTTCCACCCACGCCTGAATGCGCACATCGCCCTTGCGCCAGGCATCGATCAGCATATCCGTGGTCAGCGTCTCCGGATCCCTTCCCGGCACCGGCTGCGCCTTCATCCAGACTCTGGCCTGCTTTTTCAGCGCGCTCAGGGAGGCGACAGTTTCCAGACAACCGTAACGACCGCAGTCGCAGGCAATACCATCGGGGTTTACGATGGTATGCCCAATCTGGCCACTGCCGTACAGGCTACCGCGCCAGATACTGTCGTGAATAACGAACGATGAGCCAATGCCGTAATCGACGTTAATCATACAGAAATCCTCGTTGGCGGCCGGGTTTTGCCACTTTTCCGCCAGCGCCAGCATCACGCAGTCGTTGTCGAGGCGGACCTGGATGCCGAGCCGCTCCTCCAGCAGATACTTGATTTCCACTGGCGTTTTCCACGGCGCCTGCGGCATCGTTTTCGACGCCCCGGTGATCGGATCCACCTGACCGTGGACGCCCAGTGCGAGGTTGATCGTCGTGTCGGGATAACGCTGACGCCAGCGCCGCCAGTGGCTGGCTATCGCGGCAAGTAGCGCGTCAGGCGTCGCGGCGTTGATTACCTCATGTTGCCAGTCGCCTACCGCCACCAGACGGGCATCGGCCAGTTGGCTGGTCAGGCTGGTAGGGGTGACGTTCATGCACAGCGTCCACGCACCCTGTACCGGCAGATGAAAACTCCCGCTGCTGAGTCCGCGCTGGCTCAGCGTTTCCCGGGAGTGGCAAATCCGGCCTTCGTCCAGCAACTCTTCAAGAATGTTACTCACCGCCGGAATCGACAGGCCGGTGAGCTGCGCCAGCTGCGATTTACTGAGCTGCTTGTCGCGCCACAAATGTGACAGGAAGATCTGTTTATTCGCCTGTCTGACCCGGGCGTTATTGAATCCTGAACGCTGCATACACTTAACTCCCTTAACTATATTGCGTGAGCATTGCGCATTTTACCACCAGTTAACTGTCCCACAATAGCCACAAGATGACATTTTACTTTTGTTTATTGAGTGGAGGCAGCATGTACGGTTCAGTAAAGGTCTGGCAGGAAACCGTCTCACTACCGACCTGGACGGTGGGTGATGAAGATCCGAACCCAATGTTCCTGGAAAAACGGGTTTATCAGGGGTCTTCAGGGGCGGTTTACCCTTACGGCGTGATCGACACCCTGACCGGCAAGCGCGAGATGCAAGATTACCAGGCCGTGTGGATGGAGAACGATTTTATCCGGGTCATGCTGTTGCCGGAATTGGGCGGGCGCATTCATCGCGCGTATGACAAGGTGCAGCAGCGCGATTTCGTCTATTACAACGAGGTGGTGAAGCCTGCGCTGGTTGGCCTGTTGGGACCGTGGATCTCCGGCGGAATCGAATTTAACTGGCCGCAGCATCACCGTCCCACCACTTTTATGCCGGTGGATTTTACGCAGCGGGCTGGGGAGCACGGCGAACAAACCGTCTGGATGGGCGAAGTGGAGCCGATGCGCGGTCTGCAGGTGATGACCGGATTCACCCTCTACCCGGATCGCGCGCTGATAGAAATCACCGGTAAAGTCTTCAACGGCAACGCCACGCCGCGCCATTTTTTATGGTGGGCGAACCCGGCGGTGAAGGGCGGCGACGATCATCAAAGCGTTTTCCCGCCGGATGTCACGGCGGTGTTCGATCACGGCAAGCGCGATGTCTCCGCTTTTCCGATCGCCACAGGCACCTATTATAAAGTTGACTACTCGGCGGGGGTGGATATCTCCCGCTACAAGAATGTGCCAGTGCCGACGTCATACATGGCGGAAAAATCAGACTACGACTTTGTCGGTGCCTGGCATCACGGCGAGCGCGGTGGATTGTTGCACGTTGCCGATCATCACATCTCGCCGGGGAAAAAACAGTGGAGTTGGGGTTACGGGGATTTCGGCGTCGCCTGGGATCGTAACCTGACCGATGAGAATGGCCCGTATATCGAATTAATGACCGGGGTATTTACCGACAACCAGCCCGATTTCACCTGGCTTGCACCTTATGAAGAGAAGGTGTTCGTCCAGAACTTCCTGCCATACAGCGAATTAGGGATGGTGCAAAACGCCAGCACCGACCTGGCGCTGCGACTGGTGCGTGATGAAAGCCAACTGTCCGTTGGCGTTTATGCGGTTGCGCCATTGCATGATGTGCAGGTGACGCTCAGTGCAGATGGCGCACCATTCTTTGAAACCACGCTGACGCTGGCGCCGGGGAAAAGCTGGCTGACGACGCTTGCCGATTCGGGCTATGCGCGGATCACTATGACGGTTACGCGTCACGACGGTCAGACGCTGCTGCAATACGAAGAACATGTTGCTGACGATCTGCCGTTACCTTCGGCGGCAACGGCCCCGGCACAACCGGAGGCGTTATCTAACACCGATGAACTCTATTTTATCGGTCAGCATCTGGAGCAGTATAACCACGCCAGTCGTTACGCCGGGGATTACTATCGCCGGGCGCTGGAGATTGATCCGCTGGATTACCGCAACAACGTCGCGCTGGGGACGCTGGCGCTGAACCAGGCTGACTGGAAGCAGGCTGAATGCTGTGCGAAAGCGGCATTGCAGCGGGCGCATCACCTGAACAAAAACCCACGCGATGGCGAAGCCAGTATGCTGTTGGCCGCTGCGCGGGAGCGCCAGGGCGATTGTCAGCAGGCATGGGATCATTACTACAAGGCAAGCTGGAGCGGAAACTGTCGCGATGCGGCCTTCTGGGCACTGGCCCGGCTTGCGATGGCGCGTGGCGATCATGCGGATGCGCTGGAAAAAGTGACGCAGAGTCTGCGCGTTAACGGCAGCAACAATCTGGCGATGGGACTGAAAGCGCTGGTACTGGCAGAACTGGGACGCACATCAGAGGCGTTGAAGTACATCGAACAGCAGCTTAATGATTACCCGCTCAGCTACGCGCTGCACTATGCCCGCTGGGTAATACGTCGGGATGAACTGTCGAAAACGGCGCTCATCGCCATTACCGGTCGTCGCGGCACTAACGCCTGCGAACTGGCAGGATGGTTACTCTCTTTCGGTCAGAAAGCGGCGGCACGCGAACTACTGGAACTGCTGGACAGTCAGGAAACGCTGCCGCTGCTGTGGCGGGCGTCGCTGAGCGACAATCCGCAGCCGTTCATCGCCCAGGCGCGAGCCTGCCTGCACAACCGGGTGCGTTTCCCGAACACTCTCGACGAAGTACAGATGCTGCAAACGCTGGATCACAGTGCCTATGCCCGCTATCTGTTGGGGTGCTTCTGGTACAGCAAACGTCGCTACGAAGAGGCACTTTCCTGCTGGCAATTTACCCTGCAACAGGAGCCTGAATTTGCGCCCGTGCATCGTCTGCTGGGGATTTATGCGTGGAACAAACAGCACGATGCCATCAAGGCACACCAGTATTTGTCGCAGGCCGTGGCGCTGGAGCCTGACAACGCTCGCTTCCTGTTCGAACTGGATTACCTCAAGAAGCTGTTGGCGACACCGGTTGAGCAGCGTCTGCAACAGCTTGAATCGCGCAAGGCGGTGGTGTTCCAGCGTGACGATTTGACCGTGGAGTTGCTCAGTCTGTGGAACGGACTGGGCCATTACGATGACGCGGCGAAGGTACTTGGCGAGCGCGTGTTCCATCCCTGGGAAGGGGGAGAAGGGAAAGCAACCGGGCAGTATTTGCTGAACCAGATGCATCGGGCGCTGTTGGCGATTGGCAGAGAGGCGTTCCCTGACGCAGTCAGCCTGCTACAACAGGCGCTGATCTATCCGCATAACCTGGGGGAAGGGCGCTTACCCGGACAAACCGATAACGATATCTGGTATCTGTTGGGCTATTGCGCTCAACGCCAGGGGCATCATGACGAGGCACAGCGGTACTTTGCCCGCGCCACTCGTGGCGGAAGTACGCTGGATGCCGGTCGTTATTATAACGATCAGCCCGTGGACTATCTCTTCTGGCAGGGCATGGCGTTGAAACAGTTGGGTGAACGTGACGACGCAGAACAGCTTTTCCACAGCTTCCTGCAATGGGTGGCGTCACAACGAGACCACGTGCCGGAGGTGGATTTCTTCGCCGTCTCATTACCGGATCTGGTGGTGCTCGATACCCCGGCGGAGGCAAAACATCAGCAGCACTGTCTGTTTATCACCGCGTTGGGGCATCTGGGGTTGGGGGATTTACCTGCCTGCCAACAGGCGCTTGACGCACTTCTGCAACAGAATCCGGCGCATGACAAAGCTCTGCTCCTGCGCCATGTCATCAGACTGGAGTTATTGCACTAAACCCTGAACCGGTGGCGGTGACGCCACCGGAAACCTACTGTTCCCTGCGTTTCCCTGAAAGAGGAATCATAATGAATAACGCGCAGACACATTTGAAAATCGGCTACGTCTGGACCATCTGTCTGGTCGCGGCCTGTGGTGGTTTGCTGTTTGGCTACGACTGGGTGGTGATTGGCGGGGCAAAGCCTTTTTATGAAGCGTACTTCTCGATAACCGATCCGGCGCAGTCGGGCTGGGCGATGAGCTCAGCGCTGGTGGGCTGTATTTTTGGCGCGCTGATTTCTGGCTGGTGCGCGGATAAATTTGGCCGAAAAATGCCGCTGATCCTCTCTGCTATCCTGTTCAGTGCTTCTGCATGGGGAACCGCCGTTGCCAGCCACTTCGACATGTTTGTGATTTATCGCATCGTCGGCGGCGTCGGGATTGGCCTTGCGTCAGCGCTCAGTCCGCTGTACATCGCTGAAGTCAGTCCGGCAGAAAAACGCGGACGTTTTGTGGCGGTGAACCAGTTGACCATCGTGATTGGCGTCCTGGCGGCACAGTTGATCAACCTGATGATCGCTGAACCCGTTGCCACAGGGGCCACGCAGCAGGCGATTGTTGAGAGCTGGAACGGGCAGATGGGCTGGCGCTGGATGTTTGGCGCAGAGTTAGTCCCTGCGCTGGTGTTTCTGGTGCTGATGTTCTTCGTTCCGGAATCCCCGCGCTGGCTGGTGAAGGCGGGTAAACCGGAGCGTGCGCGCGCCATGCTGCAACGCATTGGCTCTGCGGAGTACGCCGGGCAGACGCTGAAAGAGATCGAACACACGCTGCTCAAAGATAATCACAAAGTCGCATGGTCAACGCTCCTGCAACCGCAGATCAAACCGATTGTGATCATTGGTATGGTGCTGGCGGTCTTCCAGCAGTGGTGTGGGATCAACGTGATCTTTAACTATGCGCAGGAGATTTTCGCTTCCGCCGGTTTCGACATCAACGGTACGCTGAAATCGATCGTCGCCACCGGCATTATCAACCTGGTCTTTACTCTTGCCGCACTGCCGCTGGTGGATAAACTCGGTCGCCGCAAACTGATGTTGTTTGGCGCATCGGGGCTGACCGTGATTTATGTGTTGATTGCCGGCGCTTATGGGATGGGAATTATGGGCTGGCCGGTGCTGGTTCTGGTGCTGGCGGCGATTGCGATTTATGCCCTGACGCTGGCCCCCGTTACCTGGGTGCTGTTGTCTGAGATCTTCCCTAACCGCGTGCGCGGGCTGGCGATGTCGCTGGGGACGTTGGCACTGTGGATTGCCTGCTTCCTGCTGACCTATACCTTCCCGCTGCTCAATGCCGGGCTGGGCGCCGCCGGGAGTTTCCTGCTCTACGGCGTGATTTGTGCGCTGGGCTACGTGTATGTGTTGCGTAATGTGCCGGAAACCAAAGGCGTCACCCTGGAGGCCCTTGAGGAACAACTGGCGGCAAGACACCTGAAGGCCAGTCCGTCAGCACAGCAGAGAAGTGCGCGCTGATGACGGTGCCGCTGACGCTGCATAACGCGCATCTACGGATGCGCGTGGACCCGCAGGGTGGTACGTTGCTGACGTTGTTTTCGTTACCACATCAACAATCGGTTTTACGCGCAGGCGAAGGGAAAACCGCCGGTGATGGCGGGCTGTTTCCGATGCTACCGGTTGCCAATCGCGTGGCCGGTAACCGCTTCAACCAGCGCGGAACCGAAGTGCAGTTGCCGCTGTATGAGGCTGACGACCGGTTTTTCCTGCACGGTGACGGCTGGCTTAAGCGCTGGGAGGTGGCAGAGGCAACCGACGATAGCTGCCGGTTGCGTCTGCGCAGTCAACTGGCGTGCGGATATGACTATCTGGCGGAACTCCAGTATGTGCTGGAGGTGTCGGTACTCAGGGCGTCGCTGACGATCGCGCATCTGGGCAAGCGCCCCATGCTGTACGGCTGCGGCTTCCACCCGTTTTTTGCTTTCGATGCGCAAAGTACGCTGCAGTTTTCGGCCAGTGGTTACTGGCCGGAAGGCGAACATCACTTGCCGCTGGCCTGGCGAAGTGAACTGCCGACGGAGGCCGATTTCACCAGGGCGCAGTATGGCGCGGATCGCTGGTTGAACGTGGGGTATTCTGGCTGGAGTGGGCAGGCGGTTATCCATCACGATGTGATGAAAGTCACGATTTCTGCGCAAACTCCCTGGCTGATGCTTTTCAGAATGCCAGGTCAGTCATTCCTTTGTCTGGAACCGCAGACGCATCCGGTAAATGCCCACCACATGCCCGGGCAGCCGGGATTACGGATGTTAGGTCCTGGAGAACAGTGCTGTTTCGCGATGGAGATTCGCGTTGATTAGCGGCAAATCGTTGTTATGTTGCTGTTAATGTTCGCTTGCGCCAGCCAGCGTTTATCGCCAGACTATCGCCTCCACACGGGAGGGGATCATGGCTTTGCACTCCACGCGCTGGCTGGCGCTCGGTTACTTCACCTACTTTTTTAGCTACGGGATTTTTCTTCCCTTCTGGAGCGTCTGGCTTAAAGGGCTTGGCCTCACGCCGGAGACCATTGGTCTGCTGTTAGGCGCTGGACTGGTGGCGCGTTTTCTCGGGAGTCTGATTATTGCCCCACGGGTCAGCGACCCGTCGCGACTGATCTCCGCGTTACGCATTCTGGCACTGCTGGCACTGGTCTTTGCGCTGGCCTTCTGGGCCGGAACCCACGTCGCCTGGCTGATGGTGGTGATGGTCGGCTTCAACCTCTTCTTCTCGCCGCTGGTGCCGCTCACAGACGCGCTGGCGAATACCTGGCAAAAGCAGATCACAATGGACTACGGTCGGGTACGACTGTGGGGATCGGTGGCGTTTGTGATCGGTTCGGCGTTGACCGGAAAGCTGGTCAGCGTATTTGATTATCGGGCGGTTCTGGCGCTGTTGACGCTGGGCGTCGCCTCAATGCTGCTGGGAATGCTGATTCGCCCCAGCGTGCTGCCCAAAGGGGAAAACCGTCACCAGGAGAGCGCCGGTTGGCCCGCCTGGCGCGCGCTGATCGCGCAGAGCTGGCGCTTTCTGGCCTGCGTCTGTCTGTTGCAGGGGGCGCATGCCGCCTACTACGGCTTTAGTGCCATTTACTGGCAGGGCGCGGGGTATTCCGCGTCGGCGGTCGGCTATCTCTGGTCGCTTGGCGTGGTGGCGGAAGTGATTATCTTTGCCCTGAGCAACAAACTGTTCCGCCGCTTTAGCGCCCGCGATTTGTTGCTGCTCTCCGCCATCTGTGGGGTGATTCGCTGGGGACTGATGGGCTGGACGACGGCGCTGCCGTGGCTGATTGTGGTGCAGATCCTCCACTGCGGCACCTTTACCGTCTGCCACCTGGCGGCGATGCGCTATATTGCGGCGCGTCAGGGAAGCGAAGTGATCCGTCTGCAGGCGGTCTATTCTGCCGTGGCGATGGGCGGCAGCATTGCCATCATGACCGTGTTCGCTGGTTTCCTGTATCAGAATCTGGGCAACGGCGTCTTCTGGGTGATGGCGCTGGTGGCGCTGCCGGCCATGGTACTGCGGCCAAAAGTGGCCGCTTCAGCCTGATTCCAGCATCTTGCGGATCTGCTGCTGCTGATGCGACGTCAGCGCCTGATCCGCATGAATCAACGGGGGCGAAAAGAGCGGCAGCAGCGTGGCGTAAGGGGTGACAATCAGCGCCACGCCGCGCGGCGAGCCCTCCTGCTGGAAAGTTCGCATCGGCAACGGTTTGATGTTCAGCGGCAGCAGCGTCAGTTCACGCAGTTGTTGCTCTATCTGCTGCTCCAGTTGCGGATTATCCCCGGTCAGTAAGACGACCTGTTTCTCATGCAGGTCATTATCCTGCATCAGCCACGCACCAAAAATCACCGCCACCAGCCCCGTCTCTTCCTCGGAAAACTCAACGTCATACTCTTCTTCAAACCCGCGTAACGCATCACGAGTGGTACGCATCAGACGCGGATAGAGGCGGGAAAACTCTTCCGGTAGCGTGTTATCGATGCCGATAGAAAACAGACTGCGGTTCAGTGCCTGGGCGAGGTGGATGTAGAGTTGGGCGTTCAGCCCATGCTCGTCATTGAAGCGTACGGCGCCCATTTCACGAAAGCGCAGGATCAGGCGGGCGATCGCCAGACGCAACCGCCGGTTCTGCTGATGGTTATCGCGAATCGGATCCGGGATGCGGATCATCGAAAACAGCAGCGCCATAAACAGCGATTCCGTGAGCGGTGCATTTTGCATGACGCGCCGCTGCCAGTGGCGCCCAATCTCCTGCGCCAGCGGGTATTCGGCGCAGGACTGCGCCCAGCGCTGTTGGACAGGATTAAATTCCGGGGAGATCCCCGCGTGATGCTGCAACAGGCAATATTGCAGATAGAGGCGCAGGAACTGGACGTCCCGGCACTCAAACGGTTTTTGCAGACGACGCGCGCAAAGGTTAATCAGCGCATGCAGGTTGGTATCGTCATACAGCGTGCGCAGGATCCCCCGCTGTTTCAGTTCGGTTTTGAGGGCGGGGGCAAAGTGTTGGTTAATGAATGCCGGGCACAAACGCAGGCCGCGTCTGAGCCAGTGTAAGAGGCAGAGGCGTTGGTTAAGCGCAGTACCTTCTATCCGGTAGCACCCATTTGGACCAGTGCTAATGTTGAGTCGATGATAGCGCTGGATCTCCAGTCCCGTTTCAACAATATCCTCACGGGCAACCGTATCATCGACACCATTTAGCGCACTGAACATTTCCGCGGTGGCAATCTGCCCCGGCTGGAAAAGCGTCAGCAAAACCTGGCAACGGCGCTGGGGAGCAGAAAGTACAGATGGCGGAGCAAGCGTTGGCATCATCTGTCGGATCTCCCGTAGGTATGTTAGATAAGAATAGCTAAAGTTTTTCCATAGCCATTACGGATGAAATGTTTTGCGTCAGGATTGCAGGGAGAGGTCACAGAATTTTTCACGTGCGCAGCGGTTTCAGAAAGTTTAACGCAGCGCTTAAATGGGATTTTTCGCGTTTTTTATCTTCATATTGCACAGAAAAAAGCCCCGCCAGAGACGGCGAGGCTGAAAGGTTATTAATGGATTAACGTTCCTGTCGCAGGGTTAAACCGACATCGCCACCCGGATGCACGGCCAGCAGCGTTTCTCTGGAGTAGCCGCTTTCGCTCATCAGACAGGCGCAGGCGGCGTCAAAGATCGCAATCACCAGCATGATGGAGGTGGTCGCCAGCATGTTCAGCGGATCCGCCTCGCGCTGGACGCCGGTGGAAATCACCAGCCGGGCGGCGCGGGCAATGGCGGAGTCGGGGTTTTCCGTGACGCTGATAATCGGCACGCTGCGTGCGGCCAGACCCGGCAATAAGCGCGTGAGCTCATCAGAGTTACCGCCACGGGAGAGCAGAATGACCCGGTCATCCGCGCGTAAAAAACCGAGATCGCCGTGCGCGGCATCGGTGGCGTTGAGGTAGATCGCCGGGCGCTCAACGCAGGACAGCATATGGGCGATTTTTCGTGCCGCAATGCCGGAGGTGCCGACGCCGGTGACCACGATTTTCCCGCGGCATTCACGCAGCTCCGTCATTAATGCGTTCCAGACCGGTTCGCTCAGATGCTGACCCAGACCGGCCAGTGCCTCGCTGTAGAGGGTCCAGGTGTCGGTGGCCTGTTGCCATGGGCTACTCATGCGTCCCCCTGCATCAACTGACGGTACTTCATATGATCCTGATACATCTCGTGGAACACCTGATATTTGCGGTCGTAATACTGCTTAATGCGATTGGTCTGCGGGGTGACCGTTTTACCAATCCGGCTCATCGCCGACATCGCTTCCGGGAAGGTCTCGAAAACGCCGGCGGCGAGGGTGCCCATCATTGCGCCGCCCAACAGCATCGCTTCGCTCTCTTCCGGCAGCAGCATGGCGCAACCGGTGGCATTGGCATGTTCCTGCACAAAGATAGGGTTCTTGGTGCCGCCGCCGCTGGCCATGATGGTGTCAATGCTGTAACCGCTCTGGTTCATAGTTTCAATGATGTGGCGCGTCCCCAGCGCGATGGCCTGAATGGTTGCCAGATAGTGCAGTGCCATGTCTTCCGGCGTGCGGGAAAGCTTCAGACCACTGATCGCCCCGGTCAGCGTCGGGTTGGCGCGCGGCGAACGGTTGCCGTGGAAGTAGGGCAGGATATGAATATCGCGGGTCAGGAAGGCGATATTCTCCGGCTCGCCTGCCATTTTACGCAGCAGCGCGTTCAGCACTTCATAAATGGTTTGCCCCTGCGCTTTGGCCTGCGCCAGCAGTGTGTCGTAACAAGGGTGCGACTGAATCATGTGGTCGATCAGCGCGCCGGTCGCGGACTGCCCGCCTTCATTGAGCCAGTATTCCGGCAACACGGCGGAATAGTAGGGACCCCAGACGCCGCCGATAAAGCGCGGCTGTTTAGAGATGGCCATGTGACCCGTCGAGGTACCGCCAATCAGTGCAACACGGCGGTCGAAGTCAGCGACTTCGCCGGAGACGCCGCAGGCGCCAAGCGTGCCGAGGGTACCTGCGTGGGCGTCGATGATCGATACGCTGACGGCGGTGCCCGGAATCAGCCCCATTTCACTGGCGGCGCGCTGGGTCAACCCGTGGCCGAGCGGTTCGCCCATCGTTTTCACATAGCGGCCGATTTTTGCCGCATCGTGTTCCAGCAGATCTTCCAGCCCGATCTCGCGGAAGTAGCTGGCATCCCACTTGTCTTCATGGCCCATGTAGGTCCATTTGCACACCGTGGAGCAAAGTGAACGCGTGTCGTCGCCGGTAGCGCGCCAGGTCAGAAAGTCGGGTAAATCAAAATAGTAGCCCGCGTTCGCCCAGGTGTTCGGCATATGTTGTTTCAGCCACAGCAACTTCGGCGTCTGCATTTCCGGGGAGATGATTCCACCCACGTAGTCCAGCACCCGATGGTGCATCGCGTTGATGCGCTCGGCCTGGGTGATGGCGCGGTGATCCATCCACACGATAATGTTTTGTTCACTGCGCCCGGAAGGGCTGATGGTCAGCGGTTTGCCCTCTTTATCCAACACCACCAACGAACAGGTGGCGTCAAATCCCAGCCCTTTCACCTGGATGGGGTTGATATCGGACTGATTAATGGCATCACGAACCGCGTTGCAGACGGCCTGCCAGATGTTATCGGACGACTGCTCAACGAAATCGGCCTGCGGGCGGTAAATCTCAATCGCGCGAGTGGCCTGACCGACCATTCTGCCGTTGAGATCAAACACCCCTGCGCGAGCGCTGCCGGTTCCTACATCCACACCAATAAAGTAACTCGCCATAATTTTTCTCCTGAAATCAGGCTCTACGATTCTGTAATGCGATAAAGAGGATGAGTACCGCGCCCCAAAGCGCCATCGTCAGATAGCTACTGATCCCCAGCAAGTTAAAGCCGCTTTCCAGCATTTGCAGCACAATCAGCGCCAGCACCAGGCCGATGATACGGCCAAATCCGCCGTCCGGATTGATGCCGCCCAGCACCGAGGCGAGAATAGTGACCAACAGATAAGACTCACCGTATCCGGCCTTCGCCGAGTTGAATTTCGCCATCATTAAGATTGCAGCCACCCAGCCGAGCAGGGCGGAAATGACGTAGACGGAAATCTGCACCCGAACGGTGTTCACGCCGCTGTAGCGGGTCGCCTGTTCGTTGGAACCCATCAGATAGAGACTGCGCCCGAGCGTGGTGTGTTCCAGTAAAACCCACAGCAGCACGGCGACCAGTAAGAAGAGCAACAGGGCGACGGGGATCCCCGCGAGGGTGGCGTTGCCGAGATACTGGATAGCCGCCGGGAAGCCGGAAATTACTGTGCCGTTGGAGAGCAAAATGTTCAGCCCGGAGATCAGCGTCATGGTGCCGAGCGTGGCGAGGATCGGCGACACGCCAACCCAGGCGATCAGCGCGCCGTTCAGCGTCCCTATCGCCACGGCGACCGCTGCACCGGCCAGCAGTGCCAGCGCGAGGAACAGCGGATTGTCCGGGTGGCTGACGATGACGGCGGCCATCACCAGCGAACAGGCGTTGGCACCGGCAATAATCGACAGGTTAATGCCGCCTGTCAGCATGGTCATGCCCATTCCCAGCGCCAGCATGCCGAGGATCGGTAACTGTGAGCCGATGGACTGAAAGTTTGCGACGCTGAAAAAGCGAGTGCCCAACAGCGCCGAGAAGACGACGGCGACGACGATAATAATCACGCACTGCAGGCGGATGATGGCATCACCAGGTAATACTCTTGCGAACGCTTTCATCTCAAAGCTCCCTTGCCAGTTTGCGTTTTTCGTTCCACGCGGTGGCGCTGATGCTGACCAGGATAATGACGCCGCTGAAAACGGTGTGCCAGTACGAGGAGACGCTGAGCAGCGTCAGACCGTTTTGCAAAAAGGCCAGCAGAATGACCCCCAACAGCGTCCCGGTTAATGTGCCGCGTCCGCCGCTCATGCTGGTCCCGCCCAGCACAACCGCCGCCAGCACCGTCAGCTCAAAACCGAGCAGCGAGTTCGGCGCCACGGACTGCGTGATTTGCGCCTGCACGACGGCGGCTACGCCTGCGAGGATGCCCATGTAGCCGTAGACATAGAAATGCAGCTTCAACAGATTCAGTCCCAGGCGGGAGGCGGCGTCGCGGTTGCCGCCCATCGCGTAAATCTGGCGACCGAGACGGGTGTAGTTCATCAGAATAGCGGTGAAGACGATCACCGCTGCCAGGCACAGTAACGGCAGGGTAACGCCATAGTCATAACCATCCGCCGCGGTGAACGAGAACCAGTTGATGCCGTTCATGAACCAGTCCGGGAAGCCATACAGCCAGGTGCCTTTGGTGGCGTAAACCAGCAGACCGTAATAGACGTTAAGCGTAGCGATAGTAATGATGATGGCGGGCACGCGCAGCCAGTAGACCAGAAAGCCGTTAATCAGCCCGAGCAATAAGCCGACGGCGATGGCGATGGTCAGCGCCAGCAGAAAGTTGCCGCCATGGGCGATTACCCAGCTTGCCATCGCGTATTGCGCTATCGCCGTCATCGCCGGGAACGAAATATCGATTCCGCCGGAGATCAGCACGACAAACAGCCCGCAGGCGAGAATACCGAGAATGGCATAGCTGGTGGCGACGTCCGTCAGGTTACCGAGTGACAGGAACTCGTCAGTGCTGACGCTCAGCCCAACGGCAAGCGCAATCACCAGCAGGCCCAGCCAGAATTCATGGTGTCCGATTAAACGGGATAGATGAAAGTTATTCATGGATGACCTCGACCACCTCTGCAATGTCCGCTTCGCGACAGCGATGCGGATTAAACTCGGCGACCAGCTTCCCGCGACGCATGACCAGTACGCGGTGGCTGTTGTAATACGCTTCCGGGATCTCATCGCAAATCATCAGCACCGCCATTCCCTGTTCCGCAAGATTGCGGGCGATCTGGTAGATCCCCTCTTTGTTGGCGATATCAACCCCCACCGTTGGGGAATCCAGGATCAGGATACGCGGTTGGGTCGCCACCCATTTGGCGATGGCGATGCGCTGGGCGTTGCCGCCGGAGAGCGTTTTGACCGGCAACTGCGGATCGGCCACCTTGATGTTCAGTTCACGGATCAGATCGGCGACCAGCGTTTTGGCTTTACCGTGATCGAGCAGACCGCTGCGGGTATGCAGTTTGTCGAAGACCGTGACAATCGTGTTGTCGTAGATCGACTGTTCCATGATCAGCCCCTGGGTCAGGCGATCTTCCGAGACATAGCCGATCCCGTGCCGGATGGCGTCATGGTTGTTGCGCAGTTGAACCGGTTTCCCGTTAATGCGGATTTCCCCGCTTTCCGGGTGGGTCATGCCAAACAGACTCAGGCAGAGCTCGGTGCGGCCCGCGCCAAGCAGGCCGACAATGGATACGATCTCACCGCTGCGCAGCGACAGGTTGATATCCTGATATTTTCCTTTGCGGCACAGGTTGCGCAGTTCCAGCATCGGCTCCTGCTCAACCGGCGGTTTTTCCGGCTGCGGGCTGTAGTGGAAGCGTTGACCGGTCATCAGGAATGCCAGTTCATGGCTGTCGAGTTCGCTGGCGGGATACGTCCCCACCAGTTTGCCGTCGCGCATCACGCTGATGCGGTCCGCCACTTCCATCACCTCATCGAGACGGTGGCTGACGAACACCACGCAAATCCCGTCGGCTTTCAGTTCGTTGACCACGCGCAGCAGACCGTTGACCTCTTGGCGGGTCAGGGAAGCGGTGGGTTCGTCCATAATCACCAGGCGCGCGTCGGCGGCAATGGCGCGACAAATCGCGACGAGCTGACGGTCGGCAATGGAGAGTTTTTCCACTTTTTTATCGGGATCGATGCTGACGCCAATCCGCTTCATCGCCGCCAGCGCCTGTTGCTTCATCGTCCCGCGCCGCACCCAGATGTCGCCACCAGGCAGGTAGCGGTTGACGGCAATATTCTCCGCCACGCTGAAGTTAGGGAAGAGGGATAAATCCTGATAGATAACCTGGATGCCATAATGCGAAGAGAGCTGCGGCGACAGCTGGTGGAACAGTTTGCCGTCAAGCAGGATCTGCGCCCCTTTTTCCGGCTGGTAGACCCCGGAGATCACTTTAATAATGGTGCTTTTACCGCAACCGTTCTGCCCTGCCAGACAGTGAACTTCGCCTTTTTTCAGCGTCAGATTCACATTATCCAGCGCCAGCACGCCCGGGAATTGCTTGCTGATATTCTCAAGAGTGATAAATGCGGTGGTGTCTGTCATGGACAATACCCCTGCGAGCGCCCTGACGGGCGCAGAGTGTTAAGCTTGTTGATAGCGCCGACCAGACGGTCGGCGTTAGGTTTCCCTGGTGGTGGCTGGAGCCTTAGAAACCGAGTGATTGCGCGTTGTCTTTGGTGACTTCGAGGATCTTGTTAAAGCGGATCACTTTCTTCTCCATGTCGACATCGGCTTTCCCTAATCCTTCAATGGTCAGATCTGGCGTGACCTCTTTGCCTTGCAACAACTGATCTGCCACGGTCACTAGCGCGTAGCCGGCATCTTTTGGATCCCACAGCATCGCTTTTTTGATGTCACCACGCATCAGATAAGGCGCTGCCTGTGCGGGCATCGCAATCCCCACCACGGCAATTTTATCTTTCGCGCGTTTTTTCTGTACCGCCTGACCTGCACCAATTGGGCCCAGCGAACCGAAGCCAATGATGCCCTTCATCTGCGGATAGGTTTTCATCAGGTCCAGCGTCGTGGAGTAGGATTTGTCGATGCTCTCAGCCACCGGCAGACGGGTGGTGACTTCAAACATCTCCGGGTATTTTTCTTTCTGGTACTTGATAGCGTAATCGGCCCAGGCGTTGTGTAACGGCACGGTCAGCGAGCCGACGTAAATGGCATAGCCGCCTTTACCGCCCATATCTTTCGCCAGTTCGTCAACGTTAGCCTGCGCATACTTCTCGCTGTCGATCGTTTCGATATCCCACTGGCCGATTTGCTGATCCGGCGATTCGTGAGTTAGAACGACAATCCCCTTATCACGCGCTTTTTTCAGCACGGGCTCAAGCACCTTGGCGTCATTAGGTACCACAATGATCGCGTTAACGTTCTTGGCAATGAGATCTTCAATGACCTTCACCTGTTGAGCCGGATCCGGTGTGGAGGGGCCAGTCTGATAAGCATTCACATCCAGTTTCTTCGCGGCTTCATTCACGCCGGTTTCCATGCGGTTAAACCACGGAATACCGGTGACTTTAGCAACCACAGCGATTTCATATTTTTCTGCCGCAAAGGACGGGCCGGACAACATGCATGCAGAAACCAGGGTTGCACTGAGTAATGCGAGTTTGAATTTCATAGTTGTACCTTTTGTAGGGACCGGGGCATGTCACGAACAGGAGGTTATCAACGAAGGGAAGAGGTAATGAATCGCAAGTTTTATAAATGTGACGAGAGTCCGTTATTGTTAATTTATAGATAATTTAAGGTTAAATTATGGTTAATTTTGATGGATGCAATGCTTTGATGACAAAAATTATTGTTAATAAATATCGTAATAAGCTTATTTATTTTAACAATCAATTATCAAATTGGGTGTGGCATACAAAAAATCCCGCAACAGAGGCCCTGCCTCCGAAGACGAAATCACAAATCTGAGAACTGAATCGAGCCCAGAAATCAGCGCTCAACATTTTTCATTTCAATGTTATTCTCTCGGACAATCCTGTCACGACGATCGTGACTTTTGTGGCCGTCCAGTTTTGGTGGGGAGTCGACGCTATTCATGATACGCGGCGTTTTGTTGGTGTTACTCGCATTTTTGACGTTTACGGTGAGCGCACATCCGCACAGTTTTATCCGTCTGAAAACGGAAGTGGTCAGCGACAACGGTGCTATCGTGGCGTTGAAGATGCGCTGGACAATGGATGAACTGACCTCTGCCGATCTGCTCTATGATGCGGGCGATGCTAAACCGGGTTCTGAAATCTGGAAGAAACTGGCGGCGGAAGTGATGGCGAATGTACTGGGACAGCATTATTTCACTGAAATGTGGCACAACGGTCAGCGTGTTAAGTTTGCGAATCGCCCCACGGAATATGGCATGGAACGCGATGAGCATCAGGCGGTGCTCACCTTTGTTCTGCCGCTTGCCAAACCGCAGCCGTTGAGCGGGCAGCGTTATACCTTCTCGACCTTTGATCCCGCTTATTATGTCGATATGAGCTACGAAGAAGACAACGATGCGATGCTATCGCCACTGTTGCGTGAGCGCTGCAAAATCGCGCTGCACACGCCCGCACCGAGCGAAGCATCGCTCATGTTTGCCCAGTCACTGGATAAAGAAGATGCGCCGCCGGAGGATATGGAACTGGGTAAACAATTCGCGCAGACGGTGACGGTCACATGTCAGTAATATCAACAACCCGCGTTCGCGCACGGCGCTGGATATCGCTGTGGCCGCTGGCGCTGTTTCTGCTGATTGCGGCGATCGGTGGCGTCTGGCTGTGGCACGCCTGGCCGCAGGTGATGATCAACAGTATTGTCTGGCAGCGGGAGGTGAATCAGCAGATGAGCGTATTGCTGAAGGCCGTTGCCGCCAGTCCAGCCCAGGCGGGCGGGTCGCTGCTGTTGTTCAGCTTTATCTATGGTGTGCTACATGCGCTGGGGCCGGGACACGGAAAAGTGGTGATCACCACCTGGCTGGCGACCCATCCTTCAAAGCTGAAGTCGAGCATTAGCCTGACGCTGGCCGCTTCGTTATTGCAGGGGCTGGTGGCGATCGGGCTGGTCGTGGTGGTGCTCAGCATCCTGCAACTCCCGGCAAGGCAGTTACATCTGAGTGGTTTCTGGCTGGAGAAGGGGAGCTATGCACTGGTGGGGATTCTGGGCATATTGCTCTGCTGGCGGGCGTTGAAGAAACTCCATGCGCTGCTGCGTAAGCCTACATTCACCGCCTTTACGCCACATCACGTGCATCATGAAAACTGTGGTTGCGGGCATCAGCATTTGCCGAATCCTGACCAGCTTCATCGCGATGATGACTGGCGTGCGCGGCTAATGATTATTCTGTCGATGGGGATGCGTCCCTGTTCCGGCGCGATCATGGTCCTGCTGTTCAGCAAAGTCATCGGCGTCTTTTACTGGGGGATGGCCTCGGCACTGGCGATGGCGGCGGGAACGTCGCTGACGATTACCTCTCTGGCGCTGCTGGTGCACAGTTTTCGTACGCTGGCAGTCAGACTGAGTGGCAATCATGCGCCGGTACTGTGGCGACAGGTTGGCTGGTCAACGCTGGCGTTAGCCGGTGGCGTGATATTAGTGGTGGCAGCAGGTGTGATGTGGGCGAGTGCGGTGCCAGTGGGAAGAGGGGTAAGACCGTTTTAATTTTGCCGGATGGCGCTAGCGCTTATCCGGCCTACTGTTCGCGTAGGCCCGGTTACCGGGCATTACTGATGGCGCTTCGTTTATCAGACCTACAGATCATTTCCCTCTGTAGGCCGGATAAGGCGTTAGCCGCCATCCGGCAGCAAACGATTAACGCTTCAGCGCGTCGCTCAGTTCGTCACGCATATTCGCCAGCATCGCTTTTACCACGCGCGGGTTACCCGCCACGATGTTGCCGGTCGTCATATAGTTATGACCGCCGGTAAAGTCGCAGACCAGGGCGCCAGCTTCACGAGCGATCAGTTCACCCGCGGCGAAATCCCACGGACGCAGACCAATTTCGAAATAACCGTCAACGCGCGCAGCAGCAACATAGGCCAGATCCAGCGCAGCAGAACCGGTGCGACGGAAGTCAGCACACTCGGTAAACATTTTGCCGAGGATATTCATGTAAGAGGTGGCGTGCTGTTTGGCCTTGAACGGGAAGCCGGTCGCGATAATGGTGCCGTCCAGATCACGCGCATTGCTGCCGCGCAGACGATAGCCATTCAGCTGTGCGCCCTGACCGCGAGTCGCGGTGAACAGTTCATTACGCATGGGATCGTAAACCACAGCAACTTCGGTACGGCCTTTAATGCGTACCGCGATAGAAACCGCGAAGTGTGGCAGACGTTTTACGAAGTTGGTGGTGCCATCCAGTGGATCGATAACCCATTGAACATCCTGATCGGTACCTTCATGTTCACCGCTTTCTTCGGTGATGATGGTGTGCTGTGGGTAAGATTTGCGGATCGTTTCGATAATAATCGCTTCGGCGGCTTTATCGACGTTGGTCACAAAATCATTGCTGCCTTTCTGGCTGGTTTCTACTGAGTCAGGTGTTTCGTAGTGTTTGGCAATTACATTACCCGCCTTGCGCGCTGCGCGCACGGCGATGGTCAGCATCGGATGCATCGGTCTCTCTCACTGGATGTTAAAGAACGGGAAAACGGCGCAGAGTATAGCAGCGAGATCGGAATATGTCTTCGATTTATGATAATATGGGCGAATAATCTTTAGCTGAAGAAAGACAATGCTGCAAAATATTCGAATCGTGCTGGTGGAAACGTCACACACCGGCAATATGGGCTCTGTTGCCCGCGCAATGAAAACAATGGGGTTAACCAACCTGTGGCTGGTGAACCCGCTCGTAAAACCTGACTCCCAGGCCATCGCCCTGGCGGCAGGGGCCAGCGATGTGATCGGCAACGCGCAGATCGTCGACACTCTCGATGAAGCGCTGGCCGGATGCAGTCTGGTCGTCGGAACCAGCGCTCGCTCGCGTACGCTACCGTGGCCAATGCTTGATCCGCGCGAATGCGGCTTAAAAAGCGTTGCGGAAGCGGCAAGTACCCCGGTGGCGCTGGTGTTTGGTCGGGAACGCGTTGGGCTGACCAACGACGAACTGCAAAAATGCCATTACCACGTCGCGATTGCGGCGAACCCGGAGTACAGTTCGCTGAACCTGGCGATGGCGGTACAGGTCATCGCGTATGAAGTACGCATGGCCTGGCTGGCAACGCAGGAAGGTGATAAGACTGCCGAATACGAAGACGCTGAGTATCCGCTGGTGGACGATCTGGAGCGTTTTTACGGCCACCTTGAGCAGACGTTGCTGTCGACGGGATTTATCCGTGAAAGTCATCCGGGACAGGTGATGAACAAACTGCGTCGTCTGTTTACGCGTGCGCGTCCGGAGAGCCAGGAACTGAATATATTGCGTGGAATGCTGGCCTCTATTGAGCAGCAGAATAAAAGCAAGTAACGGTGCTAATGCCGGATGGCGCTTCGCTTATCCGGCCTATGAATCGTGCGGCCTGTAGGCCGGATAAGCGAAGCGCCATCCGGCAAAACGAAATGGCACTGAAGGTTAAATACCTGACTAAATTAGTCAAGTAAATAGTTGACTGATTTAGTCGGGAATGTCAGACTTGGCCCTGCTATGCAATACCCCCATTTTACAATAAAAAACCCCGGGCAGGGGCGAGTTTGAGGCTAAGTAAGACATGAGACTGACATCTAAAGGGCGTTATGCCGTGACCGCAATGTTGGACGTTGCGCTCAACTCCGAAGCGGGCCCGGTACCGTTGGCTGATATTTCTGAACGTCAGGGAATTTCCCTTTCTTATCTGGAACAGCTGTTCTCCCGTTTGCGTAAAAATGGTCTGGTGTCCAGCGTACGTGGACCAGGCGGTGGTTATCTGCTGGGTAAAGATGCCGGCAGTATTGCAGTCGGTGAAGTGATTAGCGCTGTTGACGAGTCGGTTGATGCGACCCGTTGTCAGGGCAAAGGCGGTTGTCAGGGCGGCGATAAATGCCTGACCCACGCGCTGTGGCGCGATCTGAGCGACCGTCTGACTGGTTTCCTCAACAACATTACGTTAGGCGAACTGGTGAATAATCAGGAAGTCCTGGATGTGTCTGGTCGCCAGCACAGCCACGACGCTCCACGCACAAATCGTGCGCAAGACGCGATTGACGTTAAGTTACGCGCTTAAATAGAAAATTACGCAAATCATTCTGGCTGCATTAAGGCGGCAACTGAATGAATCCTCAGGCTTTTACACCAGTAAGTTACTGAGGTGAGTGAAGGCAGCCAGCGCAGAGGCAGCCAGAAGGATTAAGCGTAAAAGTATTCAGAGTCAGGCCGGGGCGTTTGCGCTCCGTTAACACGGTCGTACATCCAGCCGGTTGCCTGACTCCTTGCATTGAAGCGATGTACGGAGTTTATAGAGCAATGAAATTACCGATTTATCTCGACTACTCCGCAACCACGCCGGTGGACCCGCGTGTTGCCGAGAAAATGATGCAGTTCCTGACACTGGACGGAACCTTTGGTAACCCGGCCTCCCGTTCACACCGTTTCGGCTGGCAGGCTGAAGAGGCGGTAGATATCGCCCGTAATCAGATTGCCGATCTGGTGGGTGCCGATCCGCGTGAAATCGTTTTTACCTCCGGTGCGACTGAATCCGACAACCTGGCGATCAAAGGTGCAGCCAACTTTTATCAGAAAAAAGGCAAGCACATCATCACCAGTAAAACCGAGCACAAAGCGGTGCTGGACACCTGCCGTCAACTGGAGCGCGAAGGGTTTGAAGTCACCTACCTGGCGCCACAGAGCAACGGAATTATCGATCTGAAAGAACTGGAAGCGGCGATGCGTGACGACACCATTCTGGTTTCCATCATGCACGTGAATAACGAAATCGGTGTGGTACAGGATATCGCGACTATCGGCGAAATGTGCCGTGCGCGCGGCATCATCTATCACGTTGACGCCACCCAGAGCGTGGGCAAACTGCCTATCGATCTGAGCCAGTTGAAAGTTGACCTGATGTCCTTCTCCGGTCACAAAATTTATGGCCCGAAAGGGATCGGCGCGCTGTACGTTCGTCGTAAACCGCGTATTCGCATCGAAGCACAGATGCACGGCGGCGGTCACGAACGCGGCATGCGTTCCGGTACGCTGCCTGTCCACCAGATCGTCGGTATGGGAGAAGCCTATCGCATCGCGAAAGAAGAGATGGAAACCGAGATGGCGCGTCTGCGCGGTCTGCGTAACCGTCTGTGGAACGGCGTGAAAGATATGGAAGAAGTGTACCTGAACGGTGACCTTGAGCAGGGCGCGCCAAACATCCTCAACGTGAGCTTTAACTACGTTGAAGGCGAGTCGCTGATCATGGCACTGAAAGACCTCGCGGTCTCTTCCGGTTCTGCCTGTACTTCTGCAAGCCTCGAGCCTTCCTATGTGCTGCGCGCACTGGGAATGACCGACGAGCTGGCACATAGCTCTATTCGTTTCTCTTTAGGTCGTTTTACTACCGAAGAAGAGATTGATTACACCATCGAACTGGTTCGTAAATCTATCGGCCGTCTGCGTGACCTTTCTCCGCTGTGGGAAATGCACAAGCAGGGCGTGGATCTGAACAGCATCGAATGGTCACATCATTAATCGGTACCGATAAGGAGAATTCATCATGGCTTACAGCGAAAAAGTAATCGATCATTACGAGAATCCACGTAACGTGGGCTCTTTTGACAACAGCGACGAGAACGTGGGCAGCGGCATGGTGGGTGCACCAGCCTGTGGCGACGTGATGAAGTTGCAGATCAAGGTCAACAATGAAGGTATCATTGAAGACGCGCGTTTCAAGACTTACGGCTGCGGTTCCGCTATCGCGTCCAGCTCCCTGGTTACCGAATGGGTAAAAGGCAAATCGCTGGACGAAGCACAGGCGATCAAAAACACCGATATCGCCGATGAACTTGAACTGCCACCAGTGAAAATTCACTGTTCTATTCTGGCAGAAGACGCGATCAAAGCCGCCATTGCGGACTACAAAAGCAAACGTGAAGCAAAATAAGAAGAGTTGAGGTTTTATTATGTCGATTACACTTAGCGACAGTGCAGCAGCACGAGTAAATACCTTCCTGGCGAACCGCGGTAAAGGGTTTGGCCTGCGTCTGGGCGTGAGAACTTCCGGCTGCTCAGGTATGGCGTATGTACTGGAATTTGTTGATGAACCGGCGGCAGAAGACACCGTGTTTGAAGACAAAGGCGTTAAGGTCGTGGTTGACGGAAAAAGCCTGCAATTTCTGGACGGAACGCAGTTAGACTTTGTAAAAGAAGGTCTGAACGAAGGGTTTAAGTTTACTAACCCGAACGTGAAAGACGAGTGTGGTTGCGGCGAAAGCTTCCACGTGTAACGCGCGTCATCCGAAAACCCCGCCGTGGCCTTGCTACGTGTGGGGTTTGTTCTAACAGGCTACCCCTGAGAATGTTATGGACTACTTCACCCTCTTTGGCTTACCGGCCCGTTATCCGCTCGATATTCAGGCGCTGAGCCTTCGTTTTCAGGATCTGCAACGTCAGTATCACCCTGATAAATTTGCCAGCGGTACTCAGGCTGAACAGCTTGCTGCCGTCCAGCAATCCGCCACCATCAACCAGGCCTGGCAAACGCTGCGCCATCCTCTGATGCGCGCAGAATATCTGCTTTCGCTACACGGTTTTGATCTCAGCAACGAGCAGCACACGGTGCGCGATACCGCATTCCTGATGGAACAACTGGAACTGCGTGAAGAGCTCGATGAGATCGAACAGGCGAAAGACGAGGCGCGGCTGGAACAGTTTATTCAGCGCGTGAAAAAGATGTTTGATAGCCGCCATCAACGGATGGTGGAACAACTGGATAGCGAGACGTGGGACGCAGCGGCCGATACCGTGCGTAAACTGCGTTTTCTCGATAAACTGCGAAGCAGTGCAGAACAACTCGAAGAAAAACTGCTCGATTTTTAATATTCGGAAGCAATTATGGCCTTATTACAAATTAGTGAGCCTGGTCTGAGCGCAGCGCCACACCAGCGTCGTCTGGCTGTGGGCATCGATCTCGGGACCACCAACTCTCTGGTCGCAACCGTGCGTAGCGGTCAGGCGGAAACGCTGGCCGATCACGACGGTCGTCATCTGCTGCCGTCCGTTGTTCACTATCAGCAGCAGGGCCACACGGTCGGCTATGATGCGCGCGCGAATGCCGCGCTGGATACCGCCAATACCATCAGTTCGGTGAAACGCATGATGGGGCGTTCACTGGCGGATATTCAGACTCGCTACCCGCATCTGCCGTACCGTTTCCAGGCAAGTGAAAATGGCTTGCCGATGATTGAAACGGCGGCGGGTTTGCTGAATCCGGTCCGTGTTTCCGCCGATATCCTGAAAGCGCTGGCGGCGCGGGCCTCTGAGTCGCTCTCCGGCGAGCTGGATGGCGTGGTGATTACCGTACCGGCGTACTTTGACGATGCACAGCGTCAGGGGACCAAAGATGCCGCGCGTCTGGCGGGCCTCCATGTGCTGCGCCTGCTCAATGAACCGACTGCAGCGGCGATTGCTTACGGTCTTGATTCCGGCAAAGAGGGCGTCATCGCGGTGTATGACCTCGGCGGCGGAACGTTTGATATTTCTATTCTTCGCCTGAGCCGCGGCGTGTTTGAAGTGCTGGCGACCGGCGGGGATTCCGCGCTCGGCGGCGATGACTTCGACCACCTGCTGGCGGATTACATCCGTGAACAGGCGGGAATTGCCGATCGCAGCGATAACCGCGTGCAGCGCGAGCTGCTGGATGCCGCCATCGCGGCGAAAATCGCGCTTAGCGATGCCAAATCCGTAACGGTTAACGTGGCGGGCTGGCAAGGTGAGATTACCCGCGAACAGTTTAATGAACTCATTTCCGCACTGGTTAAGCGTACGCTGCTGGCCTGTCGTCGCGCACTGAAAGATGCCGGCGTTGAGGCGCAGGAAGTACTGGAAGTGGTGATGGTTGGCGGTTCCACGCGCGTACCGCTGGTGCGTGAACGAGTGGGCGAATTCTTCGGTCGCCCGCCGCTGACCTCGATCGACCCGGACAAAGTGGTGGCGATTGGCGCCGCAATCCAGGCCGATATCCTGGTCGGCAATAAGCCGGACAGTGAAATGCTGCTGCTCGACGTGATCCCGCTGTCGCTGGGACTGGAAACGATGGGCGGCCTGGTGGAGAAAGTGATCCCGCGTAACACCACCATTCCGGTGGCACGCGCGCAGGACTTTACCACCTTTAAAGACGGCCAGACCGCGATGTCTATCCACGTCATGCAAGGCGAGCGTGAACTGGTACAGGACTGCCGTTCGCTGGCGCGCTTTGCGCTGCGCGGTATACCGGCGCTCCCGGCAGGCGGCGCGCATATTCGCGTTACCTTCCAGGTGGATGCTGACGGTCTGCTGAGCGTCACCGCGATGGAGAAATCCACCGGCGTTGAGGCTTCTATTCAGGTGAAACCGTCCTACGGTCTGACCGACAGTGAAATTGCCTCAATGATTCAGGATTCGATGAGCTTTGCCGAGCAGGACGTAAAAGCGCGCATGCTGGCAGAGCAGAAAGTCGAAGCGGCGCGCGTGCTGGAGAGTTTAACCGGCGCGCTGACCGCTGATGCCGCGCTGCTAAGCGCCGCAGAACGTCAATTGATCGACGATGCCGCCGCGCACCTGAGCGAGGTGGCGCTGGGCGATGATGTTGACGCTATCGAACAAGCCATTAAAAACGTAGACAAACAAACCCAGGAATTCGCCGCACGCCGCATGGACCAGTCGGTCCGTAGCGCGCTGAAAGGCCATTCCGTGGACGAGGTTTAATATGCCAAAGATTGTTATTCTGCCTCATCAGGATCTCTGTCCGGATGGCGCAGTTCTGGAAGCTGAGACCGGTGAAACCATTCTTGACGTTGCGTTGCGCAACGGTATCGAGATTGAACACGCCTGCGAAAAATCCTGCGCCTGTACGACTTGCCACTGCATCGTGCGTGAAGGCTTTGACTCCCTGCCGGAAAGCACGGAAGAAGAAGATGACATGCTGGATAAAGCCTGGGGACTGGAGCCGGAGAGCCGTTTAAGCTGCCAGGCTCGCGTAACCGGAGATGATTTAGTGGTCGAAATCCCACGTTACACAATCAATCATGCTCGTGAGCATTAACAGAGGGTAGTATGGGACTGAAGTGGACCGATAGCCGCGAAATCGGTGAAGCGCTGTACGACGCGTTCCCCGATCTCGATCCAAAGACCGTTCGTTTCACCGATCTTCATCAGTGGATCTGCGATCTTGAGGAATTTGATGACGACCCTGGCGCATCCAATGAAAAAATTCTGGAGGCCATTCTGTTAGTCTGGTTAGATGAAGCAGAGTAAGTCACATAACGGGCTGCCATGAGGCGGCCCGTTTGCTAATAAGGATAAATAACATGACAAAAGCCATGAAAATTACGCTTTCCGCACAACCCGCTGACGCACGCTGGGGTGAAAAAGCGACATACAGTATCAATAACGATGGTATTGCCCTGCACCTCAATGGAAAAGATGACCTGGGCCTTATTCAGCGCGCCGCACGTAAAATCGACGGCCTTGGCATCAAGCATGTTCAACTGGCAGGCGAGGGCTGGAATGCGGACCGCTGCTGGTCTTTCTGGCAGGGCTACAAAGGGCCGAAAGGTAGCCGCAAAGTGGAATGGCCAGAGCTGGACGACGTACAGCGCCAGGAGCTGGATAACCGTCTGACCATCATTGACTGGGTGCGTGACACCATTAACGCACCGGCGGAAGAACTGGGGCCAGAGCAACTGGCGCAGCGCGCCGTTGACCTGCTGTGCAGCGTGGCGTGCGATCACGTCTCTTACCGTATTACCAAAGGCGAAGATCTGCGCGAGCAGAACTACATGGGGCTGCATACCGTGGGTCGCGGCTCTGAACGCCCGCCAGTTCTGCTGGCGCTCGACTACAACCCGACGGGAGATAAAGAAGCCCCGGTGTATGCTTGCCTGGTCGGGAAAGGGATCACCTTTGATTCCGGCGGCTACAGCATCAAGCAGAGCGCCTTTATGGACTCCATGAAGTCCGACATGGGCGGTGCCGCAACGGTAACTGGCGCGCTGGCGTTTGCGGTCACCCGTGGTCTGAACAAACGCGTGAAGCTGTACCTGTGCTGTGCGGATAACCTGATCAGCGGTAACGCGTTCAAGCTGGGCGATATCATCCATTATCGCAACGGCAAAAACGTGGAAGTGATGAACACCGATGCCGAAGGGCGTCTGGTACTGGCGGACGGCCTGATCGATGCCAGCGCGCAGAAACCGGAACTGATCATTGATGCTGCGACGCTGACCGGTGCCGCGAAAACCGCGCTGGGTAATGACTACCATGCGCTGTTTAGCTTCGATGACCAACTGGCGAACCGACTGTTGGCAAGCGCGGCTGAAGAGAATGAAGCATTCTGGCGTCTGCCGCTGGCGGAATTCCACCGTAACCAGTTGCCGTCTAATTTTGCCGAGTTGAACAATACCGGCAGCGCGGCGTATCCGGCAGGGGCGAGCACGGCCGCAGGATTCCTGTCGCACTTTGTGGAAAATTACCAGCAGGGCTGGCTGCATATTGACTGCTCGGCAACCTATCGCAAAGCGCCGGTTGAGCAGTGGTCCGCCGGGGCGACCGGTCTGGGCGTGCGTACAATCGCGAATCTGCTGACTGCCTGAAAGCTGTTTTTGTAGGCCGGGTAAGCGAAGCGCCACCCGGCATTTTGCCTGATGGCGACGCAGTGCGTCTTATCAGGCCTACAATCCATATAGATAATTTGTGATCCCTATGTCCGAAACAAAAAACGAATTAGAAACCCTGCTGGAGCAGGCGGCGACTGAACCCGCGCACCGTCCGGCATTTTTCCGCACTCTGCTGGAATCCACCGTCTGGGTGCCAGGCACTGCGGCAGAAGGCGAGGCGATTGTTGAAGACAGCGCGCTCGATCTTCAGCACTGGGAAAAAGAAGACGGCACCACTGTTATCCCCTTTTTCACCTCACTGGAAGCCTTGCAGCAGGCCGTCGAGGATGAGCAGGCGTTTGTGGTGATGCCGGTGCGCACGCTGTTTGAAATGACGCTCGGCGAAACGCTGTTCCTCAATGCCAAATTGCCGACCGGCAAAGAGTTCATGCCGCGTGAAATCAGCCTGCTGATGGGGGAAGAGGGCAACCCGTTGAGCACGCAGGAAGTGCTGGAAGGCGGGGAATCTCTGATCCTCTCCGAAGTGGCTGAACCACCTGCGCAGATGATCGATTCGCTCACGACGCTGTTTAAGACCATCAAACCGGTTAAGCGCGCATTTCTCTGTTCGATTAAAGAGAGTGCGGACGCCGAGGCCAATCTGCTGATTGGTATTGAGGCCGATGGGGATATTGAGGAGATTATTCATGCCGCAGGCAGTGTGGCAACAGACACGCTACCGGGCGATGAACCGATCGATATCTGCCAGGTGACAAAAGGCGAGAAGGGTATCAGCCACTTTATTACCGAACACATCGCACCGTTCTACGAACGCCGCTGGGGCGGGTTCCTGCGCGACTTTAAACAGAACCGAATTATTTAAGTGAAGGAAAGCCGCCCCGAGAGGCGGCATCCTCGCTTACCTGCCCTGGTCGTTGGTCTTTACGAAAACAGAATTACCGGAGTAACTCTGGTCTGCGTGAAGGCACAACACACCAGAAACAAGAAGCACGATACAGACGTACCGTATCTTCATTGTGCGGTCCATGCGAAGACCGCTTCACGACAGCACCACTGGCGATAATGCCGTGACAGCAAGCACTGAGGTGTGCCTGTATAGACGGCCATGGAACGACCTTTCCCGTAACCAGTGCCCGCTTGCGAGGCGGCGGAAAGGGCCAGTAAGGATAGTACTTCATTTGATGAATAGTTTCCCTGCTAACTGACTTGACTTTTTCGCTTTGAAAAGGGACTATTTGCACACTGAGGTGTGCCTGCGTTGCTATGGCGACACAGCCAGCTGGAAAGGCCGCGAACCGGACCAGCACAAAAAAACCGCTCAAATGTCAGAGCGGTTTTTTTGTGGGTGAAGCAGACTAAGAAATCAGAATTTATTTAGCGTCAGCCGGTTCTACCGGTAAATCGGCACGGGCTCCCCATTCGCTCCACGCGCCGTCATACAAGGTGACATCTGGCACGTCCAGCGTCGCAAGTGCCAGCACGACGACGGCTGCCGTCACGCCAGAACCACAGCTGGCGATAATCGGACGATCAAAACTGACCCCGTGGCGAAAGAAGATGGCATCCAGTTCGTCGGTTGTTTTCAGCTCACCTTCCTGGACCAGTTCTGTCCACGGCACGTTTAAGGCACCAGGCACGTGACCGCGTCTGAGACCCGGACGCGGCTCGTCGACTTCAGCATTAAACCGTGCAGCCGGGCGGGCATCGACAATCTGTGCGCTTTTTTCATGGCTGGCGAGCAGAACATCAGTGACACGCACGACGGCTTCAGGGGTAAATGCCACATCAAAATCGCCTTCCGGCAGTTCGACGTTACCTTCCTGTAGCGGCAACTCATCACGTTGCCAGCCCGCCAGCCCACCTCCCAGAATAGACACGTTCTCTACACCAAAAGTCCGCAGCATCCACCATGCGCGCGGGGCGGAGAACAGATTCCCTTCGTCATAAACAATCAGATGTTTATCCTGATGTACTCCCAGTTCACGCATCGCCACGGCGAAGCTTTCCGGGCGCGGCATCATATGTGGCAGGGGTGAGGTGTGGTCGGAGAGCGCTTCGATATCAAAAAACACCGCGCCCGGGATATGCCCCGAGCGATACTCTTGCGCAACGTCACGGTCTTCCTGTCCTGGTGGTGCCATACGGGCATCAATAATTTGAATCTGCGGATCATTAATATGCTCGGCAAGCCAGTCAGCGGCGACAAAAAAGGCGGTAGTCATGGGGATCTCCATGTTTATCAGGTGTCCGGCAAATTGTCAGGCCTTTGCCGACAGGGAACAAGTAAAAGAGGCTGATTTGTCCGGTGGTACCACACTTCTTAATTAAATTCGGACAAGATGGGGGGGATAGAGACTTACACAAAGTGAAATCTCACGCATAATAACGGTTCTACGTTGCTAACGGGCCACGCTGGCCAGGGATGAAAAATGAAACACATACGCGTAGTTGCCTGCATGCTCATGCTGGCGCTGGCTGGGTGCGATAACAGCGATAAAGCGCCTACAGCGGCAAAAAACGACGCTCCCGCCACACAACCTGCGGCGGAAAAGAAAGCGGAAAAAGATACCGCGCAGTTGCAGAAACTGGCCCAACAAAGCGAAGGCAAAGCGCTGACGCTGCTGGATGCCTCTGAAGTGCAACTGGACGGCGCATCCACGCTGGTGTTGACCTTTTCCATCCCGTTAGATCCTGAACAGGATTTTGCCCATGTCGTCCACGTGGTGGATAAAAAAAGCGGCAAAGTCGATGGCGCATGGGAACTGTCGCCGAATCTCAAAGAGTTGCGCTTACGCCACCTGGAACCCAATCGCGATTTGCTGGTGACCATTGAGCGCGATCTCAGGGCACTGAACAAGGCTATCTTTGAAATCAACTATGAGAAAAGCCTCACCACGCGTGATATCCAGCCTAGCGTAGGCTTTGCCAGTCGTGGTTCGCTGCTGCCGGGGAAAGTGGTGGAGGGGCTGCCGGTGATGGCGCTCAACGTGAACAACGTCGATGTTAACTTCTTCCGCGTGAAGCCGGAATCGCTGGCAGCTTTTGTCAGCCAGTGGGAATACCGGAATTCACTGTCTAACTGGGAGTCCGACAATCTGCTGAAAATGGCAGATCTGATCTATACCGGTCGTTTCGATCTCAATCCGGCACGTAACACCCGTGAAAAACTCCTTCTGCCACTGAGTGAGATTAAGCCGCTACAGCAGGCCGGTGTCTATGTTGCGGTGATGACCAAAGCCGGGCGGTACGAGTACAGTAACGCCGCAACGTTGTTCACGCTTAGCGACATTGGCGTCTCGGCGCACCGCTACCAGAATCGGCTCGATGTGTTTACGCAAAGCCTGGAAAATGGCACCGCGCAGCAGGGAGTAGACGTCGCCTTGCTGGATGATAAAGGGCAAACCCTGGCGAAGGCGACCAGCGATGCGAAAGGCCATGTCCAGCTTGAAAACCACCCGAATGCCGCGCTATTGCTGGCGCGTAAAGAGGGACAAACCACGTTGCTGGATCTAAAACTCCCGGCGCTGGATTTAGCGGAATTTGATATCGCCGGCGATCCCGGTTACAGCAAGCAGTTCTTCATGTTTGGCCCGCGCGATCTCTATCGTCCAGGCGAGACGGTGATCCTCAACGGTCTGCTGCGTGACAGCGACGGCAAGACGCTGCCCGATCAACCGGTGAAGCTGGAAGTGGTTAAGCCGGACGGCCAGGTGATTCGTACTGTCGTCAGTCAGCCGGACAATGGGTTGTATCGCTTCACGTATCCGCTGGACAGCGGCGCGCCGACCGGTATGTGGCACATTCGCGCCAACACGGGCGATAACCAGACCCGGATGTGGGATTTCCACGTTGAAGATTTCATGCCGGAGCGGATGGCACTGAATCTCACCGGTCAAAAGACGCCGTTGTCTCCATCTGACAAGGTGACGTTCTCGGTGGTCGGCTACTACCTTTACGGTGCACCGGCGAATGGCAATGCGTTGCAGGGACAACTGTATCTGCGCCCGCTGCGTGATGCTGTGCCGTCATTGCCAGGCTTCCAGTTTGGCAATATTGCCGAGGAAAACTTGTCGCGCAGTCTTGATGAAGTCCAACTGACGCTGGATGAAACCGGGCGTGGCGACATCAGCACCAGCAGCGCATGGCGCGAGACCCACTCGCCGCTGACGGTGATTTTACAGGCCAGCTTGTTGGAGTCCGGTGGTCGTCCCGTAACGCGTCGCGCTGAGCAGGCTATCTGGCCAGCTGACACATTACCGGGTATCCGCCCGCAATTTGCGGTGAAAGCGGTGTATGACTACCGCACCGATACCACGGTGAATCAGCCGATTGTCGATGAAGACAGCAACGCCGCCTTTGACATTGTCTATGTCGATGCTCAGGGAGAGAAGAAAGCAGTCTCCGGGTTACAGGTGCGTTTGATTCGTGAGCGTCGTGACTACTACTGGGACTGGCTGGAAAGCGAAGGCTGGCAGTCACGCTTTGATCAAAAAGATCTGGTGGAAGGCGAACAGACGCTGGATCTGAAAGCGGATGAAACCGGCAAGGTGACATTCCCGGTCGAATGGGGTGCCTACCGACTGGAAGTGAAAGCGCCAAACGATGCGATCAGTAGCGTCCGTTTCTGGGCGGGCTACAGTTGGCAGGATAACAGCGATGGCAGCGGGGCGGCACGGCCGGATCGCGTCACGTTGAAGCTGGACAAACCGGCCTATCGTCCGGGCGAGACCATGAAGTTGCATATTGCGGCACCGGCGGCGGGGAAAGGCTATGCGATGGTGGAATCCAGCGAAGGTCCGCTGTGGTGGCAGGAAATTGATGTCCCGGCGCAAGGGCTGGATCTCTCCATTCCGGTCGATAAATCCTGGAATCGCCACGATTTATACCTGAGCACGCTGGTGGTGCGTCCGGGGGATAAATCCCGTTCTGCAACGCCGAAGCGTGCCGTAGGTTTGCTGCATCTACCGCTGGGGGATGAAAACCGACGTCTGGATCTGGCGCTGGAAAGCCCGGCGAAGATGCGTCCAAACCAGCCGTTGACCGTGAAGATCAAGGCCAGCAGTAAAAATGGCGAGACGCCGAAACAGGTCAACGTCCTGGTGTCGGCAGTGGACAGCGGCGTGTTGAACATTACTGATTACGTTACGCCGGATCCGTGGCAGGCCTTCTTCGGACAAAAACGCTACGGCGCGGATATTTATGACATTTATGGTCAGGTCATTGAGGGCCAGGGGCGTCTGGCAGCATTGCGCTTTGGCGGTGATGGCGACGAACTGAAGCGCGGCGGTAAACCGCCGGTCAACCATGTAAACATTGTGGCGCAGCAGGCGCAACCCGTTACGCTGAATGAGCAGGGTGAAGGCAGTGTGACGCTACCGATTGGCGATTTTAACGGCGAACTGCGCGTGATGGCGCAGGCGTGGACGGCGGATGACTTTGGCAGCAATGAAAGCAAAACTATTGTCGCTGCCCCGGTCATTGCTGAGCTGAATATGCCGCGCTTTATGGCCGGTGGCGATACCTCGCGACTGGTGCTGGACGTGACCAACCTGACCGAACGACCACAGTCACTGAACATAACACTGACCGCCAGCGGATTGATCGAACTGGTCAGCGACCAGCCAGCACAGGTCAATCTGGCGCCAGGTGTGCGCACAACGTTGTTTGTTCCTGTTCGTGCGAAAGAGGGATTTGGCGATGGTGAGCTGCAGGCGACGTTAAGTGGACTGAACGTGCCGGGAGAAAGCATCGGACCGCAGCAAAAACAGTGGAAGATTGGTGTACGTCCGGCATTCCCGGCGCAAACGGTCAGTAACGGCGTGATGCTGCAACCGGGTGAAAGCTGGACACCTCCTGCAGAAGGGGGGGCGAATTTCTCTCCGGTTACCGTACAGGGTCAGTTGTTGTTCAGCGGTAAACCGCCGTTGAATCTGGCGCGCTATATCCGCGAGCTCAAGGCGTATCCCTACGGTTGTCTGGAACAAACCACCAGCGGCCTGTTCCCGTCGCTCTATACCAATGCCGCGCAGCTAAAAGCGTTGGGCATTACAGGCGACACCGATGAGAAGCGTCGTGCGGCAATTGAGACCGGGATTTCCCGCCTGCTGCAAATGCAGCGTGACAATGGCGGTTTTGCGCTGTGGGACAAAAATGGCCCGGAAGAGTACTGGCTGACAGCCTATGCCATGGATTTCCTGGTCCGGGCGGGTGAGCAGGGCTATAGCGTTCCGGCGGATGGGATCAATCAGGGTAACGCACGTCTGCTGCGTTATCTGCAGGATCCGGGGATGATGTCGATCCGCTATACCAGTGACACACAAGCAAGCAAATTTGCCGTGCAGGCCTATGCCGCACTGGTCCTGGCGCGCCAGCAAAAAGCCCCGCTAGGTGCATTGCGAGATCTCTGGGAGCGTCGCAGTCAGGCAGCCTCCGGCTTGCCGCTGCTGCAACTCGGCATGGCGTTGAAAATGATGGGTGACGCGAAACGAAGTGACGACGCAGTGACACTTGCACTGTCCACTCCGCGTCGCGATGAACGTCAGTGGCTGGCCGATTACGGTAGTCCGCTTCGCGATAACGCCCTGATGCTGGCGCTGCTGGAAGAGAATAACCTGAAGCCAGATGTCCAGAACACACTGCTGAATACGCTCTCTGAACAGGCGTTTGGTCAGCGCTGGCTGTCAACGCAGGAGAATAATGCGCTGTTCCTGGCAGCCCGTTCGCTGCAGGATTTACCCGGTACCTGGCAGGCGCAGACCTCGCTCGCGGAGCAACCGCTGACGGGCGATAAAGCCCAAACCCGTAATCTGGATGCTGATCAACTCGCGGCGTTGCAGGTGACGAATAACGGTGCCCAACCGATGTGGTTGCGTCTGGATGTGAGCGGTTATCCGCAAACGGCTCCAGCGCCTGCCAGCAATGTGCTGCAGATTGAGCGTCATATTCTGGGAAGCGACGGGCAGAGTAAATCGCTGGATTCACTGCGCAGCGGTGAACTGGTGCTGGTCTGGCTGGAAGTGAAAGCCAGTCAGGACGTGCCAGATGCGCTGGTGGTCGATCTGCTGCCAGCCGGACTGGAACTGGAAAACCAGAATCTGGCCAACGGTAGCGCCAGTTTGCAGGACAGCGGCAGTGAGGTACAAAACCTGCTTAATCAGATGCAGCAGGCCGATATTCAACATGTTGAGTTTCGGGATGATCGATTTGTTGCCGCTGTGGCGGTGAACCGCGGACAGCCGGTGACGCTGGTCTATCTGGCGCGTGCGGTGACGCCGGGAACCTATCAGGTACCGATGCCAATGGTGGAATCGATGTATGTTCCGCAATGGCGGGCGACCGGTGCGGCCGAGGACATTCTGATTGTTAAGCCGTAAATGGGGCGATTAACCGGTAAACGCGGCGGTTGGCTTTGGCTGGTCGCCGCGTCTGTTTTACTCGTCTGTGCCGTCTGGATGGCAGATAAAATCTGGCCGCTGCCTTTGCGTGAGGTCAATCCGGCGCGGGTGGTGGTGGCCCATGACGGGACGCCGTTGTGGCGGTTTGCCGACGCGGACGGCATCTGGCGCTATCCGGTGACGCTCGAAGAGGTTTCCCCGCGCTATCTTGAGGCTCTCATCAACTATGAAGATCGCTGGTTCTGGAAACATCCGGGGGTAAACCCTCTCTCCATACTTCGCGCCGCCTGGCAGGATCTCTCCTCCGGGCGGGTGATTTCCGGCGGCAGCACGTTGACTATGCAGGTAGCGCGACTGCTGGACCCACATCCCCGCACGTTCGGCGGTAAGTTTCGCCAACTCTGGCGCGCCCTGCAGCTTGAATGGCATCTCTCAAAACGCGACATCCTGACGCTTTACCTCAACCGTGCGCCGTTTGGCGGCACGTTGCAGGGGATTGGCGCGGCCAGTTGGGCTTATCTCGGAAAACCTCCGGCGCAACTCAGCTACTCTGAAGCTGCTTTACTGGCGGTACTGCCGCAGGCACCGAGTCGTCTGCGTCCCGATCGCTGGCCGGATCGGGCAGAAGCTGCGCGCAACAAACTGCTTGAGCGGATGGCGATACAGGGAATCTGGTCGCCGCACCAGGTGGAGGAATCACGTGAAGAGCCGGTCTGGCTGACGCCCCGCCAGATGCCGCAACTGGCACCGCTGTTCTCGCGGATGATGCTGGGTAAAAATCAAGGCGACAAAATTGTCACCACCCTGGATGCCGGACTGCAACGACAGCTGGAAGAACTGGCGCAAAACTGGAAGGGCAGGCTGCCAGCGCGCAGTTCGCTGGCGATGATCGTCGTCGATCACACCGACATGAGCGTGCGCGGCTGGGTTGGATCGGTCGATCTGAATGATGACTCGCGTTTCGGCCATGTGGATATGGTCAAGGCAATCCGATCGCCCGGCTCAGTGCTCAAGCCTTTTATCTATGGACTGGCGCTGGATGACGGATTAATTCATCCGACATCTCTATTGCAGGATGTGCCGCGCCGGAGTGGAGATTATCGTCCGGGTAATTTTGACAGCGGTTTCCATGGCCCCGTTAGTATGAGTGAAGCGCTGGTGCGCTCGCTAAATTTACCTGCGGTACAGGTGCTGGAAGCCTACGGTCCGAAACGCTTTGCCGCGCAATTACGCAATATCGGGTTGCCGTTGTACCTGCCCGCAGGTGCCGCTCCCAATCTCTCGCTTATTCTGGGGGGAGCGGGCGCGCGGCTTGAGGATATGGTTGCGGGGTACAGCGCTTTTGCCCGTCACGGCAAAGCGGGAATACTGCGTCTCCAACCGGGTGATCCGCTTATTGAACGCACGCTGATGTCGCCGGGCGCGGCGTGGATCATCCGACGGATATTAGCCGACGAAGCGCAACCACTTCCGGACAGCGCGCTTCCCCGGGTGGTGCCGCTGGCGTGGAAAACGGGCACCAGTTATGGCTACCGTGATGCGTGGGCGATTGGTCTCAATGCTCGCTATGTCATCGGTATCTGGACGGGCAGACCGGACGGTACGCCTGTTGCCGGGCAGTTTGGCTATGCCAGCGCGATCCCACTGCTCAATCAGGTGAACAACCTGCTCTTAGCCCGTGGCGCCTCGCTGCCGGAAGATCCGCGCCCGCAGTCCGTTACCCGTGGCGTTGTGTGTTGGCCTGGCGGACAATCTCTTCCTCCTGGTGACAGTAATTGCCGGCGTCGTCTGGCCAGTTGGTTGTTGGAGGACGCACAACCTCCCACGCTATTGCTGCCGGAACAAGAAGGGGTAAGTGGCATTCGTTTCCCGATCTGGCTGGATAAGGCGGGTCGACGCGTTGCCGCCGATTGTCCGCAGGCGCAGGAGCAGATGCTGATTGTCTGGCCGCTGCCGCTGGAACCGTGGTTACCCGCATCAGAGCGTCGCAGTGCGCGCTTGCCGTTGGCCTCAACGACGTGTCCGCCACAGGGGCAGGATCCCGCGTTGCCGCTGTCGCTGTCAGGCGTACGCGATGGCGCAATCGTCAAACGTTTACCGGGTGCTGCAGAAGCGAGCGTAACGATTCAGAGCAGCGGTGGCGCAGGTGAGCGCTGGTGGTTCCTCAACGGCGAACCGCTGCAAGAACGTGGGCGCAGTATCACGTTACGTCTGCGCGAAAAAGGTGACTATCAGCTTCTGGCGATGGAGGCGGGCGGGCAGGTTGCGACCGTGAGGTTTACGTTGCAGTAGACCAGACTGACATTCTTTGTTGCTAATACTCATCTTATTTTAAAAAAATGTTACCTCCATCCATATGCAATAGCCGGGATGCTCTTTATAATCCGCGCCAGGTAAAACACAACAGAACATCTTTCAGAGGTAATCATGGCTATTGAACGTACTTTTTCCATCATCAAGCCAAATGCGGTGGCAAAAAACGTTATTGGTAATATCTTTGCGCGCTTTGAAGCAGCAGGGTTTAAAATTGTCGGCACCAAAATGCTGCACCTGACCGTTGAGCAGGCGCGTGGCTTCTACGCTGAGCATGACGGCAAGCCGTTCTTCGACGGTCTGGTTGAGTTCATGACTTCTGGCCCTATCGTGGTGTCCGTGCTGGAAAGCGAAAATGCGGTTCAGCGTCACCGCGATCTGCTGGGTGCAACCAACCCGGCTAACGCCCTGGCGGGTACGCTGCGTGCTGACTACGCCGACAGCTTCACCGAAAACGGGACTCATGGTTCTGATTCCGTGGAATCCGCCCAGCGCGAAATCGCCTATTTCTTTGGTGAAGGCGAAGTGTGCGCTCGCACACGTTGATCCCGTTGGGAATAATTTTTCGGTAAATGCCGCGTGCAAACGTGGCATCCTTGCGCCAGACTTTGTACAATGCAACGCCCCGGATGAGCACTGCTTGCCGGGGCGTTTCTTTTCAACCTCCCATGGGCCATAACGTGTAACAACGAGGCCGGAAAAAATTATGTCTGAATTAGTTAACACTTCCGAAATTATCACTCCTGCGGTTCCTGCGAAAAATGGCAAAATCAACCTGTTGGATCTGAACCGTCAGCAGATGCGCGAATTCTTTAAAGAGATGGGTGAGAAGCCGTTTCGCGCCGACCAGGTGATGAAATGGATGTATCACTATTGCAGCGACAACTTTGATGAGATGACCGACATCAACAAAGTGTTGCGTAACAAGCTCAAAGAGGTGGCGGAAATCCGCGCACCGGAAGTGGTTGAAGAACAGCGTTCCTCAGATGGCACCATCAAATGGGCGATTGCTGTAGGCGATCAGCGCGTCGAAACGGTGTATATCCCGGAAGAAGATCGCGCCACGCTGTGCGTCTCTTCGCAGGTGGGTTGTGCGCTGGAGTGTAAATTCTGTTCAACCGCACAGCAGGGTTTTAACCGTAACCTGCGCGTTTCTGAAATTATTGGTCAGGTCTGGCGTGCGGCGAAAATTGTCGGCGCGGCGAAAATCACCGGTCAGCGTCCGATCACCAACGTGGTGATGATGGGGATGGGTGAACCGCTACTCAACCTGACTAACGTTGTTCCAGCCATGGAAATTATGCTGGATGATTTCGGCTTCGGTCTGTCCAAGCGTCGCGTTACGCTGTCGACCTCCGGCGTGGTGCCTGCACTCGACAAATTAGGTGACATGATTGACGTCGCGCTGGCGATCTCACTGCATGCGCCAAACGACGAAATTCGTGACGAAATTGTGCCGATCAACAAAAAGTACAATATCGACACCTTCCTGGGCGCGGTTCGCCGCTATCTGGAGAAATCCAATGCCAACCAGGGACGCGTCACCATTGAATACGTCATGCTGGATCACGTTAACGACGGCACAGAACATGCGCATCAATTGGCGGAGTTGCTGAAGGATACGCCTTGTAAGATCAACCTGATCCCATGGAACCCGTTCCCGGGAGCGCCGTATGGACGTAGTTCTAATAGCCGTATTGACCGTTTCTCTAAGGTGCTGATGAGCTACGGCTTTACCACCATTGTGCGTAAAACGCGCGGTGATGATATTGACGCTGCCTGTGGACAACTGGCGGGGGATGTGATCGACCGCACTAAACGTACGCTGCGTAAGCGTATGCAGGGTGAGGCTATCGACGTTAAAACCGTCTGATGCATAACGCGCCTCAGCCTGATTTTTGTGCTGTGGCGCAATGTAATTTGCATGAGGGCAGGGTCGTACTTGTCCGGTCAATAATAACGGTGCGTTTTTGTCGACTTTAAGGCAGTATGTACGGCGCGACAATAGTTTAGCCTTCAGGCTTAAGCTGTTTTTGTTAAGAGTCGGCAGACAGGTTTATACTGTTTGACTCAGGTTGATTGACCAGATTTTCGCGGTGTGGGTGGGCATTGTGACTCGCCGGCGCCTGAACCCTAATTTTCACCAGCAGCTGTAGCGAATGAATACTGAAGCCACTCACGACCAACATGAAGCACAATCCACCGGCGTTCGTCTACGTAATGCCCGTGAACAACTCGGACTGAGCCAGCAGGCTGTCGCTGAGCGACTTTGCCTGAAGGTATCCACCGTACGCGACATTGAAGACGATAAGGCGCCTGCCGATTTGGCTTCAACGTTCCTGCGCGGATACATCCGCTCTTATGCGCGTCTGGTCCATATTCCTGAAGAAGAACTGCTCCCGGCTCTGGAGAAGCAGGCACCGGTTCGTGCCGCGAAAGTGGCACCAATGCAGAGCTTCTCATTAGGCAAACGCCGTAAAAAGCGCGATGGCTGGTTGATGACGTTTACCTGGCTGGTACTGTTTGTGGTGGTCGGCCTGACGGGCGCGTGGTGGTGGCAAAACCACAAAGCGCAGCAGGAAGAGATCTCCACGATGGCCGATCAATCCTCTGCTGAGCTGAACGCCAACAGCGAAAACACGCAAAGCGTGCCGCTGGATACCAGCGCAACCGCAAGCCAGGACAATACGCCGGTGACTACCGGTCCGGCGGAGACGGCGCAAACGCCTGCGCCGACGAGCGCACCCGCAGTTGACCCGCAGCAGAACGCCGTGGTCGCCCCTTCTCAGGCCAACGTTGATACCGCAGCGACACCGACAACGCCGGACGGCGCGACACCGTTGCCGACCAGTCAGGCTGGCGTGGAAGCGGCTGCCGATCCGAACGCTCTGGTGATGAATTTTACCGCCGACTGTTGGCTGGAAGTGAGCGATGCAACGGGCAAAAAACTGTTCAGCGGGATGCAGCGCAAAGATGGCAATTTAAGCCTAACCGGTCAGGCGCCCTACAAGCTTAAAATCGGCGCTCCGGCTGCGGTGCAGATCCAGTATCAAGGAAAACCTGTTGATCTGAGCCGTTTTATCAGAACTAACCAGGTTGCGCGTCTGACCCTAAATGCCGAACAATCACCGGCGCAGTAATAGACGGGTAACGCGGGAGATTTTTCATGCATAATCAGGCTCCAATTCAACGTAGAAAATCAACGCGTATTTACGTTGGGAATGTGCCGATTGGCGATGGTGCTCCCATCGCCGTACAGTCGATGACCAACACGCGAACCACGGATGTGGACGCGACGGTTAATCAGATCAAAGCGCTGGAACGCGTTGGCGCAGACATTGTTCGTGTCTCCGTACCAACGATGGATGCCGCAGAAGCTTTCAAACTGATCAAGCAACAGGTTTCTGTTCCACTGGTCGCCGACATTCACTTCGACTACCGTATTGCGCTGAAAGTGGCGGAGTACGGTGTTGATTGCCTGCGTATTAACCCTGGCAATATTGGTAACGAAGAGCGTATCCGCATGGTGGTGGATTGCGCCCGTGACAAAAATATTCCGATTCGCATCGGTGTTAACGCCGGTTCGCTGGAAAAAGATCTGCAGGAAAAATACGGCGAACCGACTCCGCAGGCTTTGCTGGAATCGGCAATGCGCCATGTGGATCATCTCGATCGTCTGAACTTTGATCAGTTTAAGGTTAGTGTAAAAGCGTCTGACGTTTTCCTCGCCGTTGAATCCTATCGCCTGCTGGCGAAGCAAATCGATCAACCACTGCATTTAGGGATCACCGAAGCCGGTGGTGCGCGCAGTGGTGCGGTGAAATCGGCAATCGGTCTTGGCCTGCTGCTGTCCGAAGGGATTGGCGATACGCTGCGCGTTTCGCTGGCGGCCGATCCGGTAGAAGAGATCAAGGTTGGCTTCGATATCCTGAAGTCTCTGCGCATTCGCGCTCGTGGGATCAACTTCATCGCCTGTCCGACCTGTTCACGTCAGGAATTTGACGTGATCGGCACGGTTAACGCGCTGGAGCAGCGTCTGGAAGACATCATTACGCCAATGGATGTGTCCATCATCGGTTGTGTGGTTAACGGTCCGGGTGAAGCGCTGGTGTCCACGTTGGGTGTGACTGGCGGCAACAAGAAAAGTGGTCTCTATGAAGATGGCATTCGTAAAGATCGTCTGGATAATAGCGATATGATTGACCAGCTTGAAGCCCGCATTCGTGCCAAAGCGACGATGCTCGACGAAGCGCAGCGGATTAACGTGCAGCAGGTTGAAAAATAATAACGTGATGGGAAGCGGCGTGCTTCCCGTGTATGATTGAACCCGCATGGCTCCCGTATCGCTCGGGGAAGCGCTGAGGGTTCATTTTTATATTCAGAAAGAGAATAAACGTGGCAAAAAACATTCAAGCCATTCGCGGCATGAACGATTATCTGCCTGGCGAGACCGCCATCTGGCAGCGCATTGAAGGCACACTCAAAAACGTGCTCGGCAGCTACGGTTACAGTGAAATCCGCTTGCCGATTGTAGAGCAGACCCCGTTATTCAAACGCGCGATCGGCGAAGTGACCGATGTGGTTGAAAAAGAGATGTACACCTTTGAGGACCGCAATGGCGATAGCCTGACGCTGCGTCCGGAAGGCACGGCGGGCTGTGTACGCGCCGGCATCGAGCATGGTCTCCTGTACAATCAGGAACAGCGTCTGTGGTACATCGGAC
>DXKH01000043.1 GCA_019415335.1 Citrobacter sp. | reverse complement strand
ATCCGGGTAGCCCGTTTACGGGCCGTAAGTAACGAAGTCTGATGCAAATGTCAGATCGTATGCGCCTGTTAGGGCGCGGCTGGTAACAGAGCCTTATAGGCGCATCAGAAAAACCTCCGGCTATGCCGGAGGATGTTTATTTGTGGTCAGGTAATGATTCCGGCAATCGTGTCAGTCGGTACTGGTCTTTTCTGCTTTACCTGCCAGCTGCGCCAGGAAGTCATAGCGTTTTTGCAGATCCGCTGCCGCATCTTTCCATAACTGCTCAGCGACGTCCGGTTGCTGTGCATTCAGGCGACGGAAACGTTGCTCATTGAGCAAGGTCTCTGCCAGCGCATCTGACGGCGGACGAGAGTCCAGCGCCAGCGGCAATTTGCCTTCATCCGCACGACGTGGATCAAAGCGGTAAAGCGGCCAGAAGCCGGTCGCTGTCAGTTGACGCATCTGATCGTGACTCAGCGCGAGGTCATAGCCATGCTCTTCACACGGGCTATAGGCGATGATCAGCGACGGGCCAGGATACGCTTCCGCTTCCTGAATGGCCTTCACGGTCTGGTTAAGCTGCGCTCCGAGCGAAATCTGCGCCACATAGACATGGCCGTACATCATTATGCTGACACCCAGATCTTTACGCGCTTTACGCTTACCGTGCTCACCAAATTTGGTCACAGCACCGAGCGGCGTGGCTTTTGAGGCCTGACCGCCCGTGTTGGAGTAGCACTGCGTATCCAGCACCAGAATATTGACGTTTTCAGTCAGGCTCATCACATGATCCAGCCCGCCAAAGCCAATATCATAGGCCCAGCCGTCACCGCCAATCAGCCAGATGGATTTTTCAACCAGCGCATCGGCGTCGGTGAGCAGTTCACGTGCACCATCGACATCCTTCAGATGTTGACGCAGCGCGGCAACCTGTTCGCGACGGACTTCAGGTGTCGCATCCGCATGTAGCGCGTCGTTCAGTTCGGCTGGGATATGGTCAGCAAACTGTTCAAGCAGGCGCAAAACGCGTACCCGATGCTGATCGACCGTCAGTCGGAAGCCCAGACCGAATTCTGCGTTATCCTCAAACAGCGAGTTCGCCCACGCGGGGCCGCGACCATTGGCATCGGTCGTGTATGGCGTGGAGGGGAGGTTACCGCCGTAAATAGACGAACACCCGGTGGCATTGGCGATCAGCATTCTGTCGCCATAGAGTTGGGTCAGTAACTTGATATACGGCGTCTCACCACAGCCGGAGCAGGCACCGGAGTACTCAAACAGCGGCGTAATCAGCTGCGACGTACGGATATCAATGCGCTCAAGTTTGCTGCGGTCAATTTCCGGCAGATCGAGGAAGAAGTCATAATTCACTTTCTCTTCTTCGACGTGTTCAAGGCGCGACATCATATTGATGGCCTTGATTTCCGGATTCTGACGGTCTTTCGCCGGACACACTTCCACGCACAGATTACAGCCGGTGCAGTCTTCTGGCGCGACCTGCAGAACGTATTTCTGTCCGCGCATATCACGTGATTTTACATCCAGCGAATGCAGGCTGGCGGGAGCGTTTTCCATCACTTCTGGTGATACCACTTTGGCCCGAATGGCCGAGTGCGGGCAGGCGGCAACACAGTGGTTGCACTGAGTACAAAGTTCCTCTTTCCAGATGGGGATCTCTTCGGCGATGTTGCGTTTTTCCCAGCGTGTGGTGCCCATTGGCCAGGTGCCGTCGGGCGGCAGCGCCGAGACAGGAAGGGCATCGCCGAGGCCCGCGAGCATTGCCGCGGTTACGGTTTTCACAAAATCAGGTGCGGCGTCAGACACTACCGGAGGCCGGTTGGCGCTGTGCGGATCAACCGCCTGCAACGGCACCTCAGCAACAGATTCGCGCGCCAGTGCCAGTGCCTGCCAGTTGCGTTCCACCAGATCCTGGCCTTTGCTGCTGTAGCTTTTGGCAATCGCACCCTGAAGCTCAGCCAGCGCGCTGTCGCCCGGCAGGATTTGTGTCAGATGGAAAAACGCCATCTGCATGACGGTGTTAATACGCGCCGCCAGCCCACATTCACGAGCAATTTTCGCCGCATTAATGACGTAAAAACGCGCTTTCTTCTGGTTCAGCACCGCCTGTACTTCCTGTGGCAAGCGCGACCAGACCTCATCAGCAGGATAGGGCGTATTCAGCAGGAAAATACCACCGGGTTTCAGGCGCTCAGCCATCTGGTACTTGTCGATAAACTGCAATTGATGGCAACCGACAAAATCGGCCTGAGAGACCAGATAAGCAGAGCGGATCGGCTTTTCACTCACTCGCAGGTGAGAAACCGTCAGGCCGCCAGCCTTTTTCGAGTCATACACGAAGTAACCCTGGGCATACCATGGCGTCGAGTTACCGATGATCTTGATGTTGTTCTTGGTCGCCGAGACGCTGCCGTCACTGCCGAGACCGTAAAACAGCGCCTCCAGTTTGGCGGTCGACGGCAACGTGTTGTCAGGCAGCGGCAGCGACAGATTGGTCACATCGTCGTAGATGCCGACGGTAAAGTGCGGCTTGGGTTTGGTGCGGCTCAGTTCATTAAAGACGGCCAGCACGCAGTCCGGACCAAACTCTTTTGACGAGAGACCATAGCGACCGCCAATCACGCGTGGCAACGTTTCGCGTTCGCCAGCGTTGAAGGCCTCCGCCAGCGCGGTCATCACGTCGAGATAGAGCGGCTCGGCCTGAGCCCCAGGTTCTTTGGTTCGATCGAGCACGGCAATCGTGCGGACAGATTCAGGTAAGGCCCGCAGCAGGTGTTTAGCCGAGAAGGGGCGGAACAGACGGACTTTAAGCACCCCAACTTTCTCGCCGCGCGTCAGCAGTTCGTCGACCACCTCTTCGCTGGTGCCGATGGCGGAGCCCATCAGAATGATGACCCGTTCGGCCTGCGGATGTCCGTAGTATTCGAACGGCTGATACTGACGACCGGTTGCGGCAGCGAAGTCATTCATCGCCTGTTCGACATGGTCATATACCGCGTCATACCACGGGTTGGTCGCTTCGCGGGACTGGAAGTAGGTATCCGGATTCGCGGAGGTGCCACGGATCACCGGGTGTTCCGGATTGAGCGCCCGGGCACGGTGCGCATCAATTTCAGCCTGCGGCATCAGGCCGCGAATTGTGTCATCTGCCAGCGGGATGATTTTGTTGATCTCATGCGAGGTGCGAAAACCATCAAAGAAATGAATGAAGGGAACCCGACTTTTCAGAGTGGCGATTTGCGAGATCAGCGCAAAGTCCTGCGCTTCCTGTACGCTCGCTGCGCACAGCATGGCGCAGCCGGTCTGGCGGACAGCCATGACGTCAGAATGATCGCCAAAAATAGACAGTGCGTGGGTTGCCACAGTACGAGCAGCGACATGCAGTACAAAAGGGGTCAATTGTCCCGCCAGTTTGTACAGCGTGGGGATCATCAGCAATAATCCCTGTGAAGAGGTAAAGGAAGTGGCCAGCGCGCCAGTTTGCAGCGCACCGTGAACGGTAGCGATAGCGCCGCCTTCCGACTGCATTTCGACGACGCGCGGCGTATCCCCCCAGACATTTTTTAGCCCGTTGCCTGCCCAGGCATCTGCCTGTTCAGCCATCGTTGAACTGGGCGTAATGGGGTAGATGGCGATAACTTCACTGGTACGAAACGCCACCGAAGCGACTGCACCATTACCGTCAATTGTTTGCATATGACACCCTTACATTGCGCAAAAAAGAGGGACGCCAGAAACCACTTAGCGACCAGATAATTATTCCTTTAGTATAGGACTTTCCTGTATTCCCTAGAAGTTGTGCCGCTTTCGAGTGCACAAATTGACACAAGGATCGCAAAAATATCGCCCCATTTATTACGTGCCGATAAATACCGGTTGTATATTTTATTTTGTTTTTTTGTTATGAGCTAGTTATGGCTTATAGAGGGGGAGATTAATTTTACTTTACGCATAGTGATAATATCTTCGCTGGCACAACAAGATAAAACACATCATCCAAAAATGGATTGGAATTTTCTTTGAGAATTTCCTTAATAAATTTATTATCTTCGCCGTTATTGTCGCAACATAAAATTCTTAATAAGGCTTTTTAAGTTCGGTATCAGAGTGTCCACGCCTATACTCAGCGCAGTTCAGAACGGGAAGCGTCTGTAAATCTTCGCGTTACCGAATGTCGATAATCTCTATTTAAAACGCGAATACGCGTTATAACAAAAATGACTCTTTTATTTATCGCTATAGATAAATCTTTTTCGTGCGCAAAAAGTCTGGATGTGTTCATGTAATTAATTGTTTTGATTAGGTTATGATTCGAATATTACTGCTTGCTTTACTTATTTCCGCCTCGTCATCGTCATTTGCCTTTGTAAAAATTCAGGCAAAAGACTGGGGATTCAATACATTTTCTCAACTCTCTTATTCTGAAGGGCACTTTTCGCAAGCGCCTGTTCCGAATAAGAAAGCGCAACTGAAGCGTCGCATTATGAGTGAGTTTGCGGTGTGGAGAGGAACCGATTACCGCTGGGGTGGGGACAGCCGAAACGGTATTGATTGTTCGGCGTTTACACGCAGAATTATTGCGTCGGTTATTCACAAGCATCTGCCCCGTACTGCGCTGGAGCAAAGCCGTATGGGCCTGCGTGTCAGTCAGCGTGAGCTCGCAGTCGGCGATCTGGTGTTCTTTAAGACAGAACCGAATGTGCATCATGTCGGCGTCTATATCGGCAATGATTCCTTTATTCATGCGTCCAGCTCACAAGGTGTGACGTTGTCACATCTGTCGAATCAGTACTGGCAGGAGCACTATCTGACCGCGCGTAGGGTAAGCGCATAGCAACAGAACAGGGCCGTGGGATCAAATATCGCGCGAAAAAGCGCAATAAAATGCGGCCAGGCCGCATAAATGCGCGTTTTGGCTCTCGACGCGACGAAGACGGATGCCTATTATTAGTGCGGCTTGGTTACGCTTACAGAATATGAGGGGAGTCAAATGCGCGCAGCGTTTTGGGTAGGATGTGCCGCGTTATTATTATCGGCTTGCAGCAGTGACAATGAACCTGTTCAGCAGGCGACAGCAGCACATGTCGCACCGGGTTTAAAAGCGGCAATGACCAGTTCCGGTGAGGCCAATTGCGCCATGATTGGCGGTTCGCTTTCCGTTGCTCGTCAACTGGATGGCTCGGCAATCGGCATGTGCGCGCTTCCCAACGGCAAACGCTGCAGCGAGCAATCTCTCGCCGCGGGAAGCTGTGGTAGCTATTAAGCCCCCATTACTGCACTAAATCGGCAAGTCTATAGCTTAACGTGTGTTCCGCAGTAGCCAGCGTGAGCTGGTTCGCGGTCAGGTCGACTTGTGCGCCCTGTTTCAGCATGGTGCTGAGGGTATTATCCAGCTCACTGAGCTGAGGATCGGCGCACATCATACGGGTCATCGCCATCTCTTTTACCTTCAGTGCACCGTCAGAAAGTGATGCCTGACCGTGGAAGCGATTGCACATATTGCCGGATATCGTCATCTTTTCGCCAAAGCTCAGCTCAAGCGGATGGCCCGTCGCATTAATCGGCTTACCGTCCACGCTCTCCAGAACAAAGCGGTGATGCTGTAATTGCTCACGGTTAACCGACACTTTTCCATTGCTTACACAACCTGCTACCAGCAGGCTCAGCGCAACCAGCGCTATGACCTTCTTCATGTTAACTCTCTGCATTAAAACGTAATCGTCGCCGACAGCATACCGTACTTATCGCCAGTGGCTTTGAGGAAATTCTGAAATGCCCTCCGGAAACAGGAGGGCGACGGGATCAGAACAGGGCGTTAGGGCAGGTTTCGCCGCTCGCTAACTGCTGCAAATTCTGCAGCGTGGTTTCAGAAATACTGGTCAGCGCTTCGGCGGTCAGGAAAGCCTGATGCCCGGTGAACAGCACGTTATGACACGCGGACAGGCGACGGAAGACATCATCCTGGATAACGTCATTTGACTTATCTTCGAAGAACAAGTCGCGTTCGTTTTCGTAAACGTCCATCCCCAGTGAACCAATTTTCTGATTTTTCAGCGCTTCAATCGCGGCCTGAGAATCGATCAGTGCGCCACGGCTGGTGTTGATGACCATCACGCCATTTTTCATCTGATCAAACGCAGTATGGTTCAGCAGGTGGTAGTTTTCCGGAGTTAACGGGCAATGCAGCGAAATCACATCGGATTCGGCGAACAGCGTTGGCAGGTCAACATATTCTACGCCGAGTTCGAGTGCAGCAGCGCTCGGGTACGGGTCGAAGGCCAGCAGACGCATCCCAAAACCTTTCAGAATACGCAGGGCGGCGATGCCGATCTTCCCGGTGCCGATCACGCCCGCTGTTTTTCCGTGCATAGTGAAACCCGTTAGCCCTTCCAGAGAGAAGTTGGCGTCGCGGGTACGCTGATAAGCGCGGTGAATACGACGATTGAGCGTCATCATCATGCCCACTGCGTGTTCTGCAACGGCTTCCGGAGAATAGGCCGGGACGCGAACGACCTGCAGACCTAACTCTTTCGCCGCATCCAGATCGACGTTATTGAAACCCGCACAGCGCAGAGCAATATACTTAACGCCATGATTCTTCAACTCTTCGAGTACCGGGCGGCTGCCATCATCATTCACGAAGATACAAACGGCTTCGCAACCATGCGCGGTTTTAGCCGTTTTCTCCGTCAACAGAAAATCAAAGAATTCAAGCTCAAAGCCAAAAGCCTCGTTAACCTGTTGCAGGTACTTCTTGTCGTACTGTTTTGTACTGTAGACGGCGAGTTTCATATGACTTTCTCCAGTGATGCTGAATCACAGTTATCTAATTCAAATTATTTTACAAAATATCAAATGTCATTGAAAGTAATACATATAATGATTAATTCTAGAGCATCTATTCTAAATGCGTCCATCCTGCTAAATTTCAACAAGTTTTTTAAGCACATATCTCCCATTGAGATGTCCAGAGGGCACAAGTATTAGCAAACAGTCATTCAGCGTATTGGCCTGGCCCCTGTTCATACCTCCAACAACTTTAGGTTGACCTCATAAACCATCAAAATTTGAGCATTCAATACTCATGACGCATTGACCATAATTGATTATGAATGCACTGTGCAAACACAAAGTATTTCTCGGTCGAGACATATTTAAGTCTAATTAGCCTTGACTATACGAAATAATTCTTGAAGGGAGGGGTGTCAGTGCTGGAGAGTGAATGATTTAAGCACTTCTTAGGGAAGACTGTCATTTTGACTGCAGACGCGCAAGGACCTTTCTTACATATGGGAACAACCAGTCAAGAGTATCGGTTAGCATGGGTTTTCTTACGAGAAAGTATGCTACTGTTTCAAGGTTAAGTGCGTCGAAAATTTAAAAGCATAGAGGGCACTGAATGCCCTCCAGATATTAATTATCTATTATTTTCATCACTCCCTTGAAAACGATCTCAGAACCGTATATTGAAAGATGTTCAAGGTCGCTGTAGATTGGTTGGTTACGAACTATAAAAAGACATTTATTATTCTTACAAAGAAAGTCATTAGGATCTATAAATTTAATGTTGTCATATTTCATTACTGCAGATTTTACAATGTCATTGATGAGCGGTTTTTTAAATTCCTGCTCCTCTTTGCAAGAACCAATGATTTTGTAACCAAGTAATCTAGCGCCAGATATACAATTAAATCCGCTTTTTGAAGTATCCATAGGGCGACCTATGAAAAAATATTTTCTTTGGTTGCCGCCAATGGCTATTAATTTTTGAATTTGATCTGCAATGAGCTTTTCGTAGTCACTCTCTGTTAATACTTGACGTTTGTTTGAACCTTTCTTAATTATTATGTCTTTATAATTATCCCATGCTAACGAATAAACTAATGTCGCATTTCTATTTTTGTTCAATAATTTAATTAGATCATCAAAGGCAGCGGAGCATTTAGATGATTCTCTATTTTCAGAATATCTTGAATATTCAGGAAGTAATGGGCAGCCATGGATATAAAGTTCAGCAGCTTTAATTCCGGATTTATCTATTTCTTTTGCATATTGAGCAGCAAAGGAATCACCTGCGAAGATAAAATCGTAATTATCTTTGGCATCTTGACTGTAAAAAACCTTGTCTGCAGGATACCCTGCACCACCGTAATATGCCCAGTGAAACTCCCTCTGTGTAAGGCGAAATTCTGGTGGGACTCTAGCTTCATAGCCATTGCTGGCATAAACAGAAAACCCGGCAGTTACAGTAACTATGTAAAATGCACAATTTTTAAAATTTATACGTTTGGAACGCTCAAAACATAGGTAAAGCAGTATTGATGCCGATGATATTATCAATAAATAAGCAATAACATTTAAAGTAACACCTAGTTTCCATATCAGCACAAGGACTGGCCAGTGTATTAGATAAGCAGAATATGATACTTTTCCTATGAGTTGTTGTAATTTACCGGATGTCAATAATGAACTTTGGTTATTTGAAAGTAATATCAACGATGTCCCTAAAACCGGGATGATAGACATATATCCTGGCCAGGGTGTTAAGTCGTTAATATAAAAAAGTGAAAAGGCGATTAGCAATGCTCCAGATACTTCGAAGACTAACGAGTATCTTTTGTTATTTGTTTTCTTTTCTTGTAAAAAACAAATTCCTCCGGCGAGCATTTCCCATGCACGCAATGGAAACATGTAATATGCATATGTCGCAGAGTAAAATGTATAATAAAACCCGACTACAAATGAGATTGCCAGCATAAGATAAATAGATAATATGGAAGTTCGCATGCCATATAATCTATACAGACAGTATAAAATTACTGGATAAATGATATAAAACTGCCACTCAACGGATAATGACCACGTATGCAGGAAGAAATTTTCATTTGAGCTTGTATAAAAATAACCTGATTGCGATGCAAACCAGAAATTAGATACGAAAGTGATGCTGGATAAAGCATCCTGCGACATTCTTAGATAATCTTTTGGCGACAGAAAAAGATAGCCTAAAATGAGTACAATCAGTGAGGTGGCAGTCAGGCTTGGTATAATCCTTTTTGCTCTTGCAGAATAAAAATTGACAAACGAAAAAGAATTGCAACCAATCTTAGAGAGTATAATCTTTGTCATCAGAAAACCTGATATTACAAAGAATATATCTACGCCCGCGAATCCTCCTGGCACCCATTCCTTATTGAAGTGAAATAATATAACAGATAGTACTGCTATGGCCCTCAATCCGTTTATATCTTTTCTAAATTCCACACAAATTCCCAATCAAAAAATGTTAACAGATAGCATTTGTTCACTGTAAAGTTTTCTGATGCTTAATCTACTTCTATGCCATGTTACTTCAGGTTTTAGGTAACTTCTAAGATCTTAGCAGTTTAACATCCCAAATTGACTTAATCGACCCTTGAGATCTTCGATGCTGCATATAGGATTGAATTTGCGGTAAAGTCTGCAGCGGTCATTGAGTCCAGTCACCGAAGGTGGGGACTGATCTTTGAGATAGTGATTTAGTCTATTGTCCATTATTGGCTTTCGCATTCTTCTGAGAAGTCGCTGTAATCTACTTAACTTTCTGATTTTAAAGAGAGTGAAAAATTTGGTGTGTAATCCTGGAACATCTATTCTTAATCTGGGCATGTTTACCTAAACATGACACAATAGCGGCCTAATTCGGCTTAATTTTTCGCTAAATCAGGATATTAACTGCCCATGAAGGGTAAATATAAAGCCGCTCTGGCACTACTCTTACTTGTGATCCTCGTGCCGCTGACGCTGGTGATGACGCTAGGGTTGTGGGTTCCTACGCTGGCGGGCATCTGGCTGCCGGTCGGAACGCGCATTGCGCTGGATGATAGCCCCCGATTCACGCGCCACGGGTTACATATTCCTGAACTCCGTTATCTGGTTGATGATTGCCAGTTAGCCCGTGTCAGTCAGACCCGGCTGTCGCATCCCAGCCGTTGGCAGTTGAATATTGGCACGCTTGAACTCGACTCCGCCTGTCTGGCAAAACTGCCGCAGGCGGAACAATCTCTTGCCGCGCCCCGTACGCTAGCTGAATGGCAGGCTATGCTGCCCAACACCTGGATCACTATCGATAACGTTATTCTTTCACCCTGGCAGGTGTGGCAGGGCAAACTGAACGTCTCGCTGACCTCTTCGGTCCAGCAACTGCGTTATCAGGGCGATAAGGTGAAATTTCAAGGTCAACTCCGCGGTCAGACACTGACGGTCAGTGAGCTTGATGTCATGGCGTTTGAGGGCCAGCCGCCGGTCAAATTGGTTGGCGAATTCACGATGCCGCTGGTGCCGGATGGACTGCCGGTGAACGGGCACACCGTTGCCACGCTCAGTCTACCGCAGGAACCGTCGCTGGTTGATGCGGAACTGGAGTGGCGTGAGAACGCTGGGCAGTTGATTGTCATGGCGCGGGACAATGCCGATCCGCTGCTCGACCTGCCGTGGGAACTCACGCGCCAGCAGTTGACCATCAGCGATGGTCGCTGGTCATGGCCTTATCAAGGCTTTCCCCTTAGCGGGCGTCTGGGCGTGAAGGTGGATAACTGGCAGGAGGGCACCGAGAAAGCGGTGATCAGCGGACGCCTTAATGTGCTGACCCAGGGGGAAGCGGGAAAAGGGAACGCGGTGCTCTCTTTTGGTCCGGGAAAACTGAGCATGGATAACAGCGCCATGCCGCTGCAACTCACGGGTGAAGCCAAGCAGGATGATTTGATTTTCTATGCCAGGCTGCCTGCCCAGTTGACGGGCAGTCTGAGCGACCCGGAACTGACATTTGAACCTGGCGCGCTGCTGCGTTCACGCGGACGGGTTATCGACTCGCTGGATATTGACGAAATCCGCTGGCCGCTGGCGGGCGTGAAGGTCACTCAGCGCGGGGTGGACGGACGATTGCAGGCGATTCTGCGCGCCCATGAGAATCAGATGGGGGATTTTGTCCTGCATCTGGATGGCCTGGCGAATGATTTTCTGCCCGATGCGGGGCGCTGGCAGTGGCGTTATTGGGGCGAGGGCAGTTTTACGCCGATGCACGCAAAATGGGATGTCGCAGGTAAAGGTGAGTGGCATGACAACACGATCACGTTGACCGATTTGTCTACCGGTTTTGACCAGCTTCAGTACGGTACTATGAAGGTTGAGACACCCCGACTGATCCTGGATAAACCGGTTGAGTGGGTGCGAGATGCGGTGCACCCGCGGTTTAGCGGGGCACTCTCATTCGATGCCGGGGAAACGCATTTCTCGGGGGGCAGCGTCTTACCTCCTTCAACCCTCAAGTTCAGCGTGGAAGGGCGCGATCCGACATTTTTCCTGTTTAAAGGCGATTTACATGCCGGGGCGATCGGCCCTGTGAGCCTTAACGGTCGTTGGGATGGCTTGCGCTTACGCGGTCAGGCCTGGTGGCCGAAACAATCTCTGGAGGTGTTTCAGCCGCTGGTGCCGCCAGAGTGGAAAATGAAATTGCGTGAGGGCGAGCTGTATGCCCAGGTGGCGTTTTCGGCAGCCGCAGAGCAGGGATTCGAGGCCGGTGGTCACGGTGTCCTAAAAGGCGGCAGTGCGTGGATGCCGGATAACCAGATCAACGGCGTCGATTTCGTGCTGCCTTTCCGCTTTAGTGCTGGCACGTGGCAACTGGGGACGCGCGGACCTGTTTCACTGCGCATTGCTGAAGTGGTCAATCAGGTGACCGCCACCAATATCACCGCCGATCTGGAGGGTGCCTATCCGTGGAGTGAAGCCGATCCGCTGCTGCTCACTGATGTGAGTGTGGACGTACTGGGCGGCAAGGTTTCCATGCAACAATTGCGCATGCCGCAGCACGATCCGGCACTGGTGCGGGTGCAAAATATCTCTTCGAGCGAACTCATCAGCGCGGTTAATCCGAAACAGTTCGCGATGTCCGGACCAGTGAGCGGCGCGCTCCCTCTGTGGTTGAACAATGAAAAATGGATTATCAAAGACGGCTGGTTAACCAATCCCGGTCCGATGACGCTGCGTATCGACAAAGACACCGCTGATGCGGTGGTGAAAGATAACATGGCGGCCGGGGCGGCCATCAACTGGTTGCGGTATATGGAGATTGCCCATTCATGGACCAAAATCAATTTAGACAATCTGGGCGTATTGACGATGCAGGCACAAATCCGCGGCAACAGTCATGTGGATGGCAAGGTCGGCACGGTGAATCTCAACTATACCCACGAAGAGAATGTTTTTACGCTGTGGCGCAGTCTGCGCTTTGGCGACAATCTACAGGCATGGCTTGAACAAAACGCGGCGCTGCCAGAAAAAAAATGTCCGCAAGGCAAGGAATGTGAGGAACCCCAATGAAAACAATGACAGCCATACTGGCGCTTCTCCCGCTGTGGTTAGTAACGGGCTGTACGCCGCGTATTGAAGTCGCAGCGCCAAAGGAGCCCATCACCATCAATATGAACGTCAAAATTGAGCATGAGATCCTAATCAAAGTGGATAAGGATGTTGAAAGCCTGCTCAAATCCCGCAGTGACTTGTTCTGAGGTAATGATGAAAAGAACCTTTATCCTGGCGACGCTCGTTCTGAGTTTGTTGAGTGGGAGCGCCCTGGCGCTGACGTTAAGTGAGGCCAGAACCCAGGGCCGGGTCGGTGAGACGTACAATGGTTATCTGGTGGCACTGAAACAGGATGCGCAGACACAGGCGCTGGTCAGTGAAATCAATAAAGCCCGAGCCGTCAGCTATCGACAGCTAGCTGAAAGCCATCAGCTTCCCGTTGATGAAGTGGCGAAAATGGCCGGACAGAAACTGATTGAGCGTGCGAAACCGGGAGAATATGTTCAGGGCATTAACGGGAAGTGGTTGCGGAAATAACGGTTTCCGACAGTTATCTGCGGTTTTTCCGTTTTGTTGGGTTGCGCGTAATAATTTGCAGGGTAAGTTTCTATACTCTCTTTTCTTACGCTATTCAGCAGAAGGGGCAGTTATGGCAAGTCACGGTAAATCTGACACGTTTTCTCTCGGTTCCCGGCAGGTCAAACGCTTAGGGTATGGGGCGATGCAACTGGCGGGGCCTGGGGTTTTTGGTCCACCAAGGGATCGTCATGTTGCATTGACGGTGCTTCGGGAAGCGATCGCGCTGGGGGTCAATCATATTGATACCAGCGATTTTTACGGTCCGCACGTCACGAATCAAATCATTCGCGAAGCGCTGCACCCTTATCCGGACGATCTGGTGATTGTCACTAAAATCGGCGCCCGCCGTGGAGATGATGCCTCCTGGCTACCGGCATTCTCGCCAGCGGAACTCAGGCAGGCGGTTCACGATAATCTGCGCAACCTTGGTCTGGATGTACTGGATGTCGTTAATTTGCGCATAATGCTGGGCGACGGTCACGACCCTCATGAAGGATCCATTGAAGAGAGTTTCAGCGTGCTGGCGGAGCTTCAGCAGCAGGGGTTGGTCAAACACATTGGCCTGAGTAATGTGACTGCCCGTCAGGTGGCGCAAGCGCGTCGCATCGCAGACGTGGCCTGTGTGCAGAATGAGTACAATATCGCCCATCGTCAGGATGATGCGCTGATCGACTCGCTGGCAGAAGACGGTATTGCTTACGTTCCCTTTTTCCCGCTGGGCGGGTTTACGCCGCTACAGTCTTCAACACTCTCAGAGGTGTCCGCGAGCCTTAATGCAACGCCGATGCAGGTTGCGCTGGCATGGTTGCTACACCGTTCACCGAATATTTTGCTGATACCGGGTACGTCGTCAGTGACGCATCTGCATGAAAATATGGCGGCAGGGGATCTGATACTTTCAGCGGAAGTGCTGGCGACCCTGGACAGTATTGCGCAAAAGGCATAACGCGGGGTTGAAAATGACTGAAAAACGAAATGCGCAATGTCACTGCGGGGCCGTCAAGTTTACTGTTCAACTTAGCGATGGATTCAATACCATCCGGCGTTGTAACTGTTCATTCTGTCGGATGCGCGGTGCGGTGGTTGTTTCTGCGCCGTTGATGGGGATAACGGTTCTCTCAGGTCAGGATAAACTGACGGAGTATCGTTTCAATACCGGCACAGCAAGACACTTTTTTTGTTCAGTGTGTGGGATTTACACTTTCCACCAGCGACGCTCCAGTCCGGATCAGTATGGCGTGAACGTGGCATGCATTGAGAATGTGTCGCCATTTGATTTTGCCTGCGTGGAAGTTACTGACGGGGTGAATCATCCGAGTGATGGTGCGAGTAACGGCGTGGTGGGATATTTGCGTTATCAGGCGAAGTGATCAAAAACCTCCCGCCGGAGCGGGAGGGGAAGAACTTACGCTGCAACCACGCTATCGATGGCGGCTTTCGCGTCAGACTGCGCTTTGGTCGCCACTTCCGGACCGTAGGCAATCCCTTCAGCAAACACGAAGTTCACGTCGGTGATGCCGATAAAGCCGAGGAAGACTTTCAGGTACGGCGAAATAAGGTCAGTCGGGGTGTCTTTGTGGATACCGCCGCGGCTGGAGAGGATCACCGCACGTTTGCCGGTCACCAGGCCTTCCGGACCTTTTTCGGTGTAGCGGAACGTCACGCCAGCGCGAGCAATCAGGTCGAAGTAGTTTTTCAACTGCGTCGGGATGTTGAAGTTGTACATTGGCGCGGCGATAACGATCACGTCGTGCGCTTTCAGTTCAGCAATCAGTTCATCAGACAGCGCCAGCGCCTCCTGTTGACGAGGCGTCAGCGGCGCGTCGCTTGGGCGCAGGGCACCCACCAGTTCGCCATCCAGTACCGGGACAGGATTAGCAGCCAGGTCACGAACGGTGATTTCGTCAGCAGAGTGCTTTTCACGCCACTGTTCAACAAAATAATCAGACAACTGACCAGACTGAGAGTACCCTGCCAGAATACTGGATTTGAGAACTAATACCTTGCTCATGGGTGTTTCCTTATAGGTGTTTGAATGGGCTGTGCCCCGTTGCTTGTTGACACTGTATTCACAATCCTGTCGCAGAGAAAGCGCAATATATCGAATCCTATGTTCGAATTTATTGAACAACACACAAAATGCGCTGATGTGGTACTCTATACCTATCATTTAGAAGAGATTTAACCAGGCAGAGCACTGCCTTTTAACGCTATGACAGAACAACAAAAATTAACCTTCCACGCATTACAACAGCAATTGGATTCATTGATGCTGCGCGACCGGCAGCGTTTTTCGCGCCGGCTGCACGGCGTGAAGAAGGTTAAAAATCCTGATGCACAACAGGCCATTTACCAGGAGATGGCGAAAGAGATTGAACAGGCGGCAGGTAAAGTTGTGCTACGTGAAGCGGCGCGACCTAAGATTACCTACCCGGAAAACCTGCCCGTCAGTCAGAAGAAACAGGCGATCCTCGACGCCGTTCGCGACCATCAGGTGGTAATCGTGGCCGGGGAAACCGGTTCAGGTAAAACCACTCAGCTCCCGAAAATCTGTATGGAACTGGGGCGTGGGGTGAAAGGGCTGATTGGCCACACCCAGCCGCGTCGTCTGGCGGCGCGAACGGTGGCGAACCGTATCGCGGAAGAGCTGCAGACGGAGCCGGGCGGGTGCATCGGCTATAAGGTGCGTTTCAGCGATCACGTCAGTGACAACACCATGGTCAAGCTGATGACGGATGGTATCCTGCTGGCGGAAATTCAACAGGATCGTCTGCTGATGCAGTACGACACCATCATCATCGATGAAGCGCACGAACGTAGCCTGAACATCGATTTTCTGCTTGGCTATCTGAAAGAACTGCTGCCGCGCCGTCCGGATCTGAAAATTATCATCACCTCCGCAACCATCGATCCGGAACGCTTTTCGCGCCACTTCAACAATGCACCGATCATCGAGGTTTCGGGGCGTACGTATCCGGTGGAAGTCCGCTATCGACCGATCGTCGAAGAAGCGGATGACACCGAACGCGACCAGTTGCAGGCCATTTTCGATGCGGTAGATGAACTGGGGCGTGAAAGCCCCGGCGACATCCTGATCTTCATGAGCGGTGAGCGTGAGATCCGCGATACCGCCGATGCGCTGAATAAACTCAATCTGCGCCATACGGAAGTGCTGCCGCTGTATGCGCGACTGTCAAATAGCGAACAGAACCGTGTCTTCCAGTCGCACAGCGGGCGGCGTATTGTGCTGGCGACCAACGTGGCGGAAACCTCTCTGACGGTGCCGGGCATCAAATACGTGATCGATCCGGGTACGGCGCGTATCAGTCGCTACAGCTATCGCACCAAAGTGCAGCGTTTGCCGATTGAACCGGTATCGCAGGCCTCAGCCAATCAGCGTAAAGGGCGCTGCGGTCGCGTATCCGAAGGCATCTGTATTCGTCTCTATTCTGAAGATGACTTCCTGTCGCGTCCGGAGTTTACCGATCCGGAAATTCTGCGCACCAACCTGGCGTCGGTCATTTTGCAGATGACCGCGCTGGGGCTGGGCGATATCGCCGCGTTCCCGTTTGTCGAAGCGCCGGATAAACGCAATATCCAGGACGGCGTGCGTCTGCTGGAAGAGCTGGGTGCGATTACCACGGATGAACAGGCGACGGCCTATAAACTGACGCCGTTGGGCCGCCAGTTGAGCCAGTTGCCGGTGGACCCACGTCTGGCGCGAATGGTGCTGGAAGCGCAAAAACACGGATGCGTGCGCGAGGCGATGATCATCACCTCGGCGCTGTCGATTCAGGATCCGCGCGAACGTCCGATGGACAAGCAGCAGGCGTCCGATGAGAAGCATCGGCGCTTCCACGATAAAGAGTCCGATTTCCTCGCGTTTGTGAATTTATGGAACTACCTCGGCGAACAGCAAAAAGCGCTGTCGTCAAACGCGTTTCGCCGTCTGTGCCGGACTGATTATCTGAACTATCTGCGCGTACGTGAGTGGCAGGATATCTACACCCAACTGCGTCAGGTGGTGAAAGAACTGGGTATTCCGGTGAACAGCGAACCGGCGCAATACCGCGAGATCCATATTGCGCTGCTGACCGGGCTGTTGTCGCACATTGGTATGAAAGATGCTGATAAGCAGGAATATACCGGCGCACGTAACGCGCGCTTTTCGATTTTTCCCGGCTCCGGCTTGTTCAAAAAGCCGCCGAAGTGGGCGATGGTGGCGGAACTGGTGGAAACCAGTCGCCTGTGGGGACGCATTGCCGCACGGATCGACCCTGAGTGGGTCGAACCCGTCGCTCAGCATCTGATTAAACGTTCGTACAGTGAACCGCACTGGGAGCGGGCGCAGGGGGCGGTGATGGCGACAGAAAAGGTGACTGTTTACGGTCTGCCGATTGTCGCCGCGCGTAAAGTGAACTACAGCCAGATCGACCCGGCGCTGTGCCGTGAACTGTTTATCCGCCATGCGCTGGTGGAGGGGGACTGGCAGACGCGTCATGCCTTCTTCCGCGAAAACCTCAAACTGCGTGCCGAAGTGGAAGAACTGGAGCACAAATCGCGTCGTCGCGACATTCTGGTGGACGACGAGACGCTGTTTGAGTTCTACGATCAGCGCATCAGTCATGACGTGATTTCCGCCCGTCACTTTGATAACTGGTGGAAGAAGGTCAGTCGCGCCACCCCGGATCTGCTCAACTTTGAAAAGAGCATGTTGATCAAAGAGGGCGCGGACACCATCAGCAAGCTGGACTACCCGAACTTCTGGCATCAGGGCAATCTGAAGCTGCGGTTGAGCTATCAGTTTGAACCGGGAGCGGATGCGGACGGGGTGACTGTGCATATTCCGTTGCCGCTGCTCAATCAGATTGACGACAGTGGCTTTGAATGGCAGATCCCGGGTTTGCGTCGGGAACTGGTGATTGCGTTGATTAAGTCGCTGCCGAAACCGGTGAGGCGTAATTTTGTTCCGGCGCCGAACTATGCAGAAGCGTTTTTAGGCCGCGTAACGCCGCTGGAACTGCCGCTACTGGATGCGCTGGAACGTGAGCTACGCCGAATGACGGGTGTGACGGTTGACCGCGAAGACTGGCACTGGGAGCAGGTGCCCGATCATCTGAAAATCACCTTCCGGGTGGTGGATGATAAAAACAAGAAGCTGGCGGAAGGGCGTTCGTTGCAGGAACTGAAAGACCAGTTGAAAGGAAAAGTGCAGGAGACGCTCTCGGCGGTGGCCGATGACGGTATCGAACAGAGTGGACTGCACATCTGGAGCTTTGGACAATTACCGGAAAGCTACGAGCAAAAACGTGGCAACTACAAAGTCAAAGCGTGGCCCGCGCTGGTGGATGAGCGCGACAGCGTGGCGATCAAACTGTTTGATAATCCGCTGGAGCAACAACAGGCGATGTGGTCAGGTTTGCGCCGTTTGCTGCTGTTGAACATCCCGTCGCCGATCAAATATCTGCACGAGAAGCTGCCGAATAAAGCCAAACTGGGTCTGTACTTCAACCCGTACGGCAAAGTGCTGGAGCTCATTGACGACTGTATTTCCTGCGGCGTGGATAAACTGATTGATGCCAACGGTGGCCCGGTCTGGACGGAAGACGGTTTTGCCGCACTGCATGAGAAGGTTCGCGCCGAGCTGAACGAAACAGTTGTGGACATTGCGAAGCAGGTCGAACAGATCCTGACCGCCGTCTTCACTATCAACAAGCGGCTGAAAGGACGCGTGGATATGACGATGGCGCTGGGGCTGTCGGATATCAAAGCGCAGATGGGCGGACTGGTGTATCGCGGGTTTGTCACCGGCAACGGCTTCCGTCGTCTTGGCGATACGTTGCGTTATCTGCAGGCGATCGAAAAGCGTCTTGAGAAGCTGGCGATCGACCCTCACCGCGATCGCGCACAGATGCTGAAAGTCGAAAGCGTACAGCAGGCGTGGCAGCAGTGGCTTAACAAACTGCCGCCGGCGCGACGCGAAGACGCGGACGTGAAAGAGATCCGCTGGATGATTGAAGAACTGCGGGTCAGCTATTTTGCCCAGCAACTGGGGACGCCGTATCCGATATCGGATAAACGTATCCTGCAGGCGATGGAGCAGATTAGCGGGTAATTCAGGGCCGGAGGGCGGCTTCGCCTTCTCCGGCCTACAAGTTCAATGGCATTGGGCGTGTATTACACGTTCCAGCAATGCATGGTTTGTAGGCCCGATAAGCGCAGCGCCATCGGGCATAACCCACCCGGCGCTTTATACAACAGCAACAGATTCTGTACAGACAAATCAACGCGGCCAGAGGATCTGGCCGCGAAAGGATTACAACTCGTTAGGCTGGGCGTTGATCGCCGGGCTACGCTTCACCCGACTGGCAAAGAAAATAGCAACCAGCGAAATCGCCACGGTGGTAAGCAGATACCATGCCACGGGCACCCAGTCGCCGTCATATTTTGCCAACAACCCGGTAGCGATGAGGGGAGCGGTACCGCCCGCCAGCGCGGCACCAATCTGGTAGCCGAGGGTGATGCCGGTATAGCGAACGTTAGCGCTGAAAATTTCAGAACACAGCGTTCCCAGCACCGCGGTCACCGGTGCCCACAGCACGCCGAACATCACGATTGTCGCCAGCATAATGCCCCAGGTAGTACCGGTATTCAGCAGCAGGAACCATGGCACGATAAACAGGCCGAGCAGGGTGACGCTGATGGCATACATTCGTTTGCGGCCAATTTTGTCCGACAGCAGTCCCATCAGCGGGATCATTACCGTCGCAATCAGTGCGCCAACGGTGACGGCTTCCAGCACCTGGGACTTCTGATAGCTGAGGGTGCTGGTGGCATAGCTGACCACAAAGGTCGAGAAAATATAGAACGGCGCGGTTTCCACCACCTTCAAACCCGCGGCAATCAACACCTCCCGCCAGTGATGAGTCAGCGTATCGCGCAGCGGCGCTTTGGCGACCTGACCAGACGCTTTGACCTTCTTAAAGTCCGGTGTTTCATCGATATCCCGACGGATCCACAGTCCTAACAGCACCAGCACAGAACTCATCAGGAACGGAATACGCCAGCCCCAGGAGAGGAAATCTTCCTCGCTAAACAAGGTCATCAGCGAGACGATAAACGTCGCCATCAGCATGCCAATGGTTACGCCTGCCTGCGGAATACTGCCGAAGAAGCCTTTGCGTTTTTCCGGTGCGTATTCATAGGCCAGCAGCAGTGCGCCACCCCATTCGCCACCGATGCCCATCCCCTGAATGATGCGCATCAGGATAAGCAGAATAGGGGCCCAGATACCAATCATCTCATAAGTGGGCAGCAGACCGATCATCACCGTCGCGCCACCCATCAGGGAAAGCGTCAGCACCAGCGTTTTCTTACGCCCGATGCGATCGCCGATGTGGGCGAAAATGACTCCGCCAATCGGGCGAATAAAAAAGGTCAGCGAGAAGGATAGGTACGAAAGGATCAAACCAATCACCGGGTCGACCATCGGGAAGAAAATCTTGTTAAACACCAGTGCTGCCGCGGTGCCATACAGGAAGTAGTCGAACCACTCAATCGCACTGCCGGTCAGACTGGCAACGAGTACCTTCTTATTTTTCTTCAGAATAGCCGTACTGCTTTCATGGGTTGTCATTACCTTAAAACCTCCGCCAGAGAACAAAGAAGGTGTCACCTGGCAGTGCGGCAGGTGCAACCTGTTACGTTAAATGGTTGTGAAATTGTTAATCAAACTAGGTGTGTTATTAACATTTCACAAGAGGCGTCATGCGGGAATGGGCTAAAAGGAGAGCGATTTGCCAGGGTAATTTTCTGTAACAGCAGAAGATATGTCGTTAATCGTTTATAAAATGGCAATTAAACAGGATAATGTGCAGGTGCAACCGCCCGATTTTTAGACGTTTTGTGTTATTTCACGCAGATGACAAAAAAACGTCGAAATATCAATCATCAGCCTTTCAGAGAGATCTGCTGTTTATTCAGTACAGGTACGATATTCTACAGGAATGAGAGGAGGAGCCTAATGATGCAACCGTTCCCGAAACTTTCCGCCACCACCGTTGAGGCGATCAATACGGTGGGGCAGTGGCTGGCGCAGGATGATTTCTGTGGAGGGCCCGCTTATCCGGCAGATTGCGTGGTGCTGGCCGGCAATGCCGTCATCCCGACAATTGACGCCGCCTGCCTGATTGCCCAGGAGCAAGAGGTTCCGCTGTTGATTGCCGGTGGGATTGGTCACTCCACGACCTTCCTGTATGCCGCCGTTGCCCAACATCCACGTTACAACACGATCCAGACGACCGGACGCGCCGAAGCCGCCATCCTGGCGGACATTGCCCGGCAGTTCTGGCACATTCCCGCAGACAAAATCTGGCTGGAAGATCAGTCAACCAACTGCGGAGAGAATGCCCGTTTTAGTGCGCAGATCATCGCGCAGGCCGCGGAACCGATTAACACCACCATTGTGGTACAGGATCCCACCATGCAGCGGCGCACCGTGGCGACCTTTCGCCGGGTAACCCGTGACGATCCGGACGCGCCGCGCTGGTTGAGCCATCCGGGCTTTACACCCGTCTTGTGTCAGCAGGAAGACGGCGTTACGTTCGCCAATGACCCTGGAGGTCTGTGGAGCGTCGATCGCTATTTAGCGCTGGTGGTGGGCGAAATCCCGCGCTTGCGCAATGATGAAACCGGCTATGGCCCTCGCGGGCGCGACTTCATTGTGCATGTGGATTTTCCGCCGGAGGTCGAGAGCGCGTGGCAAGTCCTGCAACAGGACGCGGCGCTGACTGACGCGATGAACAACCGTTCGTTACGCTAAACCCTGCCCGTTTGGGAGCGTTTTCTCTCAAACGGGCAAAACAAAAATGCCTGCGTTTTCGTTCTCTCCAGCCTGACCCCTCTCTTTTATGAAGCAGTTCACAGAATCACGACGCCAGTCGGGTTCGCTGAGGCATGATTGATATTTATTAACAATAGTTTTACTTGTTAAAAACAATTCAATCACAGGAGTAGCGCATGTCAGTACCCGTACAACATCCTATGTATATCGATGGACAGTTTGTGACCTGGCACGAGAATGCCTGGATTGATGTCGTCAACCCGGCGACCGAAGAGGTGATTTCGCGTATTCCTGATGGTCGTGCTGAAGACGCGCGCAAAGCCATTGACGCCGCCGACCGCGCCCAGGCGGAGTGGGAAGCACTGCCGGCGATCGTTCGTGCGGGTTGGCTGCGTAAAATCGCCGCCGGGATCCGTGAACGTGCTGGTGAAATAAGTGCCTTAATTGTGGCTGAAGGAGGCAAAATTCAGCAACTGGCGGAGGTGGAAGTCTCCTTTACCGCCGACTATCTCGACTATATGGCAGAGTGGGCTCGTCGTTATGAAGGCGAAATCCTGCAAAGTGACCGTCCCGGCGAGAATATCTTGCTGTTCAAGCGTGCGCTGGGGGTCACCACCGGGATCCTGCCGTGGAATTTCCCGTTCTTCCTGATCGCCCGTAAGCTGGCTCCGGCACTGCTGACCGGGAACACCATCGTCATTAAACCCAGCGAATTTACGCCCAACAACGCGATTGCGTTTGCCAAAATCGTTGATGAGATTGGTCTGCCGCGCGGTGTGTTTAACCTGGTGCTGGGACGTGGCGAAACCGTCGGTCAGGAACTGGCGGGTAACCCGAAAGTGGCGATGGTCAGCATGACCGGCAGCGTGGCGGCGGGTGAAAAGATTATGGCGACGGCGGCGAAGAATATCACCAAAGTGTGCCTGGAGCTGGGTGGCAAGGCGCCAGCCATTGTGATGGATGATGCCGATCTTGAACTGGCGGTCAACGCGATTGTGGATTCCCGCGTCATCAACACCGGGCAGGTCTGTAACTGCGCTGAGCGCGTCTACGTACAAAAGGGGATTTATGACCAGTTTGTGAACCGTCTCGGCGAAGCCCTGAAAGCGGTACAGTTCGGCAATCCAGGCGAGCGTAAGGACATCGCCATGGGCCCGCTGATCAATGCCGCCGCCCTGCAACGTGTGGAGCAGAAAGTGGCGAGGGCGGTACAGGAGGGGGCGCGGGTGGTGCTCGGAGGCAAAGCCGTTGAGGGCAAAGGCTACTACTATCCGCCAACGCTGCTGCTGGATGTTCGCCAGGAGATGGCCATCATGCACGAAGAGACCTTTGGGCCGGTGCTGCCTGTGGTGGTCTTCAACACCCTGGAGGAGGCTATCGCGATGGCCAATGACAGTGATTACGGCCTGACGTCGTCTATCTATACGCAGAATCTCAACGTCGCGATGAAAGCCATTAAAGGGCTGAAGTTTGGTGAGACCTATATTAATCGCGAAAACTTTGAGGCGATGCAGGGCTTCCACGCGGGCTGGCGCAAGTCGGGGATTGGCGGTGCTGACGGTAAACACGGGTTGAACGAGTATCTGCAAACCCAGGTGGTTTATTTGCAATCCTGATTAATGGAAAAGGGCGGAGGTGTCCCTCCGCCTTCATGCTTAAAGTTTGACGAACTTATCCAGGGTACGGATCAGTTGCGTCACGAATCCGTATTCGTTGTCGTACCAGGCCACGGTTTTCACCAGTTGCAGATCGCCCACCTCGGTGATTTCGGTCTGGGTGGCATCAAACACGGAACCAAAGTGCGAACCGATAACGTCAGAGGAGACAATTTCTTCATCGGTATAGCCAAAAGATTCATTGTTGTGCGTCGCTTTCTTCAGCGCGTTGTTAACCTCTTCTGCCGTCACTTTCTTAGCCAGAATCGACACCAGTTCAGTGACAGAACCGGTTTTCACCGGCACACGCTGGGCATGGCCTTTCAGCTTGCCGCTGAGATCCGGAATCACGAGACCAATTGCTTTCGCCGCACCGGTGGTATGCGGAATGATATTTTCGGCTGCCGCCCGTGAGGCGCGCAGATCCTTCCCGCGCGGACCATCGACCAGTGACTGCGTACCGGTGTAGGCGTGAATAGTGGTCATGGTGCCGACGTTAATACCAAAGTTGTCGTGTAGCGCTTTGGCCATCGGCGCCAGGCAGTTGGTGGTACAGGATGCCACCGAGACAATCACATCACTGGCATCCAGCGTGTCATCGTTCACATTGAAGACGATGGTCTTCATGTCGCCCGCAGGCGCGGAGATCAGCACTTTTTTTGCGCCGGCATCAATATGCGCCTGAGACTTCTCGGTTGAGGTATAGAAGCCGGTACATTCAATAATGATGTCCGCCCCTTTGGCTTTCCATGGGATATTTTTGGCGTCTTTTTCCGCATAAACCGCGATCGTCTTCCCGTCAACAATCAGCGCGTCTTCGGTAAAGTCCACGCTCCAGGGGAACGGGCCGTAGTTAGAGTCATGCTTTAGCAGATAGGCGAGGATTTTAGGGGAGGTGAGGTCGTTGATCGCGACCACATCAACATCGCTTTTGACTTCCAGTAACCGACGCAACACCAGGCGACCAATACGACCAAAACCGTTAATGCCAATTTTACTCATGATTAACTCCTGTGAGGATGTAGCGGACATTCTTTTTCCCTACCAGGCATAGTCCAGGATGGCGGGGGGAGCAATCGCTCTTCTTGCCGTTAAGGCTAACTGACTGATAAGCGGTGAAGAAAAGTTAATGAATTTTTAACAAAAGCTCGCTATGTTGTCGCTTTATTGTTTTTACTCAGGACGTGTTATGGGCAATAAGTACTCAAGCCTGCAGATTGGCATCCACTGGCTGGTCTTTTTACTGGTGATTGTCGCCTACTGTGCGATGGAGTTCCGGGGCTTTTTCCCGCGAAGCGATCGTCCCCTCATTAATATGATTCATGTGTCCTGTGGGATCTCCATTCTGGTTCTGATGGTGGCGCGTCTGCTGATCAGGCTGAAACATCCGGCTCCTCCCATCGTGCCAAAACCGAAGCCGATGATGACCGGACTGGCGCATCTGGGACACCTGGTGATCTACCTGTTGTTCATTGTGCTGCCGTTAATCGGCATCGTGATGATGTACAACCGTGGTAATCCGTGGATGGCCTTTGGTCTGGTGATGCCGCATGCGGTGGAAGGGAATTTTGATCTGGTGGATACGCTGAAATCCTGGCACATCACGCTGGCAAATCTCGGTTACTTTGTCATTGCGCTACATGCCGCCGCCGCGCTGATGCACCATTATTTCTGGAAAGACAATACGCTGTTGCGCATGATGCCGCGTAAGCGTCAGGGGGATTAATGCGAACGCGGGGAGCGATCTCCGCGCTGATTCTGCATTTGATGCTACTGAAGTCGCAGCAGTCTTTATCCTACAACTTATCCTTAATTCTATTCCCTATGCGAATGATTTCCTCCTTTTCATTCACGTTACAATGCTGTTACTATACCCCCCTATAGTATTAAGGGGGGCGTATGCCGCATTCACCTGCAGATAAAAAACGTATTCTGACTCGCGTCCGGCGCATTCGGGGGCAGGTGGATGCCCTGGAGCGTGCGCTGGAGTCCGGCGAACCTTGCCTGGCTATCCTGCAACAAATCGCCGCGGTTCGCGGGGCGTCCAACGGTTTAATGGGCGAAATGGTTGAGATCCACCTGAAGGATGAACTGGTGAGCGGTGAAACCACCCCTGACCAGCGCGCCGTGCGTATGGCGGAAATCGGCCACCTTCTTCGCGCTTATCTAAAATAAACACATCACCTCGCAATAATGGGAAGAGACAGATGAAATCACGTGCAGCAGTCGCGTTTGGCCCTGGCCAGCCGCTTAAAATTGTTGAGATTGACGTCGCGCCGCCGAAAAAAGGCGAAGTTCTGGTCAAAATCACTCACACCGGTGTCTGCCATACCGACGCGTTTACGCTGTCTGGTGACGATCCGGAAGGGGTTTTCCCGGCAGTTCTGGGACATGAAGGCGGTGGTGTGGTGGTTGAAGTCGGCGAAGGCGTGACCAGCCTGAAACCGGGCGACCATGTTATCCCGCTGTATACCGCCGAATGCGGCGAGTGCAAATTCTGTAAATCCGGGAAGACCAACCTCTGTCAGGCCGTGCGCGCCACTCAGGGAAAAGGTCTGATGCCGGACGGCACCACCCGCTTTTCTTATAACGGCGAGCCCATCTATCACTACATGGGCACCAGCACCTTCAGCGAATACACCGTATGTGCGGAAATCTCACTGGCGAAAGTCAATCCGCAAGCGCCGCTGGATAAGGTTTGTCTGCTGGGGTGTGGCGTCACGACGGGCATCGGGGCTGTGCATAACACTGCGAAAGTCAAAGAGGGCGATACCGTTGCCGTATTTGGCCTTGGTGGGATCGGCCTTGCAGTGATTCAGGGGGCCGTGCAGGCGAAAGCCGGACGCATCATTGCTGTCGATACCAACCCAGAAAAATTCACACTGGCGGGTGAAATGGGCGCAACCGACTTCATCAACCCGAAAGACTATGACAAACCGATCCAGGAGGTGATTGTTGAACTCACCGATGGCGGCGTCGATTTTAGTTTCGAATGTATCGGTAATGTGAACGTGATGCGTGCGGCGCTGGAATGTTGCCATAAAGGATGGGGTGAGAGCATCATCATTGGCGTTGCCGGTGCGGGCCAGGAGATTAAAACCCGTCCGTTCCAGCTGGTGACAGGCCGTGTCTGGCGTGGTTCCGCGTTTGGCGGCGTCAAAGGGCGTACCCAGTTACCGGGGATGGTGGAAGACGCAATGGTCGGGAAAATCCAGTTGGATCCGTTCATTACCCACCGCCTGCCGCTGGATCAAATCAACGACGCGTTTGACCTGATGCACGAAGGTAAATCCATCCGTACCGTTATCCACTTCGGCGATAACTGATTCATCCGCCAGCGGAAATCTCCGCTGGCGCTTTCCTTTTTTTAACATAAATGTTGTCAAACTGTGACGAAAACGGCGCTTTTCCCGGTAAGTAAAATTCACGGAATGCCGATGACTATCTAACGGGCGCGTATTACGCATTAATCCTACAAGAGAGTCGACGGTCATGGACAACACATCATCGATGCAGGCACCACATAAGCTGGGCTTTTTGCATCACATCAGACTGGTTCCGCTGTTTTCCTCCATTCTCGGTGGCATCCTTTTACTGTTCGCGCTGAGCTCAGGCCTGGCGGGCTATTTTCTCATGCAGGCTGACCGCGATCAGCGGGACGTGACGGATGAGATCCAGGTGCGCATGGGATTATCGAACAGCTCAAACCACCTGCGTACTGCGCGAATCAACATGATTCATGCCGGCGCGGCGAGCCGAATTGCCGAAATGGATGACATGAAAGCCAACATCGCGGCAGCGGAAAAGCGTATCAAGCAGTCTGAGGAAGGGTTTAACATTTACATGGCGCGCAAGGTGAAAACCCCTGCGGATGAAGCGCTGGATGGCGAACTGGAAAGCAGTTTCAAAGCCTATGTTGCGGGAATGCAACCGATGCTCAAGTACGCTAAAAACGGCATGTTTGAAGCGATCATCAACCATGAAAGCGAACACGCAAGACAACTGGATGACAGTTACAACAAGGTCCTGCTGAAGGCGATCGAACTGCGCATGGTGCGCGCTAACCAGTTAAGCGAGCAGGCGCATCAGCGCACGCAAATGGGCATGATATTCATGATTGGTGCCTTTGGGCTGGCACTGGCGTTGACGCTAATGACGTTTATTGTTCTGCGTCGTACCGTCATTCAGCCGTTGCAGCATGCCGCGCAGCGTATCGAGCAAATTGCCGCTGGCGACCTCACCATGCAGGATGAACCAACCGGGCGCAGCGAGATTGGGCGTCTGAGTCGCCACCTGCAACAAATGCAGCATTCGCTGGTACAAACGGTAGGTTCGGTGCGTCAGGGGGCAGAGGAAATTTATCGCGGCACCAGTGAGATCTCGGCGGGTAATACCGACTTGTCTTCACGCACCGAAGAGCAGGCAGCGGCGATTGAACAGACGGCGGCCAGCATGGAAGAGTTGACCGCGACGGTGAAACAAAACGCCGATAACGCGCACCATGCCAGCAAACTGGCGGAAGACGCGTCCGGTAAAGCCAGCCGTGGCGGGCAGATGGTCTCCGGCGTGGTCCAGACGATGGGTAATATTTCGACAAGTTCGAAGAAAATCTCTGAGATCACCGCGGTAATTAACAGCATCGCTTTCCAGACCAATATTCTGGCGCTGAACGCCGCGGTAGAAGCTGCGCGTGCCGGTGAGCAAGGGCGTGGATTTGCCGTGGTTGCCAGTGAGGTCCGCACGCTGGCCAGTCGCAGTGCCCAGGCGGCGAAAGAGATTGAAGGGCTGATCAGCGAATCCGTCCGTCTTATCGATCAGGGTTCCGGTGAAGTCGTTGCGGCGGGTAACACCATGACCGATATCGTGGAGGCGGTGAAACGCGTCACCGATATCATGCTGGAAATCGCGGCGGCGTCGGACGAACAGAGCCGTGGGATCGTCCAGGTCAGCCAGGCTATCTCGGAGATGGATAAAGTGACGCAACAGAACGCTTCGCTGGTGGAAGAGGCCTCTGCGGCGGCGGCATCGCTGGAAGAGCAGGCGGCGCGACTGACGGAAGCGGTGGGGACGTTTCGCTTACAGGGCGGACGGACGAGTAAGCGCGTGCCGACAACAAACACGCCCGTACAGCCTTTAACGCAGCCGGCTACCGATCACGGGGATAACTGGGAAACCTTCTAAGCGCCCTTGCCGGGTGAAGGCGCAAAGGCGCCTCATCCGGCCTGTCTGACCGATTATAACGGCATCGATTTACGGATAGCGGCAATTAAGCGTTGCGCGCCAGAAGAGAGCGATGAATCCACGCGGGTGAGAATACCGATGGGTTCGCCTGCGCCCTGTGTTGGTACAGGCAGCGAAACCAGCGTCGCCTGGCGTAAATCCTCTTTCACTGCGCCTGACGGCACAAACCAGACGTAGTTATAATCAACCGTTAACTGGCGCGACAGCGACGCGGAGAGCGTCTCAATGCAGCCGGTTGGCATCTTACAGCCCTGGCTTTGCAACAGCGTTTCGGCATTCTGCCGCGGTACTGTACCTTTTGGTGAGACAACCACCGGCCACTCCATTACGCGACTCAGCGTCACATTTTCCTGCAATAGCGGGTGATTAGGGCGCACGACCAGCTTTAGCGACTCGAGAAACAGCAGCTCATAATTGAGGCCGCTCATCAATTCCGGATCGGACATCCGGCCAATGCCGATGTCGATCTCGCCGGATTTCAGGCCCGCCAGCAGCATGGTGTTGTTCATCGTCGCCACCTGCAGCGTGGTCTCTTTTTGCTGCTGATGAAACTGCCCGATGACCGACGGAAGAATACCCAGCGCGGCGGTCGGCAGCGCGCCTATTCTTACCACATCATTGTTAAGACCTTCTTTACGATTCAACGCCTGCCCGGCGGTGTTAAGCGCATCAAGCACTTTCACCGCGTGGGTTAAGAACTGCTCGCCAGGTAATGTCAGTTGCGCACCGAGGCGTCCGCGCTCAAAAAGGCGGGTGCCGGTCAGTTGCTCCAGTTCGTTAAGCGTCTTGGAAAGCGCAGGCTGGCTGAGGTTAAGGGTTTCGGCTGCGCGCCCCAGGGTTCCTTGTTGAGCAACAGCGACAAATGTATGAAGATGGCGCAATCGGATGCGCTGACTGAACAGACTATTTTTTTCCATAAGCGATGTTAAGAACAGAGCGGTGCCGGTGACAAGTAAAGTTGTTTGTTTTTGATAACTTGATTGCAAAATATTATTAACATTTAACTTATTTAAGTAATAGCACTTTCTCTTCGGAGGCGAAAATGATCCATGTTGTAGGCCACCTTAATCCGGACAGTGACGCCATTTGCAGCGCTTATATGGCTGCCCGTTGGTTGAACATGCGCGGACGTCAGGCCACGGCCTGGCGCCTGGGTGAACCCAATCGCGAAACCCGATTTCTGTTCGAGCGTGCGGGGCTGGAAACGCCGCCGTTACTGGCAATGCCGCTGACCGACCTCGACGTCTGGCTGGTGGATTTCACCGAACCGACGCAGGGACCGGAAACCCTTCCGTCGAGCAATATCGTGGGTATTATCGACCATCACCGTCTGGGGGGACTGGTGACCCGTTTGCCGCCAGAAGTCTGGATAAAACCGGTGGGCAGCAGCGCCACGCTGCTATGGCAACTGATGAGCCCGGAGAACAGGGTGCAGATCACGTCTGGAGAGGCGCTGTTGCTGTTAGGGGCGATACTGAGTGACACTGTCACGCTTCGTTCGCCCACCACCACAGCGGATGATCGTCTGGCCGTTGAAGCACTGACACCGCTTGCCGGGGTTGATCTGGCCGCGTTCAGCGCCGATCTGCTGAGTGCGAAAACCAGCGTCGACGGATTGAGCGCCAGTGAACTGCTGCAGAAGGATATCAAGCGTTTCACCATCAACGGCCAACAGGTGAGCGTTGCGCAGATTGAACTGTATGCGTTAAGCCAGGTTGCCGACGTGATGGATGTCCTGCGTGAAGAGATGGCCGATTACGCGGCTCACAGCGGGGCGGATTTGGTGGTGTTGATGCTGACCGATATCAACGCCGGCAATTCGCAGCTCTGGTTTGCCGGCCCGCGCCAACGGGAACTGGCGCAACCGGTGATAGTAGAAGGGATGTTGAGCCGCAAGAAACAGATGCTGCCATGGCTGGAAAGCCATGTCGCGAAAACAGACCAGTCCTGAAAGAACGGGCTGAGTGATTCAGCCCGTTCTTTCATCAGATGTCGAAAAAGACGGTTTCGTTTTCGCCCTGCAGGTGAATATCGAAAATATAGACGGTCTCGCTACCACGCTGTTCGCGACGGGCAATCAGGGTCTGACGGCGAACTTCCCATTCGATCAGATTGAGCACCGGATCGCGCTGATTGGCTTCTTGCTCATCCGCAAAATAGAGGCGGGTGTTCAGGCCAATGTTGATGCCGCGCGCGACGATCCACAGATTGACGTGTGGGGCCATCAGGCGGCCATCGCGTCCCACCACGCAGCCCGGCTTAATGGTATCGAAACGCCACACACCGCTGTCGAAGTCTGAGCAGGTTCGTCCCCAGCCGCGAAAATCCGCGTCGATTGGCCTTTCTTCCTGGCGGTCCGCCGGATGGTTGTAGCGTCCGTGGGCGTTGGCCTGCCAGATCTCCAGCAGAACATCGCGCACTGGCGTGCCGGAGCCGTCAATCACCCGACCTTCAATCACGATCCGCTCGCCTTCAGTATGGCTGTTGGTTAGCGTGGAGCTGAAATTCTTCTCAAAGATGTGAAACCCTGCGGCATCAGGCGCAAGCCCAATGTGCACATACGGTCCTGCCGTTTGTGACGCGGTTTCCGGCAAATATTCTTTCATCGTGCGCCTCCCTGAGTGCGGTTTTCAAACAAGGTGGCACGCTGCCCGCGGAGCACAAGGTCAAAGCGCCAGGCCAGGCAGTCGAGCGGTACCGCGGCGTGGGTATCCAGTTCGGCAATCAGTGTGCGGATCGCGTCATCGTTATTAATGGTCTTCACAATCGGACACTGTTTGATCAGCGGATCGCCTTCAAAATACATTTGCGTAATTAAACGCTGGGCAAAGGCCTCACCGGAGAGTGAAAAGTGAATGTGCGAAGGGCGCCAGTCGCTGACCTGATTGCGCCACGGGTAGGGACCGGGTTTGATGGTGCGGAAAAAGTAATAGCCATTTTCATCGGTTAATACCCGTCCGCAGCCGCCGAAGTTAGGGTCAATCGGCGCAAGGTACTGGTCCTTCTTGTGACGATAGCGGCCGCCTGCATTGGCCTGCCAGACTTCGACCAGCGTATTTTTCAACGGGCGACCAAAGCCATCGCGGACGTAGCCGTGGACGATAATGCGCTCGCCAATCGGCAGGCCGTCTTTGGCGTAATTCATGATCAGATCGTTATCCAGCGGGCCAAGATCGTTGTCGCTGAATACCGGACCGGTGATTTCAGACAATGAATTTTGCAAGGAGATCAGCGCGTTGCGCGGTGAGCGCAAAACGCTGGTCTTATAGCCGGGAGCAAAGGCCGGCGGATGGCTGTTATAGTCGCGATGGATCACCTCGCGAGAGGACATTTTTTCACGCATAGCGGACTCCGGTACAGGGAAGAGGTTTATTGTTTTAGGGTCACCTGACGCAGTTTGTGTAAATGCATTGTTAATTAAAAGTGAATTTATGCCACTTATTACATAACCAATGGCTATATATGCGAGCAGGGACTGACTCAGAATGAATCCAGGTGAGATCACACTTTGTAAATTCTTCCCCCCAGAGTGAATGGCGTTTCCTACACTCCAGGTAACATTCACTGGAGGCATGACATTATGGCGAACACCATCACGGCAGATGAGATTCGGGAACATTTTTCGCAGGCAATGTCAGCCATGTACCAGCAGGAAGTTCCGCAATACGGCACGCTACTGGAACTTGTGGCTGATGTGAATCTGGCGGTCCTCGAAAATAACCCCACGCTGCATGAAAAACTGGCCAATGCGGATGAACTGGCGCGCCTTAACGTGGAGCGTCATGGCGCGATTCGTGTCGGAACGGCAGAAGAACTGTCCACGCTGCGACGCATGTTTGCGATCATGGGGATGTTTCCGGTCAGCTATTACGATCTCTCCCAGGCGGGGGTGCCGGTGCACTCAACGGCATTTCGTCCGATTGACGATGCCTCGCTGTCGCGAAATCCGTTTCGCGTCTTTACCTCGTTATTGCGTCTTGAACTGATCGAAAACGCGTCGCTCCGTCAGCGAGCGGCGGAGATCCTCGCTCAGCGCGATATCTTTACGCCACGCTGTCGTGAACTGCTCGACATCTGGGATAGCCAGAAGGGGTTTACTGCATCACAGGCACGCGAGTTCGTGAAAGAAGCGCTGGAAACGTTCCGCTGGCATCGTCACGCTACCGTGGATGAACAAACCTATCATGCGCTGCATAACGAACATCGCCTGATTGCCGATGTGGTCTGTTTCCCGGGCTGTCACATCAACCATCTGACGCCCAGAACGCTGGACATTGACCGGGTGCAGTCGATGATGCCGGAATGCGGCATTGAACCGAAAGTCCTTATCGAAGGCCCGCCGCGCCGTGAGGTGCCGATTCTGCTGCGCCAGACCAGCTTCAAAGCGCTGGAAGAACCGGTGCTGTTTGCTGGCGAAATGCAGGGGACACACACCGCGCGTTTTGGTGAGATTGAACAGCGTGGCGTGGCGCTGACGATAAAAGGGCGCCAACTGTACGATGAATTATTGCGTAATGCGGGTACCGGGAAAGATAACCTGACACACCAACTGCATCTGCAGGAGGTGTTTAAGGCATTCCCGGACAGCGAGTTTCTGTTGCGCCAGCAGGGGCTGGCCTGGTTCCGCTATCGTCTGACGCCATCAGGCGAAGCGCATCGCAAGGCGATTCATCCGGGTGACGATCCGCAGCCGCACATTGAACGCGGCTGGGTGCTGGCGCAGCCCATCACCTATGAAGATTTCCTGCCGGTCAGCGCGGCGGGGATTTTCCAGTCGAATCTCGGTAACGAAACGCAGGCACGCAGTCATGGCAATGCCAGCCGCGAGGCCTTTGAACAGGCGCTGGGGTGTGCGGTATTTGACGAGTTTGTGTTGTATCAGGAAGCGGAGGAACGCAGCAAACGGCGTTGCGGCCTGCTTTAATCCAGGTATCCTGTAGGGATCTGCGATTAACGGGTAAATATGGACATGGTCAATCCCAGCATTCCACTGATTGAAACGGCACAGGGCCAGTTGATGGGTGTCGTACAGGATGATATCCATCTTTGGCGCGGTATTCCGTACGCCGCGCCGCCGACGGGTGAACGACGCTGGCGAGCGCCGCAGCCGGTGACGCCCTGGTCCGGGATCCGTGACGCGAATACCTTCTCCAGCGCCAGCTGGCAGGACATTGAATACTGTAAAGAGTTGGGCGGCGGCGATCCCGGCGCTTTTTCTGAAGACTGTCTCTATCTCAACGTCTGGTCTCCGGCGAAGCGCCATCAGCCGCTTCCGGTAATGGTCTGGCTGCACGGCGGCGGCTACACCATCGGTGCCGGCAGTCTGCCGCCTTATGATGGCGTTGCACTGGCGAAGCGTGACGTGGTTGTCGTTACCGTCAATTATCGACTCGGCCATCTCGGCTTTTTTGCCCATCCGGCGCTGGAAGGCGAAGAGGGTGAGGCTCTCAATAACTTTGCGCTCCTCGACCAGATTGCCGCGCTGCGCTGGGTACAGGAAAACATCGCCGCGTTCGGCGGCGATCCGCAAAACGTCACGCTGTTTGGTGAATCGGCCGGGGCGCGTAGCGTGCTTTCACTGTTAGCTTCGCCGCGTGGAAAAGGGCTGTTTCATAAAGCGATTGTCCAGAGCGGCTACACGCTGCCGGACACGCCTCGCGAAATTGCGCTGGAAAACGGTGTTGCGCTGGCTGAACACTTCGGCCTGCAAAATGCGACGGCGGACCAACTTCGTGCCATTCCGGCCGAGGCCTTCTGGCCGCTGGGCGCACCGTACAAAATTGCGCCAACACCGATCTCCGGCGATGCGGTACTGCCGGAGCCGATGCTGGACGTCTTTTTCGCCGCCAGACAACACCCGATGCCCATCATGATTGGTTCTAACAGCGATGAAGCCAGCGTGATGGCCGTCTTCGGCGTCGATCTTGCCGGACAAATTCAGAAACTGCGCCGTGAACGCAGACTGGGACTCGGCCTGATTAAGCTGCTGTATCCGGGCGTGAAGGGTGATGAAGAACTGGGGCGACAGGTGTGTCGGGATATGGCGTTTACGGCATTGGGTTATGTGGTGATGCAGGCGCAACAGCGGGTCGGTGAACCGTGCTGGCGGTACTGGTTCGATTACGTTGCGGAAACGGAACATCATACATACGCCAACGGCGCATGGCATGGCAATGAAGTGCCCTATGTGTTTAATACTCTAACGCTCGCTGAACCTTCGCGAAATTATGTGAACGAAAACGATCTCGCCTTTGCCGCCCATGTAGCGGATTACTGGGTTAATTTTGCCCGTCATGCCAGTCGGACCTGCGATGTGCTTCACGGACCCGTCCGATGGCCAGCCTGTATTCAGGGCCGCGACCGGCTGTTACGCATTGGGCTGAATAAGTTTGCTGGATTTAAGGTTGAAAACCGGTTTATGCGGGCGCGACTTTCGCTCTTTAAGCGGGTAATGGCTCACCACGTTAGTCTTGATTAGATTTGCATAAGTTGAAAGATCGTACGGGAAAATTTACGTGGGAATCAGTCTGTTCTCATCGACAGTAAATATTTAATGAGATGGTCACTCCCTCCTTCCCAGTACTATGCTGAGGACAGGCTTTCATTCGGAGAACCATCATGGAAAACATTGCGCTTATTGGTATCGATCTGGGTAAGAACTCTTTCCATATTCATTGTCAGGATCATC
>DXKH01000042.1 GCA_019415335.1 Citrobacter sp. | reverse complement strand
TCCCAACGGAACACAACGCGGAGCGGTAGTTCAGTCGGTTAGAATACCTGCCTGTCACGCAGGGGGTCGCGGGTTCGAGTCCCGTCCGTTCCGCCAAATTCACTCATGAAAATGAGTTCAGAGAACCGCAAGATTTTTAATCTTGCGGTTTTTTCATCTAAATCCCGCTATTTCTTTGGTCTATGATTTTGTTATGCTGTAAATGTGTTAATCACATATGATAGACCATATCATTAATATTTAATCATGCTATCGAATCATTCAATTTAAATATATTTGCATGTTATGATTTTCATTTTTCTATTGATTTAATGAATTTATATTTGCTGTTATTTTTTGTTTGTTCTGATTCAAGTGGAGTATATAATTAAAAATCGTTAGCTAAACATCACCATGATTATGACAGGCGAGGGAGTGTCCGATTATGAATTTAAAAAAGGTTTGTTGTATATGTGTATTATTCTCGCTGCTTGCAGGATGTGTCTCTGAATCACCTATTGATGAAAAAAAGAAAAAAACTCAAACCACACAAATTTCTATTAATAAAAACGTTCCCCAGCAACTAACAGACAAAGATTTATATGGTAATGAAACCACACTGGCTGTATCCGAGGAGGATATTCAAGCTGCGCTTGAAGGAGATGAGTTTCGTGTGCCCCTCAATTCTCCTGTAATACTTGTTCAGTCTGGCAGTCGCGCACCGGAAACCATTATGCAGGAGGAGATGAGAAAATATTATACAGTTGCCACATTTTCTGGCATTCCTGACAGGAAAAAAACTGTAACCTGTAATAAAGACAAAAACAAAGATGAAAGCCTGGATATTGTAGATGCCGAAAATATGAACTGGATGCAGGCATTGCGTTTTGTTGCAGCAAAAGGCCATCAGAAAGCGATTATTGTTTTCCAGGATACGTTGCAGACAGGAAAATATGACTCTGGATTGAAATCAATAGTTTGGACAGATTATAAAAATCAAAAATTGACTGACACGATGTCACTGCGTTATTTGGTTCGATTCACGTTGGTGGATGTGGCTACAGGTGAGTGGGCTACCTGGTCGCCTGTGAATTATGAATCGAAAGTGATTTTTCCGCAGATAGGGAATAAAAATTCTGACAGCCTTGATGTGGCAGAACAGCAGATTTCACAACTTAAGCAGAAAACGTATGCAGCAGTGGTTAAAGACCTGGTGAATCGATATCAGTAGTGAGGTTTTATACCAGACGTTTTAGTGGTACTTAGCAAGAAAGAGCATTTCTCTTTTCTATTTTACACTATGGAACAAGTCTGCTAATTAATTTTACATATATTTTTTAGGAGTGGTAAAAACTTTCCTAAAGTTATTTATTGTCCTCTCAACATATAAGCTGTAATTCGAGTTTTCGGTTGAACTGTCAAAAATACATCATATACATCTATAAAACAGCAGGTACGGTTAATTAAGAATTTTTATTCGTGATTAACCGTACTTTGTCATTTTATCCTATAATGTTAAATTGCCTTTTTAAAATATAACAATAATGCAGATGAAAGACTCCCTGGTAACTTAGAAAATCCGTTCACTCCAAAGGCTGTATGCACTGGTTCCGGCGACGCTGTGCTCCCAATTGATGCTCTCATAGGTAAATGACACAGACTCTTCCGCCTGCCCAGGACTGTCGTTAATGGTATGGGGAACGGTAAGGCCGATGTTTGAGAGCCGGGCGTTAGCCAGTTTCAGCTTGTAGTACGGTTCATTAATTCCAAAGCGGTTGGTGCGGTAGAATACAAAATCACAGGTCAGACATTCATTCTCTGAAATGGCCTTGCCCAGCAGAGGGGAGGATTTGTCCACCGGTTTCGTGATGGTCAACTCCTGATGGTTGACATTCTGCGCACGGCTCAGACCATGGGACAGTGACGTCACCATGATCTGATCCTGATGTGCAATCTGGGCTTTGTTACCGATGGACGGCATTGACGAGCATCCGGATGAAATCAGCCCCTGAAGTTCTCCGTTCAGTGTCAGATAGACGGGATTTGCCATTGTTATTCTCCTTAATCTCAATGAGTTGGATGGACAGGTTCGGTTCTGTTATCCGTTGCCATATCCTGTTCGGTATTTTTCAGCAGCAGCCAGCGGCTTAACAGCCCGTCCAGCCGTTCGTTGATCTCTTTTTCCAACGCCTGTGTGTCCTGCTTCTGTGTACGGGTCTCCTGGTACTGCGTCAGCAGGTACTCCAGTGGTGTTTCTTGATTCAGTAACCGTTCGGCCTGCCAGGTCACCGTTTTGATATACGATAGGGTGAAACCTTGTTTCTCCGTCTCCTTCTTCATCATCAAATCTGCAAAATCCCGCAAATTCTGCCGCGCTTGTTGCCAGCCCTTCATCTGCGGACTGGCTTGCGCCCGGTTTCTCAGCGTGTTGCTCCACATCCTGCTGGCTTCCTGCTGTTGCAGGCTTTCCGGCCAGAGGGTGTCTGCGGTGCGCATCATCTGCATTCCGGTTTCCAGCGGCTGTAGTGGCGGGGCATTCAGAAGCTGTTGCAGGTACTGTTCATATTCTTTCAGTACCGGGGAGGCCAACCAGACGGTGGCGGCTCCCTGTGTGGTATCCCTGACCTGTGTAAGCTGCTGCTGCATCGGATACGCCTGCCACCACCAGAGTGCAGATGCGATAACGGCAGTACAGGCGGCACCGGCAACAAAACCTTTTACCGTGTCGCCCTGTTTTGCTTTGTCGGCGTTATCTGCCACACCGCGCACCCCCACCCGCATTTCCGGCAGGTCGGGTAGGGGGGGCATGGTTTCCGCTGTGGCGGAAGCCGTGCCTTCAGGCGCATAGACCAGCGTTCTGACCATGGTCTGTGCCGCCGTATCAGTACGGTTTCTGGGCTGCGGCTCAAACCGCTTGCGTGTGTTCTGCACAAAATAAAGCAGATTTTCCACGCGCGGCTGGCGCTTCAGTTTCACTTGCTGGAGTTTGTCGCAGATAAGCTGCAAAGCCCGTTCCGTGCGGTAGAGCAACGAAAGATCATTTTCGGAAAAGGAAACCTGCTGGCGCAGGATATTCCCGGTGCGGGTGTTGAACCAGTCCAGCATCTCAGTCCGCGCCGGGCCACTCTGCGGCCAGAATTTATCCCATTCGTGGATGATCATCGCAGCCAGCAGTTCCGCGCCTTCACAGAACCCTGCCAGTCCCTGATTACGTGTACGTGCCAGCGTATAGTAGGTGGCGGTATGCAAATCCACCCCGTTGGCCTTAAAAATCGACAGCGCCAGCGATTCCACCAGTTTCCAGTTCAGCTCCGGCTGTGACGGGTGGTTAGCTTTGTTAATTTCTTCGCGGATGGCGCTGAACTCCGGCAGGGCGCGCGGATCGCTGCCGGTAACGATAGTTTGTGTCAGTGCGTTATTGCTCATCACTATCCCCTTAATACAACGTATCCGGTAAACGGAACTGGCTGAACAGACCGCCGGTGAACGGGTTATCTTCGGTATCCACATGCACCCGGTAAACCATCGCGCCGCCGTCCACGTTAAAGCGCACGTTAAAGGTGTCACTGGTCACATTGGTCAACTGGCCCGCGCCGAACAGGCGGAACTGCGCCCACGGTCCGCTGAACGCGATACTGCGCGGTGCTCTGCCGCTGGTGCCAATCAGCGTCAGCTGGCTTTCATTGCCTTCACGCATGTTGTTCGGCCAGACCAGATGGGCGGTGTAGTTGCGTCCCTGGCTGTAGTCCACTAACTGGCCGTCCAGGTTAAGTACGCTGCGCCGCTTATTGCCGGAAAGCGATACGGTTTCCACGGCAAACTGTGCGCCCAGCCCGTTCTGCTGGCTGAAGAAGATGTTGCGGATTTTCTGCGCAGTATCCAGTTGCTGCCGGATATCTTCACGGATTAACATTCTGCCGTCGTCGCCAAAGGTCAGATCGTTTTCAAGGAACAGGCGCAGGTTGTTCTTGTAGAAATTGTCCAGAATGCCATCCGGTTTAAAGAAACGTTCAAACGAATCCAGTGAGGCATCCTGTGTGGCGTGCGGATTAAACGGATAGTTATCGGCAAGCTGCTCGTTGAAGGGTTTCACTACATTGTCGCGCCAGTCCACTTCCATGTAACGAACGGCTTCCACCATCACTACATGCCAGGCCTGATCCGCCTGCTTACCTACCCAGCGGTTAAGAGGCGCAGGCAGGGTTTTTGCCATCTGACGGGTGGCGAAGATTGGATCGCTGCTGTTTTGATCCAGCCGTAGCTGTACTGCTTTCAGCGCCGATTTCCCAGACACTGGCGAGTTCTGGATCGCCAGCAGGTAACGGTGCAGCTCGGTCAGTTGCTGATACACGGCCTGTAGAGTACTCGCCTTGTCCTTTTGCTCCTCCAGTGCGCTATTTTCCGGCGCGAACTCATGCCCCAGCCGGGATAACAGGCGGTAATCCATCTCATTTATCGCCGCTTCCTTCGCCTTATCGTCCAGTTTGCCGGAGAGCGTCAGCGCGTGTGTATTATCGCGCAGCGCCGTCAGAGCACGCAGGAATGGCTGATCACCGCTGATAATCTGCTCCAGCGCGTCGGTCAGCGCCAGCATGGTCTCATAGTCACGGACGTTGAGATTATCCATTCCGGCACGCCATGTAGCGGTATAGTCACTGAGGTACTGTTCAGTGATATGGCGCTGGATCTCTTCACGGTCGGCCTCGCTGTAGGCGACGCTTTGCGTCAGGTTCAGCACCCACGAATCCAGCGCGGTCAACTCAACGAGACCGTCGTGTTGTTTGATAAAATAGCTTTGCAGGCCATAGCGGGTGAGAAACTGCGGGATCACCAGTTTTTCATCATTACCGGCGACGAACACTTTGTCGAAGGTGGGACCAACCTGGTCGCGCAAATTCAAATCGGCGGGTAACACGCTTAATGCTTTGGTGCGAAGGGTCTGGTAGACACGCTGGTATATGGGTAGCTTGCTCAGTTCATGTTGCGCATTAATGACCGGTTTATTATAGGGGGTCCAGCGGCTTACAGCATCGCTGTCGCTGCTTTGGCGCTGCGCGTGCCAGTCGGTGTGCTCCAGCGCATAGTCCAGATGCACCATCAGTTGCGCCTGAATATCGCGCTGGCCGTGAAATTCATTGCTCCAGCGCCGCGCCATGTACTGTTTTACCGCCTCGTTGTTGCGCCCACTTTTGTCTTCCATCATGCGCACTACGCGCAGCACAGCGAGCTTTTCTTCGCTTTCTGGCGGGGCAATGTTTAGATCCCGGATCAGGCCGTTCATTAACGAGGGGAGATAACGCTGCTCAAGAAGCTGAATGTAGGTTTGCTCCACATACGGCCCTACGCGGGCGCCCTGGTACAATCCCATATCCGCCAGAAAACCGTGATCGCGATAATCACCATAGGCCAGGGTGGCATCGCGTACCGGGTTAAGCAATGGCAATTGCAGATTGCCGAATTCATCCGTTCCCTGCGGTGGTGGTACGTCCATAAAGGCTTTAGCTTGTGCCAGTACGTTAACGCCAGACTGCCAGTTCTGATTGTAATAATGGTGCCAGCTTCCGACCATCAATGCCGCCAGTGCCGCGCCACAGGTGGAAAAGGCGGTCAGCCTGCGCCGGGAGCTGTTCAGCCAGACGCTGTTTTCACCCGCCAGGTTCGGCTCAGCCAGCAGGACTTCCGGGAAGAGGCGGCGAGTAAAATACGGCGTCGTCTCCACCAGAGGCCAGGTTGCCAGCGAGCTGTTACCCAGTCCGTACTGGCGGGCGGCGGACTGCGTGAAAATATCATCCACCTGGCCACGCTGTAGCGAGGATGTGAGCCAGACGCCACGCAGCATTACATCCATGTTCTCACCGTCCAGCAATGCGGCGAGCAGTGCGGTGACGATTTCTCCTGTTCCCTGCATCTGACGGGAGAAGCTGAACACAGCGCTGCGGGGAGCTGCACCGGTTTGTGCGAGCACCAGATCCGACAGCGCCAGGTTCACCTGTTGTACCCACGTCTGCCAGAAAGCCCCCAGTTCGCTGCGCCAGCCGTCACTTTCATGGGCGCGGCGGGTAAATGTGACGCCGAGGATCGCATCGCGGTCTTTTTTATCCAGTGAATGGAACAGCGCGGCAAAGCCGTTCAGCAGATCCAGCCGTGTCAGCACCACGTAAACGGGCAGACGGCAGTGCAGGCTCTGACGGATCTCCTGAAGTTGCTGGCGCAAATTTTGTACCAGTGTCTCACGGCGGGATTTATCCGCCGTCAGCAGATCGGGAAGATCGAGCGTCAGGATAAGACCGTTGAGCGGCTGGCGAGCGCGCGTTTGCATCAGCCAGCCCAGCCAGTGTTCGCGCAGGCGGCGGCGGAGCAGATCATCCCCGCCAGGAGTGGTCAGTACGCCGTCAACATCGAAAATTACCGCCTGGTTGCCCACTCGCGGTGTGATCAGCGGGTGGTATTCCACACCCCGGATGCTTTCCGGCGTGTAAACAATGTCAGACGGAAAGCCCTCGCGCAGCAGCGTGCTTTTGCCGCTACCCGCAGGACCAATGACCATATACCACGGCAACTGCCACAGATAACGGCGGTTATCCAGATGGCGGCGCAGGCGCAGCAGCCAGTGATCCAGATATTGCTGCTGGCGGTGGAGTTCCACGGTCAACGGATCTTTTTCTTCCTCCCGCTGCTGTTTCTGCTGTTTTTCCAGCTTTTGCAGACGCTTCATCACCCGCCAGGTGAGCCAGACCAGAGCGATAAGTCCCCAGACGGCGGTCGCCAGCCAGCGGTTTGCCAGCGGAGCCAGCCAGTGCTGCTCATAGAGCGTCCATTTTGGACCCTGCCACCAGATCCACACCAGCAGAAAAATCCATGCCAGCGTCAGTAGCCAGGTGGCGGAAACTTTAAACCGCGGCATCGCTGGCCTGAGCGCAGATTTCAACGTGCTGAACAGTCGGGATGTGGGAAATTTGAACACAGTAACTCCTTGTTATCTTTTACTGTTCTGCCGTGAGTTTTTGTTCCAGTGCTTTCAGCAGGGAAGGCTCCCATTCGGATAGCATCATGTGTAATCCTGTTCTGAAGAGCATCCGGTACTGCTGTTGTGCAAGCTGAACCATACCGGCCTCTTCCAGTAACTGCGCGCCGAAAAACTGGCGGTGAAACTGGTGGCGGGGATCACCTTCGGGCAGGTTTTCCAGGTACCGCAGCGCGGCTTCCAGCCCGTTTTCATCGAAGCACGCCTTGGCCGCCTGTAATTCTTCATCGGTCTGTACAACCGGGACGGTCTGGTTGACTGAGCCGGATGATGCCAGCCACTGTTTCGTCTGTTCGGACACAAACGGAGTGCGGTCGTTAAACAACAGGTTGATCAGTGCGGGCAGGCGGGCCAGAAAATCGGTAACTTCATCACGGATAGCATCCGCCACCTGTTTATAACCGAGGCGCAGCGCGGTCTGTGCTGAGAGGTAATGACCGTCCAGCCAGTACGGGGCCAGCAGCAGGCTTTTTTCCACCTGCTGCCACAGCGCCATGTCGGCATTGTTCAGCCGCGCCATGTAATCATCCATCATATCGACAGGGAAGGCTGCCAGTGGGGTCCGGCCATCGCTTTCTGCCTGCGGGGTACTGGTGATGGTTTGCCACAGCGCATGGCGGCGCAGTCGGTAACCCTGCGGTGACTCCGGCTGGCGCTCACAGAGAATGGCGGCCACCTTTAGCAGGGTGTCGCGCCATGCTTTATCGTCGTGGCTTTCAACGGTGACCTGCGGGATTGGAGTGGCTGCAACAGGAGGCTGAGCGGCAACCGTGTGCGGTGACATATCCGGTACATATCCGGTCGTGGCCTGCGGTGCAATGGCGGCGCTTCGTGCAGATGATGTCATTTCAGGCGCTACATCACGAAACGCGCGCTGAAACAGGGAAAATAAATCGTCTGTCGCCTTTGCCAGCTCAGACGCGTTGTGCGCCTGCCAGCACTGTGCCAGTTTTGCCAGCTCTCCCAGCAAAGCATCGCGCTGTATTGTCGCAGCATTCCCGGCAAAGTCCTGAACGGCAGACTCAAAGCGTTTTATCACCTGGGCGGCAAAGCGTTTTTTGTGGGCCATGTTCTGCGGTGCGGCGCATGTCCAGTAGTGCTCTGTATATTGTGCCAGCATCCTGGAGGCCAGCAGAATATCACCGGCATGTTGCAGGGTACGCAGCAAGTGGGCCAGCAGGCGAAAATCTTTGGTTTCTGAGGCCAGAAGCATCAGGCCCCGGCGCTGAAGTTCCGGGATATCAAGCTGGCTGTGCGCCAGTGAACCGAGCTTGACGATTTCGCTGTCGACAAACTCCCAGTCTGCATTGCCATCATCAAGCGCGGCGGACAGCTTATCTTCTGGCAGGTTTTCCAGCAGGTGTGCAAGCCATACATCGGGATTACGTAAGTCCATTGCCATATTCTTATTCTCCCGCCCAGTGGCAGGCGTCGCGTAGCGGCGCAATAACCCGTGCCAGCCCGTCAATGTTAAAGGTCAGCTTTCCGGCGGCGTTGTCTGTGCCGGTATCCACCGTCAGCGTTTTTGCGCCGAACAGTTGCTTAATTTCATCGATACCGGATAACCCCCGGCTGGACTCCAGCAGGGTGCCGTTCTCGCGCACAAACCAGTGGCTGCGCAATGCCCGGCTGTCGGCATTCAGGGTGACGGCGATATCATGGACATCCAGAGGGTGCATCAGCGCCACCTGCATCCGGGTGATATTGTCCACGCAACTGAACATCAGCACCGGGCGTGGCGGAACATGGCCGATAGCCGGGGTGGTTATCACCACCGTCGGGCGTTCACCCGGTACTTGCGTTACCAGCAGCTCCGTGGTGTTGCCCTGGCGGCGTTTTTCCTGTTCTGTCGCGCGGGCCCAGGCTTCACCCTGGTAACGAGCTTTCACCAGTGCGGCACCACCAAAGCCAGCCTGTTCCGGCGCAAGAATGCGGTCATAACAGTCAAGCCGCTCCAGCGCCGCCGTCTCCTGGCGGCAGGACTGCATGGCCTGTAACGTGGCTGTCGCATCCGGCGGTGTCGCTGTGGCGACAGCTACCGCCACACCGGCCACTGACGATGTTTCTGTGGGCGCGGCACTGGCGGGTAAGCCCGCCATCAGGCCCGCGATAAACCATCCTGTCTGCCGGAAAACGCACAACCTGCTCATAAAACCGTTTCATCCTCTGTTTGCGGTGTCACGGCATCATCAGGCAGCGCATCTTCCACATCTGCCGTGAACGCACCGTCTGCCGCCGACAGGCGAATCCGGGCAATCGCCGTGTTGGCCGCCATTTTCTGCAACAGCAGCAGCGAGAGCGGCGGCAGCATGTCGCCGTCGATAACCGATTCCAGCATCCTCGCGCCGTTTTCCGCGCGGGTGACGCGGCTCATGATTTCGTCCGTCACTTCCGGCCCAATAATCACGTCCGCGCCAAAGCGGCTGCGCAGCACGTTATCCAGGCGGGCCAGTTTCCCGGCAATAATGGTAGCGAGCGTCTCTTTCGACAGCGGTAGGTAAGGCACCACTTCCATGCGCGCCAGCAGAGCAGGTTTAAAGAAGTCCGCCAGCACCGGATAGAGGGCTTCCTGCATGGTCTCCGGGTC
>DXKH01000041.1 GCA_019415335.1 Citrobacter sp. | reverse complement strand
ATCATATTTATAACGGACGTGAAAGGAGTAACGGTTTTATATACCGTTTGGTGATTTGGAAGTTGAAAAGGGAATAAGACGAAATCCTCCCCACAAATGCAGGGAGGAAACAGAGGTGAATCAGATGCCGACGCTAACCGTCTCCGGTAGTGTGCTGCCGCCATCAATCACATTCTGTGTACCGGTTAAATAGCTGGATTCATCCGATGCGAGGAAGGCCGCCAGTTCGCCGACTTCCAGCGGATCGGCGAGGCGACGCATCGGGATTGCTTTCGCCATTTCAGTCAGCACCGATTCTGGATCTTCCGGGTTCGACTGGCGGGCAATGCTTTCCGCCATTGGCGTGCGAACGTATCCAGGGCAGATGGCGTTAACGCGAATACCAGACTGCGCGTACTCCACCGCCAGCGATTTAGTCAGGCCAACAATCGCCGCTTTCGTTAAGGCGTACGCCGTTTCGCCCGGGTCTGCCACCATATCGCCAGTGACTGAAGACATCATCACAATGCGGCCATCTTTGCGGGCAATCATCTCCGGCAGCACCGCCTTCGTGACGTTCCATACGCCTTTTATATTGATATCAATATGGAAATCGCGATCTTCATCGCTCATATCGAGGAAACTGCCCAGACGACAAACGCCTGCGTTATTCACCAGAATATCAATGCGCCCTTCTTTTTCCTTAGCGCGCTTAATAGCTGCGGCTACCGACGCCGGGTCACGCACATCGGCGACAACCGCCGTACAGCGATGACCACGGCCACACAGTTCGTCCGCCAGCTTTTCGATCTCAGGGGAGATATCCAGCAAGATTAGGTTTGCGCCATGACGCGCAAAAGTTCTGGCAATTCCTTCGCCAATTCCCTGCAATGCGCCCGTAATCAGTGCTGTCTTGCCCGTGAGTTTACCCATTTTAATGCTCTCCTTGTTAATACAGAGCGTTACACTCCATTCCCTCTGAAAATACAGGATAAACAAAATATTGCTGCGGATCAGCTCACTAATTCAGGAAAATCTCAATCCAGTCGCTGCTTTATGCATCATTTCAGGCGTTGCGTTAGCTCACTGCTGCGCTCAATCATTTTCAATGACTCCACATCATTGAGTTGCACAAGGCCAACAAACAGTAAATCGGTAACAGAATTTTGCGCCGTGCGGGTGGACATCGACGAGCTGCGCCATTCGGTTTCGCCAGAAACGGTATCGAGGGTGTAATGCGCCAGCCGCCGCAGCGGGGAATCGGTTAATGAGGTAATGGCAATCACCGTCGCCCCCTGCTTTCGCGCTGCCTCGGCGCACAAGACAATCTCTTTTTTACTGCCACTGTAAGAGATAGCGATTTGTACATCGCCTTTTTTTAGCGCCTGAGAAACGGTGGCTTGTACGTGGGTGTCGGCCTCACAGGCCACGCGATAACCAATTTTCATCAGTTTGAACGACAGATCGCGCCCCACCAGCGCCGACCCGCCCAGGCCCGTTATCTGGATAAACGGTGCTTTACTGATGACCTCAATGATTTTTTGCAGCCGCGCGTAGTCAAACAACGCGCAGGTTTGCTCCAGCGCCTGCTCTTTTTCGCGATTCAGTTTACGGGCAATCACTTCCAGCGAATCATCACTGGTAATCGAACTGTGCAGGTGCAGCGCCGTGGCATTCGTTTTCTCCCGGCTGGCACTGTATTCGCCAATTAACGCCATACGCAATTCAGTAAATCCTTGCGCGCCGAGCTTCTGGGCAAACTTCACAATACTCGACTGGCTGATGCCGAGCTGTTTCGCCATCTTGCGCGAAGAGACGGATTTCAGCTCACTCACGTTGGCCCGCAGAAAGTCAGCAATTTTTTGCTCGTTCCCGGTAAATTCACTTTCCGCATTGCGTATTTTCGTCAGGTACAACATCTTCCACTCTCCTGGGCTGGCAGCAAAAATTCCGCTTAAGTTCTTATGACGCTCTTCACACTCTGCGAGTGTAGACTCAATGATTCCTTTAAGTCTGTCAATTCGGGATATATGATTCCATACATCTGCAATTATTTGATCGTAAATAGTAAGGTCACCACCGATGCAACTTGAAAAGATGATTACCGAAGGCTCGAACGCCGCCTCGGCTGAAATTGACCGCGTATCAACGCTGGAAATGTGCCGGATTATCAACGATGAAGATAAAACCGTGCCGCTTGCCGTTGAGCGCGTACTGCCGGATATCGCCGCGGCGATCGATGTTATCCACGCCCAGGTAAGCGGCGGCGGGCGTCTGATTTACCTCGGTGCGGGAACATCCGGTCGTCTGGGGATTCTGGATGCCAGCGAATGTCCGCCCACCTACGGCGTGAAACCAGGCCTGGTAGTTGGATTAATTGCTGGCGGCGAATATGCCATTCAGCACGCGGTGGAAGGCGCGGAAGATAGCCGGGAAGGTGGTGTTAATGATCTGAAAAACATCGGATTAACCGCGCAGGATGTGGTGGTTGGCATTGCGGCCAGTGGTCGCACGCCGTATGTGATTGCCGGGCTGGAATACGCACGCCAGCTCGGCTGCCGTACAGTGGGAATTTCCTGTAATCCGGGGAGCGCTGTTTCCACCACCGCTGAGTTTGCTATTACGCCGGTGGTTGGGGCTGAAGTGGTCACCGGTTCTTCGCGGATGAAAGCAGGCACGGCGCAGAAACTGGTGCTCAATATGCTTTCCACCGGGCTGATGATTAAATCCGGCAAAGTGTTCGGCAACCTGATGGTCGATGTGGTCGCCACCAACGAAAAACTGCATGTGCGCCAGGTCAATATCGTCAAAAACGCTACCGGATGTAATGCCGAACAAGCGGAAGCGGCGTTAATTGCTTGCGAGCGCAACTGTAAAACGGCCATTGTGATGGTACTGAAAAATCTCGATGCCGCTGAAGCTAAAAAATGCCTGGATCAACACGGCGGTTTTATTCGCAAGGCTCTGGAAAAGGAATAACCCATGGCTAAAGAGATCAGCAGTGAACTTCTGAACACCATTCTTACCCGGGTCGGCGGACCGGGAAATATCGCCAGTTGTGGTAACTGTATGACGCGCCTGCGTCTGGGTGTACATGACAGTTCATTGGTTGATCCCGATATCAAAACGCTGGAAGGCGTGAAGGGCGTCATTTTGACCAGCGATCAGGTGCAGGTGGTTTTTGGGCCAGGTAAAGCGCATCGTGCCGCAAAAGCCATGAGCGAGCTGCTGGGCGAGGCACCGGTACAGGATGCCGCAGAAATCGCCGCCCAGAATAAACGCCAGTTAAAAGCCAGACAAACTTCCGGCGTGCAACAATTTCTCGCCAAATTCGCCACCATCTTCACGCCGCTGATCCCCGGTTTTATTGCCGCCGGTCTGCTGCTGGGGATAGCGACGTTAATTGCCACGGTGATGCACGTTCCGGCAGATGCTCAAGGCACGCTACCCGATGCGCTGAATTTTATGAAGGTGTTCAGCAAAGGCCTGTTCACCTTCCTGGTAATTCTGGTGGGCTATAACGCGGCCCAGGCATTTGGTGGCACGGGCGTAAATGGCGCAATTATCGC
>DXKH01000040.1 GCA_019415335.1 Citrobacter sp. | reverse complement strand
CCGCAGTTACGCTTTCTTATCTATTCTTCTAATCAGCACTTCACCTGATTCATCCTTAATTCTAATAACTGGCTATTGCGCCTTACCTCCTGTTTTGTCTTTTTTTCATTACCAATGTGTGCATGTGAGGAACAATATGGCACTGCAAAATGAGAAAAATAGTCGTTATCTTTTACGCGACTGGAAACCAGAAAATCCGGCCTTCTGGGAAAATAAAGGAAAGCATATTGCACGAAGAAACCTCTGGATATCAGTCAGTTGTCTACTTCTTGCCTTCTGTGTCTGGATGCTATTTAGCGCAGTTACTGTTAATCTCAATAAAATCGGTTTTAATTTCACTACCGATCAACTCTTTTTATTAACCGCATTACCCTCCGTTTCTGGCGCATTATTGCGTGTCCCCTACTCCTTTATGGTGCCTATATTCGGTGGACGCCGATGGACGGTTTTTAGTACTGCAATCCTGATTATTCCTTGCGTCTGGCTCGGAATTGCCGTGCAGAATCCGAATACTCCTTTTGGGATATTTATCGTTATCGCTTTGCTATGCGGTTTTGCAGGTGCGAACTTTGCTTCGAGCATGGGCAATATCAGTTTCTTCTTCCCAAAAGCCAAACAAGGGAGCGCACTTGGGATTAATGGCGGATTAGGAAACTTAGGTGTAAGTGTGATGCAGCTGGTTGCACCGCTGGTCATTTTTGTACCCGTATTTGCCTTTCTCGGCGTCAATGGCGTACCGCAGGCCGACGGTTCGGTGATGTCGCTGGCGAATGCCGCATGGATTTGGGTGCCATTACTGGCGATTGCCACGATCGCCGCCTGGTCAGGGATGAATGATATCGCCAGTTCACGCGCCTCAATTGCCGACCAGCTCCCTGTCTTACAACGCCTGCATCTCTGGCTACTGAGCCTGCTTTATCTTGCCACCTTCGGTTCGTTTATCGGTTTTTCTGCGGGTTTTGCCATGCTGGCAAAAACCCAGTTCCCGGATGTGAATATTCTGCGCCTGGCGTTCTTTGGCCCATTTATCGGTGCCATCGCGCGATCGGTTGGTGGTGCTATTTCCGATAAATTCGGCGGCGTGCGGGTGACGTTGATCAACTTCATTTTTATGGCGATTTTCAGCGCCCTGCTGTTCCTTACCTTACCGGGCACAGGCTCCGGTAATTTCATCGCATTTTACGCCGTATTTATGGGGCTGTTTCTGACCGCGGGTCTGGGAAGTGGTTCTACTTTCCAGATGATCGCCGTCATCTTTCGCCAGATAACCATTTATCGGGTGAAGATGAAAGGCGGTAGTGATGAGCAAGCTCAAAGAGAAGCCGTCACCGAAACGGCAGCCGCTCTGGGCTTTATCTCAGCCATTGGCGCAGTGGGCGGCTTTTTTATTCCGCAGGCGTTTGGCATGTCGCTCAATATGACCGGCTCTCCGGTGGGCGCGATGAAAGTGTTTTTAATCTTCTACATCGTTTGCGTGCTACTGACCTGGCTGGTTTATGGTCGGCGGAAGTTCAGCCAAAAATAAGAGATCGATGCCTGACACGTCTTATCAGGCTACAACCGTGTCGCATCCGACAAGGCATCAGATCCCAATTCATTCCTGGAGCAGGAGTTATGTCATGAGTAAACTTTTGGATCGCTTTCGCTACTTCAAACAAAAGGGCGAAACCTTTGCCGATGGTCACGGACAGGTGATGCATAGCAACCGCGACTGGGAGGACAGCTATCGCCAGCGTTGGCAGTTCGACAAAATCGTGCGTTCCACCCACGGTGTTAACTGTACAGGCTCCTGTAGCTGGAAAATCTACGTTAAAAATGGTCTGGTGACCTGGGAAATCCAACAGACCGACTACCCGCGCACTCGCCCTGACCTGCCCAATCATGAACCTCGCGGCTGCCCGCGTGGCGCAAGTTACTCCTGGTATCTCTACAGCGCTAACCGTCTGAAATACCCGCTCATTCGTAAACGACTGATTGAACTGTGGCGCGAAGCCCTCAAGCAACACAGCGATCCGGTACTGGCGTGGGCATCGATTATGAACGATCCGCAAAAGTGCCTGAGCTACAAACAAGTACGTGGACGCGGCGGCTTTATCCGCTCCAACTGGCAGGAGCTAAACCAGCTGATTGCCGCTGCTAACGTCTGGACCATCAAAACTTACGGCCCGGATCGCGTTGCCGGTTTCTCGCCGATCCCGGCGATGTCGATGGTTTCTTACGCCGCCGGAACACGTTATCTGTCGCTGTTAGGTGGCACCTGTTTAAGCTTCTACGACTGGTATTGCGACCTGCCGCCCGCCTCGCCGATGACCTGGGGCGAACAAACCGACGTGCCGGAATCTGCCGACTGGTATAACTCCAGTTACATCATCGCCTGGGGGTCTAACGTACCGCAGACACGTACGCCGGACGCCCATTTCTTTACCGAAGTACGCTACAAAGGCACTAAAACCATCGCCATTACCCCTGACTACTCTGAAGTGGCCAAATTGTGCGACCAGTGGCTGGCACCAAAACAAGGCACTGATAGTGCCCTGGCAATGGCAATGGGCCATGTCATTTTAAAAGAGTTTCATCTCGATAATCCCAGCGATTATTTTATCAACTACTGCCGCCGCTACAGCGACATGCCGATGCTGGTAATGCTGGAACCTCGCGACGACGGCAGCTACGTTCCCGGGCGCATGGTCCGCGCATCTGACCTGGTGGATGGACTGGGCGAAAGCAATAATCCGCAGTGGAAAACCGTGGCAGTTAATACCGCAGGTGAACTGGTAGTGCCGAACGGTTCGATTGGTTTTCGCTGGGGAGAAAAAGGCAAATGGAACCTGGAATCCATTGCCGCCGGTACGGAAACCGAATTGTCGTTAACCCTGCTCGGTCAACATGACGCCATTGCAGGCGTGGCCTTCCCCTACTTTGGCGGCATTGAAAATCCGCATTTTCGTAGCGTAAAACACAATCCGGTCCTGGTGCGCCAATTGCCCGTTAAAAACCTGACATTAGCCGATGGCAACACCTGTCCGGTGGTCAGCGTTTATGATTTGGTACTGGCGAATTATGGCCTCGATCGCGGGCTGGAAGATGAAAACAGCGCGAAAGATTACGCTGAAATCAAACCGTACACCCCAGCCTGGGGTGAGCAAATTACCGGTGTGCCGCGCCAGTATATTGAAACCATCGCTCGTGAATTTGCCGATACTGCCCATAAAACGCATGGGCGCTCGATGATTATCCTCGGCGCAGGTGTTAACCACTGGTACCACATGGACATGAATTACCGTGGGATGATCAACATGCTGATCTTCTGCGGTTGTGTCGGGCAAAGCGGTGGCGGCTGGGCACACTATGTCGGTCAGGAAAAACTGCGCCCGCAAACCGGCTGGTTGCCACTGGCCTTTGCGCTCGACTGGAACCGACCACCGCGCCAGATGAACAGCACCTCGTTTTTCTACAATCATTCCAGCCAATGGCGCTATGAAAAAGTCTCTGCTCAGGAGTTACTTTCACCGCTGGCCGATGCCAGTAAGTACAGCGGTCATCTGATTGATTTCAACGTTCGCGCCGAACGTATGGGCTGGCTACCTTCTGCGCCGCAGTTGGGGCGTAATCCGCTCGGGATTAAAGCTGAAGCCGACAAGGCCGGATTATCTCCCACAGAATTCACCGCCCAGGCGCTGAAATCGGGCGATTTACGTATGGCCTGCGAACAACCCGATAGCGGCAGCAATCATCCGCGTAATTTGTTTGTCTGGCGTTCTAACCTGCTTGGTTCCTCCGGCAAAGGCCACGAGTATATGCAGAAGTATCTGCTGGGGACCGAAAGCGGGATTCAGGGCGAGGAACTCGGTGCCAGCGACGGGATCAAACCGGAAGAAGTCGAGTGGCAAACTGCGGCGATTGAAGGCAAGCTCGACCTGCTGGTGACGCTCGACTTCCGTATGTCCAGTACCTGCCTGTTCTCCGATATCGTTCTGCCCACCGCCACCTGGTACGAAAAAGACGATATGAACACCTCGGATATGCATCCGTTTATTCATCCGCTTTCTGCGGCGGTCGATCCGGCGTGGGAATCACGCAGCGACTGGGAAATCTACAAAGGTATCGCCAAAGCATTTTCGCAACTGTGCGTGGGTCATCTTGGCAAAGAAACCGACGTGGTATTACAACCACTGCTACATGACTCTCCGGCAGAACTCTCCCAGCCGTGTGAAGTGCTCGACTGGCGCAAAGGCGAATGCGATCTGATCCCGGGTAAAACCGCGCCCAATATTGTGGCGGTGGAACGCGACTACCCTGCTACCTATGAACGCTTTACCTCGCTCGGGCCATTGATGGACAAACTTGGCAACGGCGGTAAAGGGATTTCGTGGAATACCCAGGATGAAATCGATTTCCTCGGCAAACTCAACTACACCAAGCGTGAAGGCCCGGCACAGGGGCGTCCGCTGATTGACACCGCCATTGACGCATCAGAAGTGATTCTGGCGCTGGCACCGGAAACCAACGGTCATGTTGCAGTCAAAGCGTGGCAGGCGCTGGGCGAGATCACCGGACGCGAACATACCCATCTGGCGCTGCACAAAGAGGACGAGAAGATTCGCTTTCGCGATATTCAGGCGCAGCCACGTAAAATTATCTCCAGCCCCACATGGTCCGGTCTGGAAAGCGATCACGTTTCCTATAACGCGGGATACACCAACGTTCATGAGTTAATTCCGTGGCGCACGCTGTCGGGACGCCAGCAGCTCTATCAGGATCATCCGTGGATGCGTGCTTTTGGTGAAAGCCTGGTGGCTTATCGCCCGCCTATCGACACCCGTAGCGTCAGTGAAATGCGCCAGATACCGCCAAACGGCTTCCCGGAAAAAGCACTTAACTTCCTGACGCCGCACCAGAAATGGGGCATTCACTCAACCTACAGTGAAAACCTGCTAATGCTGACGCTCTCTCGCGGTGGACCAATTGTCTGGATCAGCGAAACCGATGCCCGTGAACTGACCATTGTCGATAACGACTGGGTGGAAGTGTTTAACGCCAACGGCGCGCTGACGGCCCGCGCGGTGGTCAGCCAACGTGTACCGCCGGGCATGACCATGATGTATCACGCCCAGGAACGCATTATGAATATTCCTGGTTCGGAAGTAACTGGCATGCGCGGCGGCATTCATAACTCGGTCACCCGCGTTTGTCCGAAACCAACGCATATGATTGGCGGTTACGCGCAGCTGGCCTGGGGCTTTAACTACTACGGCACCGTCGGCTCGAACCGCGACGAATTCATCATGATCCGCAAGATGAAGAACGTTAACTGGCTGGATGATGAAGGTCGCGATCAGGTTCAGGAGGCGAAAAAATGAAAATACGTTCGCAAGTCGGCATGGTGCTTAACCTCGATAAATGTATCGGCTGCCATACCTGTTCGGTGACCTGTAAAAACGTCTGGACCAGACGCGAAGGCATGGAGTACGCATGGTTTAACAACGTCGAAACCAAACCGGGCATTGGTTATCCGAAAAACTGGGAAGATCAGGAAGAGTGGCAAGGCGGCTGGGTGCGTGATGTGAATGGCAAGATCCGCCCGCGTCTGGGCAGCAAGATGGGCGTGATTACCAAAATCTTCGCCAACCCGGTGGTGCCGCAGATTGATGATTACTACGAACCTTTCACCTTCGACTACGAACATTTGCATAGCGCGCCAGAAGGTAAACATATTCCTACTGCGCGCCCGCGTTCACTGATTGACGGCAAACGGATGGACAAAGTGATCTGGGGGCCAAACTGGGAAGAATTGTTGGGCGGCGAATTTGAAAAACGCGCCCGCGACCGCAACTTCGAGGCCATGCAAAAGGAGATGTACGGGCAGTTTGAAAACACGTTCATGATGTACCTGCCGCGCCTGTGCGAACACTGCCTCAATCCCAGCTGCGTGGCGACCTGCCCAAGCGGTGCTATCTACAAACGTGAAGAAGACGGCATTGTGCTGATTGATCAGGATAAATGCCGTGGCTGGCGTTTGTGCATTAGCGGTTGTCCGTACAAAAAAATCTACTTCAACTGGAAAAGCGGCAAGTCAGAAAAATGCATCTTCTGTTACCCACGAATTGAGTCAGGCCAACCCACCGTGTGCTCAGAAACCTGCGTGGGTCGCATCCGATATCTGGGCGTGCTGCTTTACGACGCCGACCGCATCGAGGAAGCGGCGAGCACCGAGCGCGAAGTTGACCTCTATGAACGCCAGTGCGAAGTGTTCCTCGATCCGCACGATCCCTCGGTGATCGAGGAAGCCCTGAAACAAGGTATTCCACAAAACGTGATTGACGCTGCCCAGCGTTCGCCAGTCTACAAAATGGCAATGGACTGGAAACTGGCGCTACCGCTGCACCCTGAATACCGCACTCTGCCGATGGTCTGGTACGTTCCGCCGCTGTCACCGATTCAGTCCTACGCTGATGCGGGAGGTTTGCCGAAAAGCGAAGGCGTGCTGCCCGCCATCGAAAGCCTGCGTATTCCGGTGCAATATCTCGCCAATATGTTGAGTGCCGGTGATACCGGTCCGGTACTGCGGGCGCTGAAACGGATGATGGCGATGCGCCACTATATGCGTTCACAAACCGTGGAAGGCGTTACTGATACTCGTGCCATCGACGAAGTAGGTCTGAGCGTCGCCCAGGTCGAAGAGATGTATCGTTACCTCGCCATTGCCAACTATGAAGACCGTTTTGTCATCCCGACAAGCCATCGGGAAATGGCGGGCGATGCCTTCGCAGAACGCAACGGCTGCGGTTTTACCTTTGGCGACGGTTGCCACGGTTCGGACAGCAAATTCAACCTGTTCAACAGTAGCCGTATCGATGCCATCAACATCACCGAAGTGCGCGACAAAGCGGAGGGCGAATAATGCAGATCCTCAAAGTGATCGGCCTGTTGATGGAGTATCCGGACGAGCTGTTGTGGGAATGTAAGGAGGACGCGCTGGCGTTGATCCGCCGCGACGCACCGATGCTTACGGATTTTACCCGCAACCTGCTTAACGCGCCGCTGCTGGATAAACAGGCCGAATGGTGCGAAGTGTTTGACCGTGGACGTACCACATCGCTGCTGCTGTTCGAACATGTTCATGCCGAGTCCCGCGATCGCGGCCAGGCAATGGTGGACCTGCTGGCGGAGTATGAAAAGGTCGGTCTGCAGTTGGATTGTCGAGAACTGCCCGATTATCTGCCGCTGTATCTGGAGTACTTAAGCGTACTGCCGGACGATCAGGCGAAAGAAGGCTTGCTCAACGTTGCGCCGATCCTCGCCCTGCTTGGCGGACGCTTAAAACAACGCGAGGCACCGTGGTACGCGTTATTTGACACCCTGTTGCAACTGGCAGGAAGCCCTCTGTCAAGTGACAGCGTCACAAAACAGATTCGCAGTGAAGAGCGTGACGACACCCGCCAGGCGCTGGATGCGGTGTGGGAAGAAGAACAGGTGAAGTTTATTGAAGATAACGCCACGGCGTGTGACAGCTCGCCGCTTAATCAATATCAGCGACGCTTTAGCCAGGATGTCGCGCCGCAGTATGTCGACATCAGTGCGGGAGGTGGGAAATGATTCAGTATCTGAACGTCTTTTTTTACGATATCTACCCGTACTTGTGTGGCACGGTTTTTATCCTTGGAAGCTGGCTGCGCTACGATTACGGGCAGTATACCTGGCGCGCCGCCTCCAGCCAGATGCTGGATAAACGTGGTATGGTGCTGTGGTCGAATCTGTTCCATATCGGCATTTTGGGGATTTTCTTCGGGCACCTGTTCGGCATGTTAACGCCGCACTGGATGTACGCGTGGTTTTTGCCAGTGGCAGCGAAACAACTAATGGCGATGATCCTCGGCGGAATATGCGGGGTATTGACGCTGATTGGCGGTGCGGGGCTACTGGTGCGTCGTTTAACAAATCCGCGTATCAGGGCGACGTCTTCTGGTGCGGATATCCTGATCCTCGCTATTTTGTTAATTCAGTGCATTCTTGGGTTAACCACCATTCCTTTTTCAGCACAACATCCGGACGGCAGTGAAATGATGAAGCTGGTGGGCTGGGCGCAAAGCATTGTCACTTTCCAGGGCGGTGCATCTACGCATCTTGATGGTGTCGCCTTTATATTCCGCGTTCATCTGGTGCTTGGAATGACCATCTTTCTGCTCTTCCCGTTCACCCGACTGGTGCATGTCTGGAGCGCGCCGTTTGAGTACTTTACTCGTCGGTATCAGATTGTGCGTTCGCGGCGTTAATTCTCTCGCGGGCCGGATAGCTCTTCGCTCTCCGGCCACTTGCAGGCTATGATAGTTCTCCAGCCACAGGAGAACATTAATGAAACCGCAGGTTTACCACGTCGATGCTTTTACCTCTCAACCGTTTCGCGGCAATTCTGCCGGTGTTGTTTTCCCCGCCGATAATCTTAGCGAAGCGCAAATGCAGCTTATCGCCCGCGAGTTAGGTCATTCGGAAACTGCTTTTCTGCTGCACAGCGACGACAGCGATGTGCGCATCCGCTACTTTACGCCAACGGTTGAAGTTCCGATTTGTGGTCACGCGACAGTAGCTGCGCACTATGTACGTGCAAAGGTGTTAGGTTTAGGAAATTGCACCGTCTGGCAAACGTCGCTGGCAGGAAAACATCGTGTGACTATCGAAAAGCAAAATGATGATTATCGTATTTCGCTGGAACAAGGTACTCCAGGCTTTGAGCCACCGCTGAAAGGTGAAACACGTGCAGCGATTATCAACGCGCTTCATCTCACTGAAGACGATATTTTGCAAGGCTTGCCAATCCAGGTGGCTACCACAGGACACTCAAAAGTGATGATTCCACTGAAGCCGGAAGTGGATATCGACGCCCTTTCGCCTGACCTTGCTGCGCTGACCACAATCAGCAAACAGATTGGCTGCAATGGTTTCTTCCCGTTCCAGATCCGCCCAGGCAAAAACGAAACCGATGGTCGCATGTTCTCGCCTGCGATTGGTATTGTGGAAGATCCGGTGACTGGCAATGCCAATGGCCCGATGGGTGCATGGTTAGTACATCACAACGTATTGCCACACGATGGCAACGTGTTGCGTGTTAAAGGCCATCAGGGGCGCGCATTAGGGCGTGAAGGCGTGATTGAAGTGACGGTGACAATTCGTGATAACCAACCGGAGAAAGTCACCATTTCTGGCACGGCGGTGATTTTGTTTCATGCCGAATGGGCAATTGAACTCTGAAACCGTTGCCTGATGCGCTTCGCTTATCAGGCCTACAACCGGACTAATGTATGCCGGATTAGGCATTTACGCCACATCCGGCAACCTGACATAAATTATTTTCCCGCCTCCGGGTGCGTATCAAACGCCGCCATCACCAGCGCTAACTCATCCACAGTAAAGCCATGTTTCGCATCATCTACGCCCAGACCAAACTGTTCCTGCATCACGGCATATAACGACGCCACATCTGGTAGATTTCGCTGCTTAACTGCGTGCCCATTTTCATAATGGGTAAAATGAAAATTGGTCAGTGTCAGCTTGCCACCGTCCGGCAAATGGCGACACATCAGCAAATGATGGCGAAAATGCGACTGCGGCCAATGCGCCGACCAGAAATTGCCCATCACATAATCGCTTTGTTGCTGCTCGCAGAGATCAAAACGGTACATCGACTGCCAGTGCTGATGATGATTAAACTGCAACACCCAATCATCACCCTCTTGCAACAACCGATACTCTCCGTGTGGCGTGGTTTGCATGATATCCGGCATTAAACGAATCGGCGCGGTTAGCGTCTGCCCACCGAAACCGACATCAGCAATCCATTTTTCCCCTTCCAGTTCCACCAACAGCAAACGATGGGTGCGCGGCGGTAATGCTGGCGGATTTGATAACACTACGCGCCCTAACAAGCTGCGAACGTTAAACCCCAGCTCGCGTAACACACGCTCAAACACGCCATTCTGCTCAAAACAGTAACCGCCACGACGGGCTATCACCAGTTTCTCTTCCAGCGATTGATCATCAAGCTGTATTTCCCTCGGCAGCAAAACGTCGAGATTTTCAAACGGAATGGTGCAATTGTGTTTCAGGTGCAATGCACGCAGCGTATCAATATTGGCCGCAGCAGCTCCCAACCAGTTAATACGGGCAAAATAGTGATTCAGAATGGGCGTCATCAGGCGTTTCCCTTAGTGGTTTTCTCAACTTATAACCTGGAATAGACGCCGCACTGGCTATTTTGTGCGATCGCGGACATGCATCACGTTCGCAAATCGCCAATCCCGTTAATTTCGTTACTTATTGCGTTACGAGCTACGCTTTTAAAACACCCTTCATAGCGAGGCGATATCGTGAGCCAATTCATTCCCGTCGAATTACACCATGCCAGCCGTCTGTTAAATCATGGCCCAACTGTCATGATCACCAGTTTCGATGAGCAATCCCAGCGGCGTAACATTATGGCAGCAGCCTGGTCTATGCCCGTAGAGTTTGAACCGCCACGCGTGGCGATTGTGGTAGATAAATCGACATGGACCAGGGAGTTGATTGAGCGTAACGGTAAATTTGGCATCGTTATCCCAGGCGTTGCGGCGACTAACTGGACGTGGGCGGTGGGAAGTGTGTCGGGGCGTGATGAAGATAAGTTTAACTGCTATGGTATTCCGGTTGTGAAAGGTCCGGTGCTTGGTTTGCCGCTGGTCGAGGAAAAATGTCTGGCGTGGATGGAGTGTCGCCTGCTACCTGCGACTTCTGCGCAAGAAAAATACGACACGCTGTTTGGCGAAGTGGTATCAGCAGCGGCAGACGCACGGGTATTTGTCGAAGGCCGCTGGCAGTTTGATGATGATAAGCTCAATACGTTGCATCATTTAGGCGCTGGCACGTTTGTTACCAGCGGCAAGCGTGTTACGGCAGGTTAAGCATTACATGCTGTAACCAGGTTTCTTTATCAGCGTCTCCATTTGGGGCGCAATTTCGGCGTCCCAGATAGCTTGCCATGATTCTGGTTGAATCTGCTGTAGAGCAATGCTTATCGAACTGTCTTTACTGTTCAGATGGCGAATAATAACGTCGGTAATATCTGCAGCAAGTGCTGCTTTTTGTTGTTCGTCCAGTTCACGTGGAAAACATTTAATGTCTATGTGCGGCATGATTGTGCTCCTTTTGAAAGATGTCAGTAAAATTAACACACGTTGTGAATGTTATGTGTCCGGTGATGCTTTTTTACGGCAATAATGCCTACTTGAATTTGTACAGGTTTGTACTACACCCTTTTAAATAAAGCGCCAACAAAAACGTCAACTTGCAGAATATATTCTTCGCCAACATGCCATTAAGAAAACATCAAGTTCCCGGCTTGCCAATTTATTAACGCCCATTATAGTTATTCTTGCCCTCACAAAAATTTTCATCCGTAATTACCCCCAATAAAAGTCCATTCTGGAGACGCTTAAGATGCAGCTTAATCATATTGTTAAAAGTCTGCTAATAACGGGATTATTCACCACCAGTTCTTTGCCACTCCTCGCGGCGGAAGCCCCTAAGGACGCCACCGCAGCCACGCAACAAGCAAACAATTTACTCTACAACCAGTTGCCGTTTTCTGATAACACTGACTTTACTGATGCCCATAAAGGTTTTGTTGCCCCTATCCCTCAAGACGTGATTAAGGGCGAAAAAGGAAATGTTATCTGGGATCCACAGCAATACGCTTTTATTAAAGAAGGTGATAAAGCCCCTGATACGGTGAATCCAAGTTTATGGCGTCAGGCGCAACTGATAAATATCAGCGGATTATTTGAAGTGACTGAAGGTGTCTATCAGATTCGTAACCTCGATTTATCAAATATGACCATCATTGAAGGCAAAGAGGGTATTACCATCGTTGATCCCCTTGTTTCAGTTGAAACAGCCAAAGTGGGTATGGAGCTCTATTACAAAAATCGCGACAAAAAACCGGTAGTAGCGGTTATCTACACACACAGTCATGTCGATCACTACGGTGGTGTTCGCGGCGTAATTGATGAAGCTGACGTTAAATCAGGCAAAGTTAAAATCTACGCGCCAGCCGGATTTTTGGAGGAAGCCGTTTCCGAAAATATTATGGCTGGCAATGTGATGAGCCGACGAGCCAGTTATATGTATGGCAACTTATTGAAACCTGATGTTAAAGGCCAGGTTGGCGCGGGACTGGGAACAACCACTTCAGCAGGAACGGTCACGTTGATTGCTCCTACTAACTACATCACCAAAACCGGACAAAAAGAAACTATTGACGGGTTGACCTATGATTTCTTGATGGCGCCAGGCTCTGAAGCACCTTCTGAAATGCTGTGGTTTATTGAAGAAAAGAAACTGATCGAAACCGCCGAAGATGTTACGCATACCCTTCATAACACCTATTCGCTGCGTGGGGCTAAAATTCGCCAACCGCTGCCGTGGTCAAAATATATTAACGAAGCTCTCAATTTATGGGGAGATAAAGCCGAGATTATTCTCGCTCAACATCACTGGCCAAGCTGGGGCAACGATAACGTGGTCAAACTGCTTAAAAGCCAGCGTGATTTGTATCGTTACATCAATGATCAAACTCTGCGTATGGCAAATCAAGGGATGACCCGTGATGAAATTGCCGCAAACTTTAAACTGCCCTCTTCACTGGCTAATACCTGGGCGAATCGCGGCTATTACGGTTCGGTAAGTCATGACGTGAAAGCAACTTACGTGCTTTATCTCGGCTGGTTTGATGGTAACCCCGCGACGCTTGATGAACTGCCGCCAGAAGAAGGCGCAAAAAAATTCGTCGAGTATATGGGCGGTGCTGATGCCATTTTACAGAAAGCCAAACAGGATTATGACCAGGGTAATTTCCGCTGGGTTGCCCAAGTTGTTAGTAAGGTGGTGTTTGCCGATCCAAACAACCAGGCAGCGAGAAATCTGGAAGCTGATGCGCTTGAGCAGTTAGGCTATCAGGCTGAATCTGGGCCGTGGCGTAATTTCTATCTCACTGGCGCACAGGAATTGCGTAATGGCGTACAAAAATTACCAACACCAAATACTGCCAGCCCAGACACCGTGCGTGCGATGACGCCGGAGATGTTCTTTGATTATCTTGCCGTCCATATTAATGGTGAGAAAGCGGCAGATGCCAAAACCGTGTTGAATTTCGATTTTGGTGAAGATGGCGGCACCTATAAAGTGGAGCTTGAAAATGGTGTTCTCAATCATACCGCTGGTGTAGAGGCTTCGGATGCTGATGCCACTATCACTCTGTCTCGTGATGTATTGAACAAAATTGTACTGAAAGAAGAGACGCTGAAAGAAGCCACGGCCAAAGAAGATGTCAAAATTACTGGCAATGCGGAAAAACTCAACGAGCTGTTAGGTTATATGGATAATTTTGAATTTTGGTTCAATATAGTGACACCATAAATTTACTGCATACCGGGCAGGTATCCTGCCCTTTTTTGGTTAAAAAATGGCTGAACGAAGAAAAACGCATCACTCATGGAAAACCCGCCGCGATATGGTTATTCGCGGCATGACGATTAGTTTGCCATGGTTTGCTTTTATCAATGTCAGTTTTGCATTGATAATTTTGCTGCGCCGTGTTCTGTTTAATGACCTTACTCCACCCTGGTTAAATGAAAAAAGCCTTATACATTCTATTGATATATCTGCAACGGGTATTCTGCTGATTTGCAGTGGTTTACTACTCATCCCTCGGCAAAAAACATTACCTATCCAGGTGCTATTAGTTGCCCTGAGCCTGCTATGGTCATGGTGTAGTTATCACTTTATTGCGTACTGGACGCTGCAGTTTGCTTATCCACTATGTGTATTATTAATGCTTAGTGGCGTTGTCGCACTTTATTTCCATACCCCATCATTGCTTGCATTTGTCATTCCCTTATGGTTCACCACTCCAATAGCGAGTCTTATGCTTAATCAACAGATCAATATTCATTTTGCTGTTGTATGGTGTATTTTTTCACTGGCGCTATATGGTGGGCGACTCATTTTGTTACGTTGGTTTGAAGAAGCATGGGTACAAAACAGTTATAACAACCAGTTAATTAATCGCCTTGATGCATTAGCACATCGTGATCCTTTAACTGGGATAGCAAACCGACGTGCAATGAACAGTATCTTACACGACGCGATAGATAACGGCGGGTCATTTGCTCTTATTATGCTGGATGTCGATTTTTTTAAACGTTACAACGACACTTACGGGCATCCTGCTGGGGATCGTTGTCTAATACAAGTTGCCGACGCTCTACAGCGTTCAACTCGCCAGTCGGAGGATGTTGTTGTCCGTTATGGTGGCGAAGAGTTTGTCATCATACTTTTTAATGCAACATTGCCGGAAGCAGAGACGGTAGCAGCCAGAGTGAAGCAAGAACTTAAACTGGCAGCTATCCCACATCAGGCATCTGCTGTTAATGCATTCGTTACGGTTAGTCAGGGGATCAGGGCAAGATTACGAAAGCCCGCTCCCCGCAAGGACTGACGCCAGGTAGTTTCTGTCCATGGCTGCTTTTCGCATCTTACGTCTTTGAATACCTTATCATTCGTCAAAATATTAATAGCGATGTGCCGTATCCCTGAAAATAATTCTGCGGTGTTTCCTCTTCCTATTTTGCAGTCGTCTTCATTCATTACCACGTCCAGACGCCAGTGCAGCTTATTCTCCAC